>DATAES010000126.1:0-11347 GCA_036257895.1 Acidimicrobiales bacterium
AAGGGGTCACGCTCGTCTCGCTGGTCGCCACCGCCTTGCGGCGCCTCGATCCCGATCTCTTCCGCGTCGTCGTGCTCGGTGGCGCGTCACCCCCGGCGCGTCTCGCAGCCAACGTCGTGACCACGTACGGCATGACGGAGACCGGCAGCGGCATCGTCTACGACGGCACACCGCTCGACGGCGTCGAAGTCGCAATCGATCCGGACACGGGCGAGATCGCCGTCCGAGGCGCGATGTTGTTGCGCTGCTACCGCGACGGCACCGATCCCAAGGACGGGGACGGCTGGTTCCGCACCGGTGACGTGGGTTCGTTGGAGGGTGGGAGCTTGCACGTGTCCGGTCGCCTCGACGACGTGATCATCAGCGGCGGCGAGAACGTGTGGCCCGACACCGTCGAAGCAGTGTTGGAAGCGCTGCCGTCCGTCGGCGAGGTCGCCGTTGTCGGGCGGGCCGACGACGAGTGGGGCCAGCGGGTGGTCGCCGTCGTGGTGCCCGCCGATCGCACCGCGCCGCCGACCCTCGACGAGCTGCGGTCGATCGTGAAGGAGCACCTCGGCCCGTGGGCCGCTCCCCGCGAGATGGAGTTGACGGACTCCTTGCCTCGCACCGCACTCGGCAAGATCCGCCGCGCCGAGCTGTGATCCTTCATCGTCGGCACCGGGGATAGCTTCCACCGGATGACACAGATCACGTTCGGAGCGTTCATCCCGCAGGGCTGGAAGATGGAGCTGTCCTCGATCAGCGGCGCCGAGGCGAAGTGGGCGAAAGCGGTGGAGGTCGCAGTGCTCGCGGAGGAGCTCGGCTACGACTCGATCTGGGTGTACGACCACTTCCACAACGTGCCGGTGCCCGCGCACGAGGCGGTGTTCGAGTGCTGGACCGTGATAGCCGCGATCAGCCAGCGCACGAACCGCGTCCGGCTCGGCCAGATGGTCGGGTGCGCGCCGTACAGGAGCCCAGCCCTGCTCGCGAAGGTCACGAGCACGATCGACGTCATCAGCGGTGGACGGTTGGACTGGGGGATCGGCGCCGGTTGGTACGACCATGAGTTCCGGGGCTACGGCTACGAGTTCGCCGCCAACAAGGACCGCATCGGGATGCTGCGCGAGACAGTCGAGATCGTGAAGGCGATGTGGTCCGAGCCCGACGTCTCGTACGACGGTCGGTACTACCAGTTGCAAGGCGCGCAATGTGATCCGAAGCCGGTGCAGAAACCGCATCCGCCGGTGTGGATCGGCGGCGGAGGTGAGCAACTCACGCTGCGGGTCGTCGCCCGTCACGCGGATTACTCGAACTTCGGCGGCAAGCCGCACGAGTGGGCGCACAAGGCCGAGGTGCTGAAGCAACACTGCAAGGCCGTCGGTCGTGACTACGACGAGATCACCAAGACCATCGCGGGCGAGCTGTTCATCCGCGAGACCGAGCAGGAGCTCGTCGAAGGGGGCACGAAATCGATGTGGGGCGAGCCGCTCGAGTCGTGGCGACAGGGCAACCTCGTCGGTACGCCGGACGAGGTCGCGGAGAAGATCCAGACCTACATCGATCTCGGCTGCACGGGGTTCGTTCCGTGGTGCTCGGACTACCCGGAGACCGAGTCGTTGCGCCTGCTCGCGGAAAAAGTGATTCCCAGCTTCCGCTGAACCGCCAGACTGCCGGCATGGCTGACCTGGGGGTCGACACTGCTGTCGAAGCGCTCGGCGACGGCCGCTACCGGGCCGCGCTGAGCGAGGACTGGGAGATCTGGGGACCGATGGGCGGCTACATCGCAGCCGTCGCGTTCCGCGCCGCAGGGGAGGAGTCCACGTTCCCGCGGCCCGCGAGCTTCGCGTGCCACTACTTGTCGGTCGCATCCTTCGACCCCGTGGACCTGCTCGTCACGCCGTTGCGCACGACGCGCGTCGCGGCTTCGTACCGCGTCGAGATGACGCAAGGCGAGCGACGGATCCTCGAAGCGACGGTGTGGGCGATCGACGACAACGTCGAGGCACTGGTCCACGATGACACGGTCGCGCCCGATGTCCCGGGACCCGACGGACTACCCAACTTCGGCGAGCTGTTCGCCGATGTCGAGGACGACGCGGGCCCGCCGTTTCCGTTCTGGCTGAACCTCGAGTCGAGGCCGCTCGACTTCCGTCGCGACTGGCCACCCTCCGAACCACTGCCGCCGATCTACCGCCAGTGGCACCGCTTCCTCGAGGGCGACTTCACCGATCCGTGGGTCGACGCCTGCCGTTCGTTGGTAGTCGTCGACGTGCAGAGCTGGCCGGCCGCCAGCCGACCGCACATGTGGAAGCAGCCGAACATCTACGCGCCGAGTCTCGATCTGTACGTCACGTTGCATCGACGGCCGGTGTCGGACTGGCTCCTCGCCGATGGTCACTCACCGGTCGGCGAGGGTGGGCTGCTCGGTTGGAACGGCCGTGTGTGGTCCGCTGATCGCCGGCTCGTCGCGAGCGGCGGCGGCCAAGCGTTGTGCCGCCCGATCCGGGCGAATTCTCATCCGTAGTAGCGGTACACGACCTGCGCGACGCAACTGGGCTTCGGTGCGCCCTCGCATTCGAACGTGAGCGTCAGCTTCACCTGCGCGCCGCCCGCGATCTCCTCGACCTCGTCGACCGTTGCACCACAGCGCACTTTGGCGCCCACTGGCACGGGAGCCGGGAAGCGCACCTTCTCACACCCGTAGTTCACGCCCATCGAGAAGCCGTGGACGTCCCACATCTTGGGCAGGAAGTAGGGGCCGAGCGACAGCGTGAGATAGCCATGCGCGATCGGGCCACCGAACGGACCGGCCTTGGCGCGCTCGGGATCGACGTGGATCCACTGGTGGTCACCCGTCGCCTCCGCGAACGTGTTGACCTGCTCTTGCGTGACCTCGTGCCAGTCGCTGTAGCCGATGTGCTCGCCGACGAGGCTCTTGAGCCCGTCGACGCCCGTGACGGAAGGGTGCTCGCTCATGAGACCACGGGGGCTGCGCCCCCGGACCCCATCTGCGTCCGGCTCCCTGGCGGTCGCTCGTCCGCCATGCGCTCTCTTCGCTCGCTCATGAGACTGAGCCTTTCACTTGAACCAGATCCGTTCGTACTCACGCGACTGGGGATGGAGCAGCAACAACACGAGCGCGACCTCGAACATCAGCGAGATGAGGTCCGTGCTGAAGACGCGGTTGATCCCGTAGTAGATGATGCGGACGACGAACGGCGAGAACGCCACGATGATCCCGAGGCCGTACGCCCACTTGCGTTCGTTGGCGATCCCATAGCCTGCCGGGATGCCGGCGAGCTTCGCGACGAGTAGCAGGACCAGGAACTCGCTGAACAGAAGAGACAGCACGCCTTGCGCGTAGAGCAAGAAGACCGCGATCTGCAGGGTCTGAGGCTGCGACGGGTCGAGCCACCGGCGGGTCTGCATGGCTGACAGTGTTGCAGGTGTGGTGTTGGCTGCAGGTGCCGGCACCAGGCTGCGGCCGTTGACGCTGCTGCGGCCCAAGGTGATGTGCCCGTTGGGCGATCGTCCGCTCGTCGACCAAGCCATCGACCGTTTCACAGGAGTCACCGAGTCGGTCGCGGTCAACGTGCATGCCGGTCGGGACCTGCTCGAGTCACACCTTCGCGGGCGCGTCCATCTGTCGTTCGAGGACGGCGAGGCCCTCGGCACGGCAGGCGCTCTGGGACACTTGCGGGACTGGATCGACGGCCGGCCGGTACTCGTCGCGAATGGCGACACGTGGTGCCCGCAGCCGATGGACGCGTTGCTCGACGGGTGGGACGGCGAACGCATCAGGATCCTCGTCGTAGGCACTGACACCTTCGCGGCGGGGGTGGCGGTCGCCGGCTCGCTGCTCCCGTGGCGCGACGTCGTCGATGTCCCGGCGAAGCCGCGGGGCCTGACGCCGATCTGGCTGCGTGCCGCGGAAGCGGGCCGGGTCGACACGGTGCGACTCGGCGACGACGTGCCGTGCGCGGATTGCGGCACGCCGGCGGCGTACCTCGCCGCAAACTTGCAACGGTCGGGCGGCGAGTCGGTCGTCGGTATCGATGCGGTCGTGGAGGGCACGATCGAGCGCTGCGTCGTGTGGCCGGGGGCTGTCGTTCGTCCCCACGAGCATCTCGTCGACGCCATCCGCGCCGACGACCACACCACCGTCCTCGTCCGCTGACTGCGAATGTTGGTGCGCCGTGGCCCCTATAGGGGCCACGGCGACCCGGAGTTCGACGGCGCGTTGGCGAGCGACAGGTGGGTTTCGCGTAGCTGGCCGCAGGCGGCGTCGATGTCGGTGCCGCGCGTGCGGCGGACGGTGGCGTTGATGCCGAGCTCGACGAGGCGGTCGCGGAACGCGCGCACGCCGGCGGGAGGTGTGCCGCAGGTCGGCCACCCGGGTGTCGGATTCAGCGGGATGAGGTTGACGTGGCCGCGCAGCGGCCGGGCATAGGCGGCAAGCTCGGCAGCGTCGCGGCGACGGTCGTTCACGCCGTCGATCAACGCCCACTCGAACGAGAGTCGCCGGTTCTTGACCGCGAGGTAGTCCCGGCATGCGGCCGCGACTTCCGTCAACGGGTAGCGACGGTTGATCGGCACGAGCTCGTCGCGCAGGTCGTCGTTGGCGGCGTGCAACGACACGGCAAGGTTCACCGGGAGGCGTTCGGTGGCGAGACGGCGGATGCCGGGCACGATGCCGATGGTCGAGAGCGTGAGATGACGGGCCGACAGCCCGAGGTCGTCGTGGATGCGCTCGACCGCGAGCCACGTGTTGTCGTAGTTGGCGAGCGGCTCGCCCATGCCCATGAACACGATGTTCGACACGCGCCGGTTCTCGTCGCGTGCGCGGAGCGTCGATCGGACCACCTGCTCCACGATCTCGCCGACGGTCAGATGCCGTTCGAACCCCGCTTGCCCCGTGGCACAGAATCCACAACCCATCGCGCAGCCCGCCTGGCTCGATACGCAGACCGTCACGCGATCGCGGTACGCCATGAGCACGGTCTCGATGGTGCGATCGTCGTGCAGTCGCCACAGGAACTTCACGGTGTCGCCGCGATCGCTCACGCGTTCGGCGACGAGCTCGAGCCCGGCCGGCAGCTCGCGCGCCAATCGCTCGCGTAGCGACTTCGGCAGATCGGTCATCTGCTCCGGCGAGCGCAAGCGCTTGTACAAGCCGTCCCACACCTGCCCCGCTCGGTATGTCGGTTGATCGTCGAGCAATCCTCCGAGCGCGTCGCGACCAACGTCATAACGGAACGGCACGCGTCTTAGGCTACGGGTGATGGCCGCGCCGCGACCCGAACACCATCACCGCGACGTCCGCAGTGGAAGCGCGCGCGCCGCGGTCTTCGGGGTCAGCGACGGGTTGGTGTCCAATGTGTCGCTCATCCTCGGTGTCGCCGGCGCCGACCCGGGAGCAGGCGTCGTCCGGCTGGCGGGTCTGGCAGGCCTCATCGCAGGAGCCGTCTCGATGGCAGCGGGCGAGTACGTGTCGATGAAGGCGCAGAACGAGTTGCTCGAGCACGAACTCGATGTCGAACGCCGTGAGCTCCGGCGCAACCCGAACGTCGAGACCGTCGAGCTGGCGCAGATCTACCAATCCCGCGGCGTCGATCCAGACCGTGCTCGGGAGCTCGCCGAAGAGATGATGCGAGATCCGGATCTGGCTCTACAGACGCACGCGCGCGAGGAGCTGGGAATCGACCCGAACCAACTCGGTTCGCCCGAAGGAGCGGCGGTGTCGTCGTTCCTGTCCTTCGGCATCGGCGCGCTGATACCGCTCCTGCCGTGGTTCTTCGGCTCGGGGACAGCCGCTGTCGTCGCGTCGGTGGTGCTCGGGCTCACGGCGTGCGCCATCGTCGGTGCGCTGCTGGCGCGCTTCACCGGGCGGTCGGTCCTGTTCTCCGCCGCTCGACAGATGTTGATCGCGACGATCGCAGGCGGCGTCACGTTCTTCGTCGGGAGTCTCGTCGGCGTCGGCGTCTGACGCGCCGAACGGTCAGACGCTGCCTGCGTACGCGCGGTCGGTGTGGTCGACCGTGAAGCCGATGCTCGTGTAGAGCCGGACCGCGGGACCGTTGGCGGCGTCGACATAGAGCATGCCGCGATCGATGCCTCGCGTCCGGTGCATCCAGTCGAGCCCGGCGAGTGTGAGGGTCCGCCCGAGCTTGCGACCGCCGAAGTCCGGATCCACTGCGATCACGTAGATCTCGCCGAGTCGTGGGCTCTCGTCGTCATGGACCTTCGTCCAAACGAACCCCGCCAACCGCCCGGTGTCGGGATCGTGGTGGAGCAGGAACCCGTTCGGATCGAACCATGGCTCGGCCTCGCGAGCCTCGACGACCTTGCGGGTCCAACCACCCTGCTCAGGATGGGCGGCGAAGGCGCGGTTGTTGACCTCGACCCAAGCGGCTTCGTCCTCGCCGGGCACGAAAGAACGCAACGCGATCGGTGGCACGGCCTCGTCGACCGGCAGTGGGACGAACATCTGCAGCAGGTCGCGCTCGGCTCGGAGTCCGTGCGTGGCGGCGGCCTGGGTGTCTTCGTCGCGCGGATCACTGACCCACCATCGCACCTCGCCTCCGCCGCGCTCGCGAATCGCATCCAATGCTCGCGGCAGTGCTTCGCTTGGGGCATAGGTCAGCCAGGTGCGCGGTGCCCGCGTGATCCGAAGGTCGTCTTCGTCCTGACCCACGCGGGCCGACGGTAGCGTCCGAGGATGGCCGGACCTCGCTCGCCACGCGGTCGCGCGAGGGAGACGCTGCGGTTGCTGGCGGAGGAGTACCCAGGCACCGCCAAGGAACTGTGCGAACTCGACCATGACGGTCCGTTTCAACTGCTCTGCGCCACGATCCTGTCGGCGCAGACGACGGACGATCGGGTGAACATGGTCACGCCCACGCTGTTCGCGTGCTACCCGAGCCCCGAAGCGCTTGCTCGTGCGGCGCCCGCCGACGTCGAGGAGATCGTCAAGACCACGGGATTCTTCCGTAACAAGACGAAGAGCCTGATCGGGATGGCTCAGGCGCTCGTCGAGCGGTTCGACAGCGAGGTGCCACACCGGCTCGAGGACCTCGTGACCCTTCCCGGGGTCGGTCGCAAGACCGGGAACGTGATCCGTAGCGTCGCCTTGGACGAGCCGGGCTTGCCGGTGGACACCCACGTCGGCCGCCTGTCGGTCCGACTCGGACTGACGACTGAGACAGATCCGGTCAAGGTCGAGTACGCGCTCAACGAGATGGTGCCGCCCGCGGAGCGGGGCCTGTTCAGCCTCCGACTGATCCTCCATGGCCGTCGGATCTGTCTCGCTCGGCGACCGCGGTGCGGAGACTGCCTGCTTGCGGGGTTTTGTCCCTCCGCCGGACTCGGGTCATGAGAACTTCACCGTGCGTTCAAAGCCTGACCGGATGTATGTTTTCTGTGACCAGGTTCCCGCCACCTGGTTCCTGCGACATCGGGATCCGCCGCCTGGTGTCGCCCGCGAAGGCTCCCGGAAACGGGAGCCTTCGCCATGTACGCACGCATGTGCCCGAGCGCCTCACGTGCGTTCCATGACCCGCTGCAGACGTCGCGACGCGTGCTGCAGCGCTCGCTCGATCTCGTAGAGCTCGCTCGCTACGGCATCGTCGGGACGGTCGGCACGGCTGTCGGCGATCTCGGTGATGCGGCGGGTGAGATCGTCGAGCGAGCTGGCGATCGTCGACAGTTGCGGACCGAGTCCATCCATGGGCGCATTTTTCTCCGGATCGGCACACGAGTGCCTGCCACTACCGTTTCAGCGTGCTCGCTCGCGTCGATGTCCGTGGTGCGCGCGACCTGCGCGCCGTGTTGCCGCGTCCGGTCACGGCCGGCGACGAAGCACGCGTCGTCGACTCGGTACGGACCATCCTGGCCGGAGTCCGGGATCGTGGCGACGGCGCAGTGCGCGAGTACACGCAGCGATTCGACGGCGTGCAACTCGACGAGCTCACCGTCGCCGACGAGCAACGCAAGCGCTCGCTCGACGCCGTTCCGGTCGAGGTCCGTGACGCCCTCGAGACGGCAGCCGCGAACGTCGCAGACTTCGCCCGCGCCGAGATGGCGCCGCCGGTCAGCTATGACCGAGCGGGTTTGCGGGTGCGGACACTCCGTCGCGCCGTCGAGCGAGCAGGCTGCTATGTGCCCGGCGGTCTCGCCGCCTATCCGTCGACGGTGCTGATGACGGCGGTGCCGGCCAAAGTGGCAGGAGTCGACGAGGTCGTCGTGTGCGTCCCACCGGACGGCGATGGCCGCGTACCAGATGTTGTCCTGGCGGCTACGGCGATCGCCGATGTCGATGTCGTCTATCGCATCGGCGGCGCACAGGCGATCGGCGCGATGGCATACGGCACCGAATCCGTCCCCGCAGTGGACATCATCGTCGGGCCCGGAAACCTTTACGTCGCGGTGGCCAAACGCCAAGTGGCGAGCGAAGGCCGCGTGGGCGTGCCGTCCGCGTTCGCGGGTCCGTCGGAAGTCGTCGTCGTGGCCGACGACACGGTGGCCCCCGATCTCGCCGCCATCGATCTCATCGTTCAGGCCGAACACGGACCTGAAGGTCTGGCGTGGCTCGTGACCTGGTCCGAGGCTGCCGCCGCTGCGATCACCGAGGCCGTCGCCCGCCTTGCGGCGGACGCACCGCGTCGCGCGGAGATCGAGTCGACGCTCGATGTGAACGGTCGTTGTGTGCTCGTCGATGGACCCGATCAAGCGATGGCGGTCGCGAACTTCATCGCACCGGAACATCTCGAGCTGCTCGTGGCTGATCCCGAGTCGCTCATACCGATGGTGCGGCACGCAGGCGCAGTGTTCTGCGGTCCGTGGGCACCGGCATCGGTCGGCGACTACGTCGCGGGGCCATCGCACGTGCTGCCCACGCACGGCTCGGCGCGGTTCGCAGGGGCGCTCACGGCCGACGATTTCACGAAGCCGGTGCACGTCGTCGACGTCGACCGTGACGCGTTCGAGCGACTCGGGCCTGTCGTGGTCGCGTTGGCGGAAGCGGAAGGCCTCGACGCGCACGCGGAGTCGATCAGGCTGCGGAAGCGATGAGCGAGCGCAGCGAGCTCATGGCGGGCGAGCGACCGCCAGGGATCGGTACAGATCGGCGACCCCGGGCGATCGCGTGGAGTCCGTCGCCGATCTGTATCGACAGGACGCCGATGGGGTCCGGGGGCGCAGCCCCCGAAGAGCGATGAGTTCGGGACAACGGATCCGGCCGCGCGACGACGTCGCGCTCATGGAGGGTTATCACTCGCCGCAGGTCGACGTGAAGGTGCGGCTCAACACCAACGAGGCGCCCGAGCCACCGCCCAGCGCGTTCACCGACCGTCTGGCCGACGAGTTGCGCCGGATCGAATGGCATCGTTACCCGGACCGCGCCGCGACCGAGCTGCGGGCCGCCATCGCCGCCCTCCACGACGTGCCTCCCGAGCAGGTGTTCGCGGCCAACGGCTCGAATGAGGTCCTCCAGACCCTCTGCCTCACCTATGGAGGCAACGGCCGCACCGCCGCCGTGTTCGAGCCCACGTACGCGCTGCACAGCCACATCGCCGAGGTCACGGGAACGGCGGTCGAGTCCGGTGAGCGCAACGCGGACTTCACCCTCGACATGGACGAAGTCGAGCGCGTCCTCGCCGAGGCTCGAATCGACATCACGTTCCTCTGCTCGCCGAACAACCCGACCGGCCTGGTCGAGACCGAGGACACCGTGCGGCGCGTGCTCGACCTTGCGCCCGGGCTCGTGGTGGTCGACGAGGCGTACGGTCAGTTCGCCCCGTGGTCGGCGCTCGAGCTGGTCGACGACGAGCGGCCGCTCGTGGTCACCCGTACGTACTCGAAGACGTGGTCGATGGCTGCGGCCCGCCTCGGCTACCTGATCGGTCCTTCGTGGCTCGTGCGCGAACTCGACAAGGTCGTGCTCCCGTATCACCTCGACTCGTTCAAGCAGGTCGCGGGACGTATCGCGCTCGACTACCGCAAGGAGATGGACGAGCGCGTCGCGGCGCTGGTCGAAGAGCGCGGCCGGCTGAGCGCGGCCCTCCGTGACCTTCCGCTCGACGTGTGGCCGTCCGGCGCGAACTTCGTCCTCGTCCGGCCTCGCGCTCGCGACGGCGAGGAGGTGTGGCAGTCGTTGCTCGATCGCTCGATCCTCGTGCGCAACTGCGCGTCCTGGCCGCGCCTCGACGGATGTCTGCGCATCACCGTGGGCACGGCGGACGAGGACGACGCGTTGCTGTCCGCGCTCCAGGAGGTGTTGGCATGAGTCGCATCCCTCGGGGGCTGCGCCCCCGCACCCCATCGGCATCCTGTCGATACAGATCGACGACGGACTCCACGCGATCGCCCGGGGTCGCCGATCTGTATCGATCCCTGGCGGTCGCACGGTCGAGCGCTCATTGGCGCCGGGAGCGCCAATGACTCGAGTCGCGACCCGGAAGCGGGAGACGAAGGAGACGGCCGTTCTCGTCGACATCGACATCGATGGCTCGGGTCGCGCGGAAGTCGGCACCGGTCTTCCGTTCTTCGATCACATGCTCGACCAACTCGCCCGCCACGGCGGCTTCGACTTGAAGGTGCTGGCGACCGGTGACCTCGACGTCGACGGTCATCACACCGTCGAAGACGTCGGCATCACGTTGGGCGAGACGTTCGCGGAGGCGTTGGGCGACAAGGCCGGTGTGGCCCGTTTCGGGAGCGGCCTGTTCCCCCTCGACGAGGCGCTCGTCGAGGTCGCGCTCGACTTGTCCGGCCGCCCCTTCGTCGTGTGGGACGTGCCGTTCGGCGAGGTGCTGCCGCTAGGCGCGCCGCCGTTCAACCCGGAGATGGCGGGACACTTCTGGCAGTCGTTCGCGACTGCCGCAGCCATCACCTTGCACGTGCGCAAGCGCACCGGCGAGAACACCCACCACGTCATCGAAGCGACGTTCAAGGGCGTCGCCCGGTCGCTGCGCACGGCGGTGCGCGTCGAGGGCGGGAGCGTGCCGTCGACGAAGGGCTCACTGTGACCGGTGGCCGGCCTCTGATCGCCGTCCTCGACTATGGCATCGGCAACCTGCGTTCAGCGCAGAAGGCGCTCGAACGAGTCGGCGCGGATGCACGGCTCACCGCGGACGAGTCGATCATCCGCGACGCGGCGGGAGTCGTGCTGCCCGGCGTCGGCGCGTTCGCGCGCTGCATGGAAGCGCTCGAGCGCACCGGTCTCGGTTCGATCGCCAAGGAGATGGCGACGAGCGACGTGCCCTTCCTCGGCATCTGCATCGGGATGCAACTGCTCTACGACGAGTCGGAGGAGAGTCCCGGCAGTCCCGGTCTGGGTGTGTTGCCCGGTACCGTTCGACGCCTGCCG
>DATAES010000127.1:0-10303 GCA_036257895.1 Acidimicrobiales bacterium
CGGAACGCGGCGATCGTCTCGCGCAGCCGCTCCGGCTGGTCGCGGTGCACGATCACGACGGGCAACACCGGCTCAACCCACCGGGATGCCGTGTGCACGCCACGCCTCGAGCGCGGCCCGCACCTCGGACACAGGGATGGCGAGTCCTTGGTCGCCAGTCGTCTCGTCGGCGAACGCGATGCCGACCAGCCGACCCTTCGAGTCGATCAGCGGACTGCCGGACTGCCCGGGGTGGGGCTCGGGACTGAAGCGCAGGACCGTGGAGCCGCCCCGGACCAGCGTGCCCTCGACGCGACCTGCCGTGATCGTTTGCTGACCCCAGGGATAGCCGACCATCGTGACGGCCTCGCCGGGCTGCGGGTCCTCGGGTGCGAGGGGGATGGGCGTGAGGTCGGGGCCGTTGGTCACGACCACTGCAAGGTCGAGGCCGTCGGCTCGTTCGATCCGGCCCGTCGACAGCACGCCGCCATCACGGCCCGTGACGAAAGTGACGGGATCGTCGACCACGTGCGCGTTGGTCACAACCGCACGGCGTCCGATCGCGACGCCACTTCCGACGTCGAAGCCTCCCCCACCGCGGCCGTCGATGCGAACGCTCGCGGAACCCGGCCGCGCTGGTGAAGACACCGTGGTCGGCTCGGATCGGTCAACCGCCGGCTGCAGGTTCCGCACGGTCGCCGCCGCTGCGGTCCCCCACGCCAGCAGGACCACGGCGGCCACCAGCATCCTCCCCACCCGAGCAGCCTTGCATGTTCCGAAGCTCGCGCGCGGAGAGTGGTGGCAGCGGTCAGATCAACGAGCGGGCGTCGGCGGAGATCGGGGCGGGAAGGGCGGTCTCGCCGATGAGGTGCTCGTCCACCGCAGCGGCGCAGGCGCGGCCTTCGGCTATCGCCCACACGATGAGGCTCTGGCCCCGGCCCATGTCCCCACAGACGAAGACACGGTCGAGGTTGGTGGCGAACCGTGCGTCGCGGCTGACAGTGCCACGCTCGTTGATGTCGACCCCGAGCTGGTCGACGAGACCGTCCCGTTCCGGGCCGAGGAAGCCCATGGCGAGCAGCACGAGCTCGCACGGCAGCTCGAAGTCGGTCCCTTCGATCTTCTGGAAGCGGCCCTCGACCATCTCGACCTCGTGGGCGCGCAGGGCGCGCACGTTGCCGTCTTCGTCACCGAGGAAGCATTCGGTGTTGACCGAGAAAACGCGCTCACACCCCTCTTCGTGGGCTGACGAGACGCGGTAGATCACCGGCCATGTCGGCCACGGGTTCGCATCCGGTCGAGCCTCCGGTGGGCGGGCCAAGATCTCGAACTGGTGGATCGTCGTGGCGCCGTGCCGGATCGCGGTGCCGAGGCAGTCGGCGCCGGTGTCGCCGCCGCCGATGATGACGACGTTCTTGCCGGAGGCGGTGATCGGCGTCTCGGCGAGGTCGCCTTCCTGCACCCTGTTCGACCAGGGCAGGTACTCCATCGCCTGATAGATGCCGGCGAGGTCGCGTCCTGGGATCGGCAGGTCTCGCCAGAGCGTCGCGCCGCCCGCGAGCACGACCGCGTCGTAGTCGTCGAGCTCGCTGACGGGAACGTTGCCGCCGACGTTGGCGTTCGTGCGGAACTCGGTGCCCTCGGCTGTCATCTGCACGACGCGACGGTCGAGGTGGCGCTTCTCCATCTTGAACTCGGGAATGCCGTAGCGCAGGAGCCCGCCGATGCGGTCAGCGCGCTCGTAGACGACGACGTCGTGACCGGCGCGCGTCAGCTGCTGCGCAGCCGCCAGCCCCGCGGGGCCCGAGCCGACGACGGCGACCCGCTTGCCCGTTCTGACCGTCGGCAGCACCGGTTCGACCCAACCCTGTTCCCACGCGTGGTCGATGATCGACACCTCGACCTGCTTGATCGTCACCGCGTCCTGGTTGATGCCGAGCACGCAGGCTGCTTCGCAGGGAGCAGGGCACAACCGGCCGGTGAACTCGGGGAAGTTGTTGGTCGCGTGCAAGCGGTCGATTGCGTCACGCCAGTGATCGCGCCAGACGAGGTCGTTCCAATCCGGGATCAGGTTGCCGAGCGGGCAGCCGTTGTTGCAGAACGGGATGCCGCAGTCCATGCAACGAGATGCCTGCGCGCGCAACTCCGAGTCGGGAAAGTCTTCGTAGACCTCTTGCCAGTCGAGGATGCGCACCGGGATCGGCCGCCGCGTCGGCGTCTTGCGTCCGTGCTTGAGAAAGCCCGCGGGATCAGCCACGCGCCGACCCCCCGAACTTCGGGTCGCCGTGGCCCCTATAGGGGCCACGGCGCACCAACATTCGCAAGCGACGGCTACCCATGGGCGGCCGCCATGATCGCTTCGTCCACGTCACGTCCTTGTTCCTCCGCGGTGCGCATCGCTTCGAGCACCCGCTTGAAGTCCTTCGGGAAGACCTTCTTGAAGTTGCGCACTTCTTCGTGCCACCGGGCGAGGATGCGTGCCGCGACCGCAGAGTCCGTCTCCGACTGATGGATCCGCAACGTGGTCCGCAGCCACTCGACGTCCTCTTGTTCGAGCGGGTCGAGGTCGACCATCTCGAAGTTGAGGCGGCGTACGAAGGTGTCGTCGGGGTCGTACACGAACGCCAAGCCGCCGGACATGCCGGCGCCGAAGTTGCGCCCCGTCGGTCCGAGCACGACGACCCGGCCGCCCGTCATGTACTCGCAGCCGTGGTCGCCCACGCCCTCGACCACCGCGGTTGCACCCGAGTTGCGCACGCAGAACCGCTCACCGACCACGCCGCGGACGTAGGCCTCGCCACGGGTGGCGCCGTAGAGGATGACGTTGCCGGCGACGATGTTCTCCTCCGCGACGAAGTCCGGATGCGAGCCGAGCGGCGGTCGCACCACCAGGCGACCGCCCGAAAGGCCTTTGCCGAAGTAGTCGTTGGCGTCGCCGTGCAACCGCAGTGTGATCCCGTGCGGCATGAACGCGCCGAAGGACTGGCCGGCGGAACCCGAGAACAGGATCTGGATGGTGTCGTCGGGCAGGCCACCGTAGCCGTAGCGCTTGGTGACCTCGTGACCGAGAATCGTGCCGACGGTGCGGTTGACGTTGCGGATCGGCAGCTCGAGCGTCACCGGCGATCCGTCCTCCAGCGCGCCCTCGCACAGCTGCACGAGCGTCTGGTCGAGGGCGCGATCGAGCCCGTGATCCTGTGTCTTCGTGCAGTGACGGTCCTGCTCCCACGGCGACTCGGGCACGTGCAGGATCGGTGTGAGGTCGAGGCCCCTGGCTTTCCAGTGGTCGATCGCCGCTTGCACGTCGAGAGACTCCACGTGACCGACGGCTTCCGCCAAGGACCGGAAGCCGAGCTGCGCGAGGTACTCGCGCACCTCCTCCGCGATGAACTCGAAGAAGTTGACGACGAACTCGGGCCGGCCGTCGAACCGCTCGCGCAACACCGGGTTCTGTGTCGCGACACCGACCGGGCACGTGTCGAGATGGCAGACGCGCATCATGATGCAGCCCGACACGACGAGCGGCGCCGACGCGAAGCCGAACTCCTCGGCGCCGAGCAGCGCCGCGATGACGACGTCGCGCCCGGTCTTCAACTGGCCGTCGGTCTGCACGACGATGCGATCGCGCAAGCCGTTGAGCAACAGCGTCTGTTGCGTCTCTGCCAGCCCGAGCTCCCATGGCGCACCAGCGTGCTTGAGCGACGTGAGCGGCGCTGCGCCCGTGCCGCCGTCGTGACCGCTGATGAGCACGACGTCCGCCTTCGCCTTCGACACACCCGCGGCGACGGTTCCCACGCCGACTTCGGCCACGAGCTTCACGTGCACCCGCGCCGACGGATTGGAGTTCTTGAGGTCGTGGATGAGTTGCTTGAGATCCTCGATCGAATAGATGTCATGGTGCGGAGGCGGGCTGATAAGGCCGACGCCGGGCGTGGAGTTCCTCGTCTTCGCGATCCACGGGTACACCTTCTGGCCCGGCAACTGGCCGCCCTCGCCTGGCTTCGCGCCCTGCGCCATCTTGATCTGGAGGTCGTCGGCGTTGGTCAGGTACTCGGACGTCACGCCGAAGCGTCCCGACGCCACCTGCTTGATGGCCGAGCGGCGCAGGTCGCCGTTCTCGTCGCGAACGAACCGGTCAGCGTCCTCGCCGCCCTCGCCCGTGTTCGACTTCCCGCCGAGCCGGTTCATCGCGATGGCGAGCGTCTCGTGGGCTTCCTTCGAGATCGAGCCGTACGACATGGCGCCGGTCGAGAAGCGCTTCACGACGGCCGAAACGGGCTCGACCTCGTCGATGGGTACAGGCTTGCGCAGGTCGTCGCGGAAGCGGAACAGGCCCCGCAGCGTGGCGAGGGTCGACGACTGCTCGTCGACGAGGTGCGTGTACTCCTTGAAGATCTCGTACCGCTTCGTGCGGGTCGCGTGTTGCAGCTTGAACACGGTCTCCGGGTTGAAGAGGTGATACTCGCCCTCGCGTCGCCACTGGTACTCGCCGCCCTGCCACAGCGCGCGGTGCGCGGCCTCCTCCGGCCGGTCGAGGTACGCGAACTGATGACGGGCCGCCGCCTCGGCCGCGAGCACGTCGAGCCCGACTCCCCCGAGCTTCGACGTGGTGCCGGTGAAGTACTCGTCGACGACGTCGCGCGCGAGTCCGATCGCTTCGAAGACCTGCGCCCCGGTGTACGACGCCACCGTCGAGATGCCCATCTTCGACATCACCTTGAGGACGCCCTTGCCGCACGCCTTGATGTAGTTGCGCACCGCCTGGCCCTTCGAGAGGCCGGGCAGGAAGCCCTCGTTGATGAGGTCGTCGATGGTCTCGAACGCGAGGTACGGGTTGACGGCCGAAGCGCCGTACCCGAGCAGCAACGCCATGTGGTGCACCTCGCGCGCGTCGCCGCACTCGAGCACGAGCCCGACCTTCGTGCGGGACTTCTCACGGATCAGGTGGTGGTGCACTGCGGACACGAGCAGCAGCGACGGGATCGGCGCCATCTCGGCGTTCGAGTGACGGTCGGAGAGGATGATGATCTTGGCGCCCTCGCTGATGGCACGGCTCACGGTGGCGCGCACCTCGTCGAGGGCGCGCCGCAGTCCGTCGCCGCCTTCGGCCACCGGGAACAGACCGTCGACCGCGAAAGGCCGGAAGCCGGGGTGGTCGCCGTCCTCGTTGATGTAGAGCAGCTTGGCGAGATCGGCATTCGACAGGATCGGGTGGGGCAGCACGATCTGCCGGCACGACGCGGGTGTCGGATCGAGCAGGTTGCCTTCGGGTCCGAGGTTCTGCGAGAGCGACGTGACGAGCTCTTCGCGGATGGCGTCGAGCGGCGGGTTGGTGACCTGCGCGAAGAGCTGCTGGAAGTAGTCGAACAGCAGGCGCGGCCGATCCGACAGCGCCGCGATCGGTGTGTCCGTGCCCATCGACCCGATCGGCTCGTAGCCGACCTTGGCCATCGGCGTCAGGAGGATCTTGATCTCTTCCGTCGTGTAGCCGAACACCCGCTGCTGCTGAACGACCGAACCGTGCTGGGGGGTGAGGAACCGGCGGGACGGAAGGTCGTCGAGGTGCACGAGCCCCGCATGGAGCCACTCGGCGTACGGATGCTCGGCTGCGAGCTCCTGCTTGAGCTCCTCGTCGCCGATGATGCGGCCCTGCGCCGTGTCGACCAGGAACATGCGGCCCGGCTGCAACCGGCCGCGCTGCACGATCTCGGCCGGGTCGATGTCGAGCACGCCGACCTCGCTCGCCATGACCACGAGTCCGTCCGCCGTGACCCAGTAGCGCGAGGGGCGTAGACCGTTGCGATCGAGCACTGCGCCGATCACGGTGCCGTCGGTGAACGCAATGGACGCCGGGCCGTCCCACGGCTCCATGAGCGACGCGTGGAACTGGTAGAACGCGCGCTTGTCGACGGACATCGACTCGTGGTTCTCCCATGCCTCGGGGATCATCATCAACACCGAGTGCGGCAGCGAACGCCCGCCGAGGTGGAGCAACTCGAGCGACTCGTCGAACCGGCACGTATCTGACGCGCCGGGTGTGCAGATGGGATAGGCGCGGTCGAGGCCGGCCAAGTGGTCGCTGGCGAGCAGCGCCTCGCGGGCACGCATCCAGTTCTCGTTGCCCATCACCGTGTTGATCTCGCCGTTGTGGGCGATCATCCGGTAGGGGTGAGCCAGCGGCCACGACGGAAACGTGTTGGTTGAGAACCGCGAGTGCACGAGCGCGAGCGCGGACGTCAACCGTTCGTCGACGAGGTCGGGATAGAAGTCGGTGAGCTGGCCGGTGACGAGCATGCCCTTGTACACGAGCGTGCGGGCCGAGAGCGACGCGAAGTAGGTGCCGACCTCGTGCTCGATGCGCTTGCGCGCGACGTACGCCCGGCGATCGAGCGCGATGCCCTCGAGAGGAGCAGCGGACGCGGCCAGGAAGAGTTGCTTGAACGTGGGCTCGGCATCGCGCGCCATCTGCCCGATCATCGAGTCGTCGTGAGGGACGTCACGCCAGCCGACGACGGTCAGCTCCTCACTGGCGACGATCTTTTCGATGGCGGCCATCGCAGCGGTGCACTCGTCGGGATCGCGGGGAAGGAACGCGCAGCCGACGGCGTAGGTTCCGGCCTCGGGCAGCGCGAAGTCGACGACGTCGCGGAGGAAGCCGTCTGGGACCTGCACGAGGATGCCGGCTCCGTCGCCAACGTTCGCTTCGGCGCCGGTGGCGCCCCGGTGGTCGAGGTGGCACAGCGACGAGATGCCAAGGTCGATGATGCGGTGGCTGGCCCGGCCGTGCATGTCGACGACGAAGCCGACACCGCAGGCATCGTGCTCGAATGCAGGGTCGTACAGGCCCTGAGGCCTCGGAACTTCTTTCACAGGCGGCTTCCCGTGTGCGTCGGAGCGGTTGGTCCAGGCGCTCGGGACGACATTGGCCCGTGCAGCTACGTCATAGTACTGGCAGGGACCGTCCGCGACGAACCACGAAATACGCTCGACCGATGCGGCGGATGCTGGCCTCGATCGTGCTGCTGCTGCTCGCGGCGTGCTCCTCCGGTTCAGGACCCGACCGCAGCGCCGCGGGCGAGAACTCGACGGCCGCCGCGACCGAGTCGACCGAGTCGACCACCACGACGACCACGACGACCACCACCACGACCACCGCACCGCCGCAACCCGTCACGATCGCGTTCGCGGGAGACATCAACTTCGAGGGACCGATGGCGACTCGCCTCGCCCGCGATGCCGCGACTGCCATCGGACCTTTTGCGCCGATCCTGTCCGGCGCCGATCTGGCCGTCGGCAACCTCGAATCGGCCATCGCCACCGGCGGCACGCCCGAGAACAAGGACTTCACCTTCCGGGCGCCGCCCGCGGCCGTCGACGCGCTGCGGGCCGGCGGCTTCGACGCAGTGAGCATGGCGAACAACCACGGGCGCGACTACGGACCGACCGGACTGATCGAATCGCTCGCCGTCAAGGACGCGCAAACCGATCACTTCATCGTCGGCATCGGACACGACGACGCCGACGCGTACGCGGCGTTCACCGCCACGGTGAAAGGCCAGCGCATCGCCGTGATCGGCGCCACACAAGTGATCGACGGCGAGCTCGTCGCGTCGTGGACAGCAGCTCCCGGACATCCGGGACTCGCGTCGGCGAAGAACGTCGACTCGCTGGTGGCTGCTGTTCAGCAGGCTCGGGCGAGCGCGGACATCGTCGTGGTGTTCCTGCACTGGGGCATCGAACGCAACACGTGCCCGAGCGACGTGCAGAAGACGCTCGCCGGCCAGCTGTCATCGGCAGGCGCGGACATCGTGATAGGGGGCCACGCCCACCGGCTGCAGGGCGCCGGCATGTTCGGCACCACCTTCGTCGGTTACGGGCTCGGCAACTTCGACTTCGCAGCGGTCGGCTCGGGCGCCGAGAAGACCGGCGTGGTGCAGGTCACGATGACCGGCCGCCATGTCGACAGCTACCAGTTCGTACCGGGAGTGATCCGTGGGTCGGTCGCGCAACCGTTGGCGGGCGATGCAGCCGCGGCTGCGATCGGCGAGTGGAACGCGCTGCGTCCGTGTACTGGGCTTAGCTCCTGATGGAGACGGGCGAGTTCAAGGGCCGCATCGGTCGCTACCACTGGGACTCGGAGCCGTACTGGCCTGACGACCCGCGGCCTCGGCCTGGCGCGCCGAACGTGCTGATCGTCGTGCTCGACGACGTCGGCTTCGCGCAGCTCGGTTGCTTCGGCTCGGACATCGGCACACCGAACTTCGATCGCCTCGCCGCGAACGGCCTTCGGTACGCGAACTTCCACACGACGGGGCTCTGCTCGCCCACGCGTGCGTGCGTCCTGACCGGCCGCAACCATCACGCGTGTGGCATGGGGCGTGTCGTCGATCTCGCGTCCGGCTTTCCCGGCTACGACGCCCGCATCCCTCGCTCGTGCGCGCTGTTGCCGGCGATGCTCACGCCCCGCGGCTACGCCGCGTACGCGGTCGGCAAGTGGCACCTCACCCCCGAAGACGAAGAGCACCTCGGCGCGCGCCGCGATCGCTGGCCGCTGGCGCGGGGCTTCGAGCGTTGGTACGGCTACTTCGCGGGTGAGACGCATCAGTTCGTGCCGTCACTCGTCCACGACAACCATTTCGTCGACCCGCCTCGTTCGTACGAGGCCGGGTATCACCTGAGCGAGGATCTTGCGGATCGCGCCATCGAGTTCCTCGAGGACCTTCGCCACGTCGACGTGGACAAGCCGTGGCTCGTCTACCTCGCGACGGGCGCGTGCCACTCGCCGCACCAGGCACCGGCGGAGTGGGTCGCCCGCTACCGGGGTCAGTTCGATCGGGGTTGGGACGTCTGGCGCGAAGAGGCGCTCGCCCGCCAGAAGGCCAGCGGACTGCTGCCGGCGCACACCGAGTTGTCACCTCGTCCTGAGTGGGTGCCCGCTTGGGACGACCTCGACGGCGACGAGAAGCGGGTCTATGCCCGCTACATGGAGGCGTTCGCCGGGTTCCTGTCGCACGCCGACGCGCAAGTCGGACGCGTCATCGACCGGCTCGACGAGCTCGGAGAGCTCGACAACACCGTCGTGATCGTGCTCTCCGACAACGGCGCGTCGTCCGAGGGCGGCCCGACCGGATCGTTGAACGACGGACGTGCGTGGAACGCGCTCCCGAGAACGGTCGACGAGGCACTCGAGCGAATCGACGACCTCGGCGGACCCCGACTGCACAACAACTATCCGTGGGGATGGACGGTCGCCGGCAACACTCCGTTCCGACGGTGGAAGCGCGAAACGCACGAAGGCGGTGTCGCCGACCCGTTGATCGTCCACTGGCCCGCCGGTATCGCGGCACCCGGCGATGTACGCACCCAGTACGTGCACGCGGTCGACGTCGTCCCCACCATTCTCGAGCTCGCCGGCATCGAATTCCCGACGACCGTCGACGGCGTCGAGCAGAAGCCGCTTGCGGGCGTCAGCTTCGCGTACAGCTTCGATGCGCCCGACGCGCCCGAGCGACACACCGTGCAGTACTCCGAGATGCTCGGCTGTCGCGCGCTGTACCAGGACGGGTGGAAGGCCGTCGTCTACCACGACATCCAATTCGACGAGCCGGGACTCGACCGCGCGCCGTGGGAGCTGTACGACCTGCGGGCCGACCCCTCGGAGTGCCACGACCTCGCCGCCGAACACAAGGAACGGCTCGCCGCGATGATCGATCGCTGGTGGGCCGAAGCCGAGGCGAACGACGTGCTGCCGCTCGACAACCGACCCTTCTCTGCGTTCGTGCTCGAACGGCAGTCTTCGGTGGCGCCGCGCCACCGCTATGTGTACTGGCCGGGGCGAGCTCCGGTGCCCGAGAGCGTCGCCGTCAACATCCGCAACCGTCCGCACACGATCACCGCGCAGGTGCACACGGGCGACGCGCCCGTCGAGGGTGTGCTCGTGTCGCAAGGCTCGGTGCTCGGCGGTTGGTCGTTCCACGTCGTCGGCGGAAGGTTGTGCTTCGTGCACAACCTCGCGGGTTGGCGCGTCTACCGAGTCGACGCTGCGCTTCCGGCATCACTCCCGCCGGGGCGTCACACCCTCGCAGTCCACTTCGACCCGCCACACGTGTCGTTGCTCGTCGACGGCGACGCGATCGGTGAAGGGCAGATCAAGCGCACGCTGTGGAGCCGGCTCTCGCTCACCAACGCCGGCTTGACCGTGGGATGGGCGACCGACTTCTCAGCGGCCGACACCGACTACCGCGGTCGGTTCGCGTTCACCGGCACCATCGACCGTGTCGAGATCGACGTGTCCGGCGAACCGTTCGTCGACCCCGAAGCCGAA
>DATAES010000128.1:0-4296 GCA_036257895.1 Acidimicrobiales bacterium
GAGTTCTCGGCCCTCGCCGGCCACGAGCATGCCCACAAGGGCATGACCTCGCGGGATCTCACCGAGAACGTCGAGCAGCTCCAGGTCCGCGCGTCGATGGAGTTGATACGTGACCGCATGGTCGCGGCGATCGTGCGACTCGGCCGTCGCGCCGCCGAGCACGCCGAGCGTGTCATCGTGGGCCGCTCCCACAACGTCGCGGCGCAAGCGACGACACTCGGCAAGCGCTTTGCGTCCGCCGGCGAAGAGCTGTTGCTCGCACTCGAGCGCGTCGAGGCGCTGCTCGAGCGTTACCCGTTGCGTGGGATCAAAGGACCGATGGGCACCGCGCAGGACCAACTCGATCTGCTCGACGGCGACCTCGACAAACTCGCCCTACTCGAGCAGTCAGTGGCCCGCCACCTGGGCTTCACGCGCGTTCTCGACTCGGTCGGTCAGGTGTACCCGCGGTCGCTCGACCTCGACGTCGTTGCCGCGCTCGTGCAAGCGGCAGCCGGACCTTCGTCGCTGGCGATGACGATCCGGCTCATGGCGGGCCACGAGCTCGTGACCGAGGGCTTCGCGCCCGGGCAGGTGGGGTCGTCGGCGATGCCGCACAAGATGAACACGCGATCCTGTGAACGGATCAACGGATTGATGACCGTGCTTCGTGGTCATCTGACGATGGTGGCTTCGCTCGCCGGCGACCAATGGAACGAGGGCGACGTCAGCTGCTCGGTCGTCCGCCGGGTGGTACTGCCGGACGCGTTCTTCGCGACGGACGGCGTGTTCCAGACGTTGCTGACCGTGCTCGACGAGCTCGGGGCTTATCCGGCGACGATCGAGCGCGAGCTCGATCGTTACCTGCCGTTCCTGGTCACGACCAAGGTGCTGATGGCTGCGGTGCGCAACGGCGTCGGTCGCGAGGTCGCGCACGAGGCGATCGGGGAGCACGCCATCGCCGTGGCGCTCGAACAACGCGAGCAGGGAACCGAGGGCAACGACCTGTTGTCGCGGCTGGCGGCAGATCCGCGGCTGCAACTGACGGCGGATGACCTCGCGGCCGTGATCGCGGACCCCCTGTCGTTCACGGGTGCGGCGACGGCGCAGGTGCACCGGTTCGTCGATCGGGTTGCCGAAGTCGCTGCTCGCTACCCGGGCGCCGCGAACTACGTGCCCGAGCCCATCGTCTAGCCAGGTAGCTTCTTTGCCCATGGCGGTGGCGGTGTGCCTGGTTGTGGGCCAGGGGTATGTAGGCCTCCCCGTCGCGATGCGAGCGGTCGAGGTCGGATTCGAGGTCGTCGGATTCGATGCCGACGCGGCGAGAGTGAAGCGTCTCAATGCTGGCGACTCGTATGTGGAGGACGTCGCCGACGAGGTCGTGCATGCCGCGCTGACGACCGGCCGCTATCGAGCGGTCACGACGCTGGACGAGATCGACGGCTTCGACGTCGCCGTCATCTCCGTTCCCACGCCGCTGCGGGAGGGGGCTCCCGACCTCGGTCACATCGAGGTGGCCGCGACCGATGTCGGCGATCACCTGCGCCGCGGTGCGACGGTGATCCTCGAGTCGACGACGTATCCCGGCACGACCGAGGAGCTTGTCGCACCGATCCTCGAGGATCGTTCCGGTCTGGTTGCGGGGCGCGACTTCCACCTCGGTTACAGCCCTGAGCGCATCGACCCCGGCAATCCGACATGGACGTTCGTGAACACGCCGAAGGTCGTGTCGGGAATCGACGACGCGTCGCTCGCCGCCGTGCGTGGTTTCTACGACCGGCTCGTCGAGCACACGGTGCCGGTCTCGTCTCCGAAAGAAGCGGAGCTCACCAAGCTGCTCGAGAACACCTTCCGGCATGTGAACGTCGCGCTCGTCAACGAGCTCGCGATGTACGCGCACGACCTCGGCATCGACATCTGGGAGGCCATCGACGCGGCGTCGACGAAGCCTTTCGGCTACTTGCGGTTCACGCCGGGTCCCGGGGTGGGCGGCCACTGTCTTCCGGTCGATCCCTCGTATCTGTCGTGGCGAGTGCGCCGCCGTCTCGGTCAGTCGTTCCGATTCGTCGAGCTGGCCAACGATGTGAACGACCACATGCCCGACTACGTCGTGCGTCGGCTGGCGGTGGCGCTCAACGGCCGCGGGCTCGCAATGCTCGGACGTCGCGTCCTCCTGCTCGGATTCGCGTACAAGAAGAACACGGGCGACGCGCGTGAGACACCGGCCGCGTCGATCGCCCGGCAGCTCGCCGAACTCGGCGCACATGTCTGTGTTGCCGATCCCCACGTGGACGGAGCGCAGTTACCGGCCGACGTCGAGCGGGTCGATGCCGACGCTGATGAGCTCGCCCGCGCCGATGCGGTCGTGCTCCTCGCAGATCACGACGCCTTCGACTTGGCCGCCGTCGCCCGGGCCCCGTTCGTCCTCGACTGCCGGCACCGGCTCAGCGGTCCGAACGTGGAACAGCTGTAAAGAGCTGTAGGAGCCGGCCGCCGACGTCTACGTTCGGACCATGGCGCTCGATCACCTGTATTCCGGCAAGGTTCGCGACATCTACGACGCCGGCGACGGCCGGCTCCTGATGGTCACGTCCGATCGCATCTCCGCCTTCGACGTGGTGATGGAGGCGCCCGTCCCGAGCAAGGGCCGGGTGCTGACCGCGATGACGGCGTTCTGGCTCGACCACTTGAGAGACGTCGCGGACAGCCATCTGATCTCGACCTCGCTCGGGGACCTTCCCGAGGAGGCGCAGCGAGAGGAGTGGGAGGGCCGCGTGATGCTGTGCCACCGGGCCGAGATGCTTCCGGTCGAGTGCATCGTCCGGGGCTACCTGTCGGGGTCCGCGTGGAAGGAATACCGGTCAGAAGGAACCATGCACGGCACGGTGCTGCCGCAGGGTCTGCAGGAGTCGGACCAGCTGCCAGAGCCCGTGTTCACGCCGTCCACGAAGGCGGAGATCGGCGATCACGACGAGAACATCAGCTTCGAGCGCGCCGTCGGGCTCGTCGGCCAAGAGGTCGCGGACCGAGCCAGAGCCATCAGCCTCGAGCTGTATCGCCGCGGATCCGAATGGGCTGCCGACCGCGGCATCATCATCGCGGACACGAAGTTCGAGTTCGGCTTCGTCGACGGTGAACTCGTCGTGTGCGACGAGGTGCTCACGCCCGACTCGTCGCGGTTCTGGCCGGCGGACGAATGGAAGCCGGGCATCACGCCGCCGAGCTTCGACAAGCAACCCGTGCGCGACTACCTCGACAACCTCGACTGGGACAAGAAGCCGCCGCCTCCGCCGTTGCCGCCCGAGGTCGTGAGCGCATCGGCGTCCCGCTACCAGGAGGCCTACGAACGCATCACCGGGCAGCTGCTCGCTGACTGGCCGGGGGCTTGAGGGCGCGGACCGTAGAGTGACCTCGTGCGGTTCGCCGTCGTCGTCGAGGTGCAGCTTCGCGAGGGTGTCGCGGATCCGCAGGGCGCGACCGTCGAGCGATCGTTGCCGCATCTCGGCTTCGACGGAGTCTCCGACGTGCGAGTGGGCAAGAGCATCCGGTTCACCATCGACAGCGTGGACGAGGCCGCTGCACGGCGCGAGGTCGACGAGCTCTGCGCGCGGTTCCTGGCAAATCCCGTGATCGAGGACACCAACGTCCGTGTCGAGGAACTCGTGTCGTGAGTGCTTCCGTAGGCGTCGTTGTCTTCCCGGGCTCGAACTGTGAGTTCGACGTCATCGAGGCGGTCGGCGTTCTCGGCGGTGAGGCGAAGACCTTGTGGCACGGCGACCGGTCCGTCGGAGATGTCGACGCAGTCGTGGTGCCAGGGGGATTCGCCCACGGGGACTATCTGCGGCCTGGAGCAATCGCCCGGTTCTCGCCGATCATGTCAGCAGTCGAGAAGTTCGCCGGTGACGGCGGCCCCGTCGTCGGGATCTGCAACGGGTTTCAGGTTCTCACCGAGGCAGGTCTGCTCCCCGGTGCACTGCAGAAGAACCGTGGTTTGAAGTTCATGTGCACGTCGGTCGATCTCCGTGTCGAGACGAACGCGTCGGTGCTCACTCGGGATGCGGAGGTCGGCGCGATCCTGCGGATCCCGATCAATCACTTCGAAGGGAACTACACGTGTTCCGCGAAGACGCTGGCCGAACTACGAGATGATGACCGCGTCGTCCTGCGCTATGTCGACAATCCAAATGGCGCCGTGGACGACATCGCCGGCATCTGCAACGAGGGAAGAAACGTGGTCGGCCTGATGCCCCATCCCGAGCGCGCCAGCAGTCCGCTTTTGGGATCGGCTGACGGACTCGTGCTGCTGCGGTCGCTGCT
>DATAES010000129.1:0-20194 GCA_036257895.1 Acidimicrobiales bacterium
CGCAGTCGGCGGAGGCAGGAGCGCAGCGACGCCCGGAGCCGACCGAAGAACGCGGCGAGGGAAGCGCCAGCGACGAGCCGCAGTCGGCGGAGGCAGGAGCGCAGCGACGCCCGGAGCCGACCGAAGAACGCGGCGAGGGAAGCGCCAGCGACGAGCCGCAGTCGGCGGAGGCAGGAGCGCAGCGACGCCCGGAGCCGACCGAAGACATGACCGAGGTTCCTGAACATCTGCTGGCTCGCTCGCGGGCGAGGCGCGAAGCCGCCGGACTCGCCAAGCCGGGCGATGCTGCGGCCCCGACCGGTTCAGGCGCCGAGGTCGAGCAGGCTTCGGCGGCCGCGCCGGCCGCGCCCGCGGCCCGCACTCCGGCCCCCGCCGCGCCGCCTCCCCCGCCCCCGCCCCCGAAGCCGGATCCTCCGTATATCACTGCCTACAAGCGCCGCAGGCGCATCCCGTTCTGGGTGATGCCCGCCCTCGTGGCGCTACCCGTGTGGGGGTTCGTCTACGCCAACACGCTCGAGACGCCGCCGGCCTCGACTAGTGGGCCCCTCGCAGAGGGCCAAGCGACTTTCGCGAAGTGCGCGACGTGTCACGGTGCGGACGGCAGCGGCGGCGTCGGACCGTCGTTCAAGAACGGCGAGCTCGCAGCCAGCTTCCCCGACTACGCCGACCAGATCCGATGGGTCTCGCTGGGATCGGCGGGCTGGCCGGGAGACACCTACGGCGCACAGAACAAGCCGAAGAAGGGCGGAATGCCGGCGTGGGCGAACGACCTCACGCCGCTGCAGATCGCACAGGTCGTCCGCTACGAGCGGGAGGTCCTCGCCGAGATTCCTCCTGAGCCCGACCTGGTGGCCATCACCGAGGGGACCAAGCCACCCCTCGACGCGGATGGCAACCCGGTCGGCGGGTAGTACGGCCCGCACGCACGACGTCCTTGTCGTCGGCGGGGGTCCTGCCGGGGCGGCCACGGCCTACTGGCTCGGACGCGCCGGGCACGATGTCGTTGTCGTCGAGCGCAAGACGTTCCCGCGCGAGAAGACGTGCGGCGACGGGCTCACACCTCGCGCCGTACACCAGCTCGAGGAGATGGGCCTCACCGACGCGCTCAGGAAGTTCCATCGCTACGACGGCCTGCGGGCGTGCGCGCACGACATCACGCTCGAGCTGCGCTGGCCCGATCATCCCGTGTACCCGCCCTACGGCTATGTGGTGCGCCGACGCGACCTCGATCAGATGGTCGCGGAGCACGCCGTGGGCGCAGGCGCGGTGCTGCGCGAAGGATGTGAAGCCGTCACACCGTTGCTCGACGGTGGCCTCGTTCGCGGCGCGATCGTCAACGACAAGACCACGAGCGCGCGGGAGGAGCTCCGCGCTCGGTACGTCGTGATCGCGGATGGCGCGAACTCGAGGTTCGGGCGTGCGCTCGGCACTGCGCGTAACCGGTCGTTCCCGCAAGGCATGGCGATCCGCGGCTACTACGAGAGTCCCCTGCACGACGAGCCGTGGATCGAGTCCGCGCTCGACGTGCGCGATCGCAACGGCAACTCGTTGCCCGGTTACGGGTGGATCTTCCCTGTGGGCGACGGGACGATCAACGTCGGCATCGGACTGCTGTCGACGTTCCGCGACTGGAAGTCGGTCAACACCTCGCACTTGATGAACGAGTTCGCCGCGACCGCGCCGGCGTACTGGGGCATCGCACCGGAACGCGCAACCGGTCCGCCGACCGGGGGACGGTTGCCGATGGGTGGATCGGTGTCGCCGATCGTCGGCCCGACCTGGCTCGTCGTCGGCGACGCCGCGGGCACGATCAATCCGTTCAACGGCGAGGGCATCGACTACGCGTACGAGACCGGACGCATGGCCGCGGGCCTGCTCGACGAGGCGCTGCGCAGCGGTGACGGGCTCGCGTTGTCGCAGTACCCGCGCCTAGTCGACGCGGAGTACGGGCTCTACTTCAAGGTGGCGCGACTGTTCGCGAAGGTCATCGGCAACCCGGCGTTGTTGAGCCAACTCACGCGCGTCGGCATGCAGTCACGAACGCTCATGGAGTGGGTGCTGCGCATCATGGCCAATCTCCTACGCGACGACGAGGTCGGTCCCGCGGAAGCCGCCTACAGAGCCGCCGCTGCCATCGTCCGCATCGTCCCCGAGCCCGGCGCCGCCTGAGCGCTCCGACACAACGCCGATGTCGGGGCTATGGCACCGGTTCTGAACCAACATTCGGCCCAGGCTCGAGGGCGAGCTCGCGGGCATTGGTCGTGCGAACCCTTGTCAACACCCAGATGCCAGTAGGGATGAGCAGGACGCACATCCACTGCGCGCCCGTCAGCCCGAGCACGGTCTCGTCGTTCACGCGGAGGAAATCGGACAACCCGCGGGCGACGCCGTAGTACAGGCAGAACACGCCCATCAACGTTCCGGGCGCGGGTTTGCGTCTGATGAGCAGCGTGAGGATGCCGAACAGCAGGAGCATCCACAGGAACTCGTAGACCGCGGTGTTGTGGAACTCGGATCCGATCTCGAGCGGGTTCGGCCCGAGCGTGGCCTCGCGAACCGATCCCCCGTCGTACCGAACGGCGAGCAGCCACGAACTCGAACTGCCGAAGTGCTCGCCGACCGAGATGCATCCGATACGACCGATCGCAAGGCCGATGGTCAGGCCGTACGCGTAGCCGTCGAGGTTCTGCCACCGAAGCAGGCGCGGCCACTTCCGCATGGTCGGCATCGCGACGAGCACGGCCGCGATGAATCCTCCGGAGAACTGGAGGCCGCCGTTCCAGACGGCGATCAGATCGATCGGAGACTCGATCTCGCTCCAGTGCGTGATGTCCCACGTGATGCGCGCGCCGATCACGCCGAAGATGACCATCCTCGTCGCGATCCGGTAGACGTCGTCGCGGCTCAAGTCGGTGCGGGATTCGACGTACCGGCCCGCTACCCAGGTGCCGACGAGGACACCGAGCCCGACCATGAGCCCGAACGTGCGCAACTCGATCGGGCCCAAGGCGATGATCGGAAACGTCGTGTACGGGATGACGGCGAGCAACGGTCAGACCCGCTTCGGGAGGATCACGATGTCGGATGTTCCCCCGGCGCGAGCGGCTCGCGCCAGCCACCCACGTCCGCGGCCAGACGGTCGGCGTCGGACGGCCCCCACGTGCCCTTGTAGTACAGGTTCACCGGCGAAGGATTTGCCAGCACGGGATCGACGATGCGCCACTGCTCCTCCAGTGCATCCGCCCGCCCGAACCGGCGGGGGTCGCCGTCCATCGCATCCTCCAGGAGGCGCTGGTAGGCCTCGGCGCGGCGGCCGAACACCTTGTCGTACTCCACTTCGAGATTGACCGGCCGTGTCGTGAGCTCCTCGCCTGGCGCCTTGGCCTGGAGATGGAGAACGGTGCCGTCGTCGGCGCCGAGGCGGAAACGGAGATAGTTGGGTTCGGGCGGACGCTTGCCCGCCTTCGTGAACAACAAGCGCGGCGGCGCCTTGAACTCGATGACCGCCTCGGTGGCGGTCAGGGGCATCGACTTTCCCGCCCGCACCAGCCACGGCACGCCCGCCCAGCGCCACGACTCGATCGCGAAACGAGCTGCAATGAACGTCTCCGTGTCGGAGCCGGGCTGCACTCCGTTCTCGTCGACATAGCCGCGGTACTGCCCACGCGACACGTGCTCGGTACGGAACGAGTCGACCTGGCGGAAGACCTTGACCTTCTCGTCGTGCAGAGCAGTCGCGGTCGAGTTCGACGGCGGCTCCATCGCCAACAACGCGACGATCTCGAGGATGTGGTTCTGTACGACGTCGCGCAGCGCTCCGACCGAGTCGTAGAACTTGCCGCGACCCTGCACGTCGAACGACTCGGCCATCGTGACCTGGATCGAGTTGATGAAGTTGCGGTTCCAGATCGGCTCGAGCATCGAGTTGGCGAAGCGGAACACGAGCAGGTTCTCAACTGGTTCCTTGCCGAGGAAGTGGTCGATACGGAACACCGACTGCTCGGGGAACGACGCGTGCAGTACCTGGTTGAGCTCTTGCGCTGACTTCAGGTCGCGACCGAACGGCTTCTCCACCACGACGCGCGCGCCCTTGTTCAGCGCGACGCGGGTGAGACCTTGGATGACGTCGTCGAACATCGACGGTGGGATGGCCAAGTAGAACAGCGGATGGTCGCGGTCCTGCAGATGCAGGCCGAGGGTGTCGAATGTGGAGGCGTCGCGGTAGTCGCCGGACACGTACGTCAACCGGTCGATGACCGATTTGAACGCGTCCGCGTCGAAGGGCTCGGCACCCAGTGAGGAAGCGATCGACTCGTGCGCGCGCTCGCGCAGTTGGTCGTCGCTCCAATCCGACGAGGAGACACCGACGACGGGAACGTCGGAGCCGAGGGTGCCGTCCTTGACCATGTGGTACACGGCAGGGAACAGCTTCTTCTTGGCGAGGTCGCCGGTGATGCCGAACAGGACGAGTGCGTCGCTGTGTCCGCCGGCGTCAGCCATCATGCTCACTGGTGCACCACCTCGATCCTCACGCCGTCGCTGCGGCCGCGCGGCTGGCCGCGCTCACGATGTCGTCGAGCACGGGTCCGTCGTGCGCGAGTCCCGGGAACAGGACCTCGTACGCACCCGGTGCGATCGCCACGCCCTCGTCGAGCAGGGCATGGAAGAACCGGGCGTACGTCCGCTCGTCCGTCGTGCGCGCGCCGGCAAAGTCGGTGGGCAGTTCCTCGCCGAAGAACAAGCCGACCAACGTGCCTTCCACCGCAACACGCGCGGTGACGCCGGCCGAGTCGAAAGCCTTCGTCAAACCTTCGGCCAGCCGAGCCGCGATGCCTTCGAGCGTGACGTAGGTGTGATCGTCGAGCAACTCGAGCGCGGTAAGTCCCGCAGCCATCGCCAGTGGGTTCCCCGACAACGTTCCCGCTTGGTACACGGGTCCGAGGGGTGCGACGCACGACATCACGTCGCGACGGCCACCGTATGCACCGACCGGCAAGCCGCCACCGATCACCTTGCCGAAGCACGTGATGTCCGGCCGGACCCCGAACCGAGCCTGCGCACCCCCGCGAGCCACGCGGAAGCCGGTGATCACCTCGTCGAAGATCAGCAGCGCGCCGATGCGATCGCACTCGTCCCGCAACCCTTGCAGGAACCCCGGCGCCGGCGGGATCAGTCCCATGTTCGCGGCGATGGGTTCGACGATCACGCACGCAGTCGTGTCATCCAGCTTCGGAACGACGTTGTAGGGCTCGACGCGGGTGTCACGTACGGCTCCCTCGGTCACGCCGTCGGAACCCGGGAGCCCGAGCGCGACGACGCCACTTCCACTTTCGGCGAGGAGGAGATCGCCGTGGCCGTGGTAGTTGCCGGCGAACTTCACGACCGTCGGGCGTCCGGTGAATCCACGAGCCACCCGGATCGCGGACATCGTCGCCTCCGTCCCGCTCGAGACGAAGCGGACGAGGTCGACGCTCGGTACGCGCTCGACGATGGCTTCCGCGAGCAGGACCTCTCGTTCGGTAGGCGCCCCGTAGCTCGTTCCGTCGGACGCGGCGCGCTGCACCGCTTCGACGATCGCGGGGTGGGCGTGGCCGACGATGATCGCGCCGTACGACTGAACGAGGTCGACGTAGCGACGCCCCTCGACGTCCCAGACGTGCGCGCCCTCCGCTCGTCTGACGAAGTACGGCGTGCCGCCCACCGCGTTGAATGCCCGCACCGGTGAGTCGACGCCACCAGGGATCACTTGCTGCGCGCGAGCGAACAACTCCTCGTTGGTGGACATGTCAGGTGCCCGCGAGCGACTCTGCCAACGAACGGGCGAAGTACGTGAGGATCACGTCAGCACCCGCTCGCTTGATGGCCGAGACGTGCTCCAGGGCAACCGCGGAGCCGTCGATCCATCCGTTCGCAGCCGCGGCCACGACCATCGCGTACTCACCCGATACGTGATACGCGGCGAGCGGGACGTCGACCTCCATTCGAGCGCGCGCGATGACATCGAGGTACGCGAGCGCAGGCTTGACCATGACCATGTCAGCACCTTCGGCGAGGTCCGCACGGATCTCCTCCAACGCTTCACGCGCGTTTCGAGTGTCCTGCTGGTAACCGCGACGATCGCCACCGCCGACGATCGTCACATCCACCGCATCGCGGAACGGCCCGTAGAGCGCGGACGCGTACTTGGCCGCATAGGCAAGGATCGCAACGCTGTCGAAGCCTTCCTCGTCGAGCGCCTCGCGGATGGCGAAGACCTGCCCGTCCATCATCCCGCTCGGTGCCACGATGTCTGCTCCGGCGGCGGCCTGTGCGACGGCAACGCGTCCGTACAACTCGATGGTGGCGTCGTTGTCGACGGATGCGACGCCACCGGTCGTCCCGTCGTCGACGAGGACTCCGCAATGGCCGTGGTCGGTGTACTCGTCGAGGCAGAGATCGGCGAGCAGCACGAGCTCGTCGCCGACTTCGTGCCGGAGATCCTGCAACGCGAGCTGAACGATCCCATTCGGATCCCATGCACTCGAACCGTCGGCATCCTTCGTTGACGGCACGCCGAAGAGAATCACGCCGGGGATCCCGAGCGCGGCGAGCTCGGCAACCTCCTTGCGCAGCGACTCGCGTGTGTGCTGCACGACTCCCGGCAGCGAGGCGATCGGCTGTGGTTCGTCGATGCCTTCACGCACGAAGAGCGGCGCGATGAGGTCGTCGACGGACAGGCGGGTCTCGGCGGTCATGCGCCGCAGCGCGGGCGTCCGTCGCAATCGCCGCAGCCGTCGCTGAGGGAAGGCCATCGGGGACAGAGGCTAACGGGCCAGTAACTCGTCGAGCCGCACGACGGCGAGGTCGGCAAAGCTCTGCACGACCAGGTCGGCGTCCGACAGGTTGAGTCCCTCCGTCATCCGATTCGGGACGGCGACGCACCGCAGTCCCGCGGCCCGAGCGGCGGCGATGCCGTTGGGCGAGTCTTCGAACGCTGCCGCGTCCGCGGGCGCGACACCGAGCGTCCGGATCGCGAGCTCGTAGACGCCGGGGTCTGGCTTCGCCGGCACCTCGTCGTTCGCACACGAGATCACGGCGAACCGATCGAGCAACTCGAGTCGGTCGAGGTGCTCGCTCACCCAACCGATCGACGAGCTCGACGCCACCGCCAGCCCGAGCCCTGCGTCAGAGGCCTCTCGCACGAACTGTTCGACACCGGGCATCGCCGCTTGGGCCCGGACCTGCTCGTGGTGCGCGAGACGTCGTCGCTCGAGGACGGCCTCTCGGTCGGACAACGGCCCGATCGCTGCCTCGAGGTCGGCATACCAAGGACGACCGCGCGTGCCGATCCGGTCATGCCACTGCGCCATCGTGAGTTCGACCCCATGCTCCTCGTAGATCGCACGCGCCGTCTCGAACGAACTGGATTCGGTGTCGCAGATGAGGCCGTCGAAATCGAACACCAACGCGCGGACCGTCACGGCCGAATCGAAGCCCTCTTCGAACCTCGGGTCGCCGTGGCCCCTCTGGGGGCCACGGCGCACCAACATTCGCTGATGTGACGCCGCGCGGAAAGCAGGACGCGGATCGTCACGAGGGGATCTCGGGGACGTCGGCGGGATTGCCGCCGAAGTACTGGCGCAGGAACAGGGAGATCGTGCCGTCGTCGCGCATGTTGCGGATGGCGTCGTTCAACGCTGCAGTGTTCGGCGACCCCAGCGTCAGCGCGCCCGCGTACAACTCGCCGGTCCGCATCTGGCCTGCGACCTCGAGCGCCGGATTGTTCTCCGCAGCGGAGACGGCCGTCGGTGTCTGCGTGATCATGGCGTCGAGCCTGCCGTCGGCGACTCGTTGGATGCCATCGGTCTCGTCCACCAACACCTCGGGCGGCGTGATCGGCTTGATCCGCTGCGCGATCACATCCAAGCCCGCGCTGTTCTTCAGAGCCACGCCCCATCTGAACGTCCGTCCCTCCGCGATGTTGGCCATCGACACTCCGGCCCTCACGAGGACGGCCTGGTCGACCGTCAAGTACGGCTCGGTGAGGTCGGCGCTTCGCGCTCGATTGTCGGTGACCAGCACCTCGTTCAGCATCAGGTCGCACTTGCAGTCCTGTCCGCTCAGCAAGGTGACCAAAGGCGTGAGGACGACGCGCACCGAAGAGACGTTGAGGCGGGCCGCGAGCGCCTTGGCGAGGTCGTACTCGAATCCGGCGGTGACCGTCGGCGGGGTCGAGCCGACGTACCACGGCGACACGAGCGCCTCGGTGCCGACGGTCAGCACGCCGGGAACGATGGTGAGGATGTCCTGGTTCGGCTCGGCGGCCGGACTGGGAAGGGTGGTCGAGGTGGCGGGCCCGGTCTGATCGGGTGCAGCGGGGGCGGCCACTGTCGTGGCTGTCGGCGACGCCGGGGAAGCGCCACTCGTGCAGGCCAGGAGGATGGCGAACGCCAGCGACAGCACCGGCACTCGACGGGCGGGCATCACCCGTCTCCGAAGTGGTGCACGACGGCGTCGACGAGCCCGGCGATCGAGTGCACAGGCGCCTCGATGTCGACCTGCAGTCCACGATCGCGCGCGGTCGCTGCAGTGATCGGACCGATGCACGCGACCACCGCCGGAATGCCGTCGGGTCCCGCGACGTCCAAATAGCGCTCGACGGTGGATGACGAGGTGAAGGTGATCACGTCTGCGGTCGACGCGGCATGGAGCCGTTCTCGCGACGGCGAGGCGGGAACGGTCTTGTATGCGACCACGACGTCGACGTCCCAGCCACGCGCCCTCAGCCCGTCCGGCAGCACATCGCGTGCGACCGCGGCTCGCGCCAGGAGGACGTGGCCCTGGTGGTCGCTCGGCGCGGCCGCGAACCCGTCCAACAACGCCTCGGCGACGAAGCGATCCGGAACGAAGTCCGCGCGCACGTTTCCGCGCAGCAAGGCCTCGGCGGTACCGGGGCCGATCGCAGCCACCTTCACCCCGCCCAGGTCGCGTGCGTCGCGCAGCTCCGCAAGGAAGCGGTGGGCGCCGTTCGCCGACGTGAGGACCAGCCAGTCGTAACCTCGGATGTCGGCAGCGGCCCGTCGCAGCGCGACGCCACCGTCGTCGGGATCCTCGACTTCGATGACCGACAACTCGATGACCTCGGCGCCGAGTGCTTCGAGCCGTCCGCTGAGTTGCGACGCCTGCTCACGCGCTCGTGTCACGACGACGCGTCGACCGAACAAGGGCCGTCTTTCGAACCACGCGAGGTCGAGCGCGGCGACCTCGCCGATGACGATCGTCGCCGGTGGCTCGAGCGACTCGCCGGCGATCGTCGCGAGCGTCGCCCGAACAGTTCGTTGCTGGGGGCGGGTGCCCCAGGTGACGGCCGCCACCGGCGTGTCCGGTGCCCGGCCGCTCGCCAGCAACCGATCTGCGATCTGGCCGATGCGGGCGACCCCCATCAGCACCACGATCGTGCCACCGACTCGGCCGAGTGCGTCCCAATCGACCGTGCCTTGCTCACCGACCGACGGGTCCTCGTGTCCGGTCACCACCGTGAACGAGGTCGACGAGTGGCGCAGGGTCAGCGGGATACCCGCGTAGGCAGGCACGGCAATCGCGGACGTGATGCCGGGAACCACTTCGAACGGAACCCCAGCATCGAGCAACGCCGCCGCCTCCTCGCCACCGCGCGCGAACACGAAGGGGTCGCCGCCCTTGAGCCGCACGACGCACGTGCCTTCCTTGCCGCGTTCCACGAGTAGCGTGTTGATGTCGGCCTGCGACATCTCGACTCGCCCCGGGGCCTTGCCCACCGACACCAACTCGGCGTGTGCGGGCGCCAGGCGCAGGAGGCTGGCAACGGACAGCCGGTCGTACACGACGAGATCTGCGCGTCCGAGGACCTCAGCCCCGCGGACCGTGAGCAGTCCGGGATCTCCGGGCCCGGCCCCGACCAAGTACACGGTCACTTGGCCACCCGTGAGGGGATGCGAGCGACGGAGCGCCAGCGCAGGAGCGGCCCGGATCGGCCTGCGTGGCCGGGGAACGCCGGAGACACGGTCATCTGGCCGCCGTGAGCACTTCGCGCCCGCCGGCGCGATCGAGCAGTTGGGTGGCGACTGCGCGGCCGGTCGCGATCGCGTCAGTGCCCCGCTCGCGGTGGCGAAGGATGATGCGGCCGTCGAGCGAGGCGAGGAGGCCTTCGACCTCGAGTGACGCCGGGTCGTCGTCGTCGGTCCGTGCGAGCGCGCCCGCGGGAAGGTCGCAATCACCACCGAGCTCGGCGAGGAAGGCGCGCTCTGCATCGACGGCGCGACGACTCGGCTGGTGCTCGATGGCACGAAGCACGGCGCGGACCGGATCGTCGTCCTCGCGACACTCGACGGCGAGCGCGCCCTGCGCGACTTGGGGAAGCATCACGTCGGTCGGCAACCGATCGGTTACGGCATCGGCGAGGCCGAGACGCTCGAGCGCGACCGCGGCGATGACGACCGCGTCGTGCTCGGACGCGCGCTCCACGCGAGTCGGGACGTTGCCTCGCAGGTTGGCGAACGTGAGATCCGGCCGGTGGTCGGCGAGCTGTGCGCGGCGCCGGGCGGAACCGGTGGCCACCCGGGCTCCGGTGGGGAGGGCCGCCAGGGTCGAACCCACCAGCGCGTCGCGCACGTCCCCGCGCTTCGGGACCGCCGCGAGCACGAGCCCGTCGAACTCGTGGGACGGCAGGTCCTTGGCCGAGTGAACGGCGATGTCGGCGCGGCGGTCGAGCACCGCAGCTTGGACCTCTTTGACGAAAACACCCTTGCCGCCCATCTGCCAGATCGCGAGGTCCTGGCGGCGATCCCCGGTGGTGTCGACGATCACGAGCTCCACGTCCAGACCGGGATCCGCGGCGCGCAGCAACGACACGACGTGTTCCGCTTGCCAGCGGGCGAGCGCGCTGCCGCGCGTCGCCACGCGGAGGGTCAAAGGTCGAACAGGTCGCGCAGTGCTTCCGCGAGACGATCGCCCTTTGCGGTGCCCGACGCGTCCTTGAGCCGCACGGTTGGATCGTGGAGCAACTTGGCCACGATCCCCTTCGTCAGTGCTTCGACCGCGGCACGCTCGCGGTCGTCGAGCTCGGCGAGTCGTGTGTCCACGCGCTCGAGCTCGTTGCGCCGGATCGACTCCGCATGATCGCGAAGCGCCGTGATCAGCGGTGCCGCTTCGCGTGCCGTCGTGAGCGCGCGGTAGCGAAGGAGCTCTTCTTCGATCACGGCCCGCGCACGCGTCCCCTCGCGGTGGCGTTCCGCGACACCAGCGTCGACGAACCGTCGGAGGTCGTCCATGTCGAGCAACGTCACGCCCTTGATGTCGCCCGCCGCGGGGTCGACATCGCGAGGCATGGCGATGTCGACGATGAGCAGCGGCCGGCCGTTGCGACGCGCCATGGCCGTGGCCAGGTCGGCGTGTTCGAGCATGATGTTCGTCGCGCCCGTCGAGGTGAGTAGGAGGTCGGCCTGTGCGAGCTCCGCGGGCAGGTCCGAAAGCCGCACCGCGCGCCCGTCGAAACGCGAACCGAGCGCCTTCGCCGTGTCCCACGTGCGGTTGGCGACGACGATGTCCACGTCGCCCGCAGACCCGAGAGCCACCGCCATGCCTTCGGCCATGTCGCCTGCGCCGAGCAACAGCACGCGCCGTCCGCTCAACGTGCCCAGGCGATCGGTCGCCATTGCCACGGCCGCCTGCGCGATCGAAGTGATGCCGCGGCCGATGCCCGTCTCGGTGCGCACTCGCTTGCCGACTTCGAGCGCGTGGCGGAACAGCAGGTTGAGCGACGAAGCCGACGCGCCTTCGGTGCGGGCGCGCTCCCATGCAGCACCGACCTGGCCGAGGATCTCGCTCTCGCCGAGCACTGCCGAGTCGAGGCCCGCGGCCACGGTGAACAAGTGGGTCACGGCCGCGTCGTCGTAGTGGACGTACAGGTGTCCCGCGAACTCGTCGGTCGGCAGGAGCGACAGGTCGGTGAAGAAGTTGCGTACGTCCGCGTACCCGGCGTGGAACCGCTCGGCCACCGCGTACACCTCGATGCGGTTGCACGTCGACAAGACAACCGCCTCGGACAGGTGCTGCCGGGTGCAGAGATCCTGGAGGACCTTGGGAAGCCGGGCGTCGTCGATCGCCGTCCGCTCGAGCAGGTCGAGTGGTGCAGTCCTGTGGTTCAGTCCGATGACGACGACAGACACGCCTGAAGGCGCTCCTTGGCTTCGGCGAGGTGCCCCTCGCGGATCATCTCAAGCATTCCCGAATCGAGCGCGCGTTTCCAACCAGGGTGCTCGGTCGATTCGCCCCGCGCGGTGAGGTCGGCCCGCGCCTCGGCGAGCAGCGTCAGGAGCTTCTCGTACTCGGGGCCGAGCTCTTCCTCGAATCGCTCACGAAGCCACGCAGCGAGCGCCGGGCTCTGCCCGCCCGTGGCGAACGTCACCAGCAGCGGCCCCCGGCGGATACGAGCCGGAACCGTGAACGAGCAGTGCGCGGGGTCGTCGGCGGCGTTGACCCACACGCCGGCCGCCTCGGCATCTTCGTACACCGCGCCGTCGACGGCCGGATCACCAGTGGCCGTCACCGCGAGCCGGTAGCGGGCTGCTTCGCCCGGTTCGTAGCGACGGCGCTCGATGGCAACGTCGCCCGACGCGCCGAGCTCGTCCAGCTCCGTGACCACGTCGGGCGCCACCACCGTCACCGTGGCATGCGCCTCGAGCAGGCCACGGACCTTGCCCAATGCGACCGGACCTCCACCGACGACGAGGCAAACGACGCCTTGGAGCCGCAGGTTGGCGGGGTACAGCGGTTCCTCGACCGGCATGCGAAGAGGTCAGTCGACGGTGGCGAAGGAGGTGGTCCCGTCGGCCGTGCCGTCGGGTAGAGCGACGCCCTGGCTCGCCGCGCCCCGCCGCTGCTGGTGAAAGCTCAGGATCTGGAGCTCCACTGCGAGATCCACCTTGCGCATCGACACGCCCTTGGGGACGGTCAGGACCGCGGGTGCGAAGTTGAGGATCGACGTGATGCCTGCAGCGACCAGGCGGTCGGCCACGTCCTGGGCGGCGATGGCCGGCGTGGCGATGATGCCGATGGCGATCTCGTTGGCCCGGACGATCTCGTCCAGCTCGGTGAGCGGGCGTATCTCGCTACCGGCGACCTGCTTGCCGACCTTGGTCGGGTCGGCGTCGACGAGGGCGACCACGTGGAAGCCGCTGGCGCCGAAACCGCCGTAGTTGGCGAGCGCGTGCCCGAGGTTGCCGATGCCGACGATGACGACCGGCCAGTGCTGGGTCAGCCCGAGCTCGCGGCTCATCTGGAACAGGAGGTACTCGACGTCGTAACCGACACCCCTGGTGCCGTAGGAACCCAGATAGGAGAGATCCTTCCGCACCTTGGCCGCGTTGACTCCGGCGAGCTCCGCCAACCGTTCGGACGACACCGTTGTCGAGTCACTCTCGATCTCGAGCAGGCTGCGCAGGTACACCGGTAGCCGCGCCACGGTCGCGTCAGGGATCCTGCGCCGAGCCCGCTCAGTCATCGGCTGAATGCTACGGGTGAGTGCACAAGTTCACAAGCACTGTGTCTCGACACGAACTCGCTCCCCTGCGCGTCGCTTGTCCGTGATGTCGGCTCGTCGCTGGCGCTTCCCTCGCCGACCGCGCTGGCCCAGGACCAGAATGGGCGCGGGATGAACCTGCACTTGGCGCTGGCGGCCACCGCGGCGTTGCTGGCGTTCGCGTTCGCGCTATCCACCCTCGAGCGGTGGATCGACCGGCGCAAACCACATGAGGGCGCATGGACGGCGGCCCTGTTCCTGTTCGCCGCCGCCTCCGTGGCGCTGTGGGGCGGCGCGGCCTTCGGTTGGAATGGAGCCTGGTTCCGGCTCTTCTATCTGTTCGGCGCCATCGTCAACGTGCCGTACCTCGCGCTCGGCACGATCTACCTGCTCTCCCCGCTACGCCTGGCCCGACGAGTGGCGATGGGCGTCCACGCGTTCGCCGCCTTCAGCGCCGGCGTGATCATCGTGGCGCCGCTCACGGCGCCGATCTTCGCCGACAAGCTGCCGCAGGGCAGCGACGTCTTCGGTCCACTGCCCCGGGTGCTGGCGGCGGTCGCCTCCGGCCTGGCATCAATCGTGATCGTCGGTGGCGCGGTGTGGAGCGCGGTCCGGTTCGCCCGGCGCCGTTCGACCAGGCGGCTCGCGGGCGCCAACATCCTGATCGCGCTCGGGACGCTGATCCTGGGCGCCGGGGGACTCCTCAACTCGGTACTCGACGAGATGGACGGTTTCGCAGTCTCACTCGTCGTCGGGATCACGGTGCTCTTCGCCGGCTTCCTGCTGACCAACGCCCCCCGCCGCCAGGCGGTCCACATCGTCGAAGCGGCCTGACCCCTGCTCACCGTTCTGGCGTCAAATACTGCGACTATCCGCACTGGTTGACGCCAGAACGTCGTGGGGTGCGTCAGCTGAGCGATCGGCGGAGGACTTTGCCGGTGGTGCCGAGCGGGATCTCGTCGACGAACATCACTTTGTCCGGGCACTTGTACCGGGCCAGGCGCTCCGCGCAGAACGCGATCAACTCGTCCTCCTCGACCGACCGGTCCGGCGACACGACCACGTACGCCTTCACCGCCTCGCCCGTGTACGGATGCGACACGCCGATCACGCCGCACGCCTCGACCGCGGGATGGTCGAGCAGCACCGCTTCGACCTCCGCAGGGAACACATTGAATCCGGACACGATGATGAGGTCCTTGACCCGGTCGACCAGGAACAACTGGCCGTCGTCGTCGACGACGGCAACATCGCCCGTGCGCAGCCATCCGTCCTCGGTGAGTGCGGCCGCCGTTGACTCTTCGTCGCGCCAGTAACCCTTGAAGACATTCGGCCCCGCGACCCAGATCTCACCCGGGTCGCCGATCAGCACGTCGTCGCCTTCGTCATCGACGAGCCGCACGCGCACGCCCGGTAGCGGCGCACCGATCGAGCCCGGCTTCTCCTCGCCGCCCGCGGACGTCGTCACGACCGGCGACGCCTCCGTGAGCCCGTACCCCTCCGTGATGACGACGCCGAACCGGCGCTTGAACGTCGCACCCACTTCGAGCGGGAGCTTGGCTGCGCCCGACGCAGCCACGCGAACGGACGCGAACGCGTCGTCGGGCACGTCGGCGAGGTTCGCCCACGCCGTCCACATCGCTGGCGCGCCGGGGAGGATGGTCACGCCATGGCGCTGCACTGCTTCGAGTGCCGAGCTCGGATCGAAGCGCTCGATGAGCACGATCCGCGAGCCCGCGTACAGGGACAACCCGAGCACGACGTTCAGCCCGAAGATGTGTGACAGCGGCAGTACGCCGAGGCTCACGTCGTCCGGCGTCTGCCGGCGAGGCTCGTTCGCCTGCATCTGCTCGATGTTCGAACGCAGGTTGCCGTGCGTGAGCATCGCCGCCTTCGGGAACCCCGCGGTGCCGCTCGTGAACATCAACACCGCGAGGTCGTCGTCGTGCCGGTCCACCAGTGGCACCGACGGCTCCGTAGCGAGGAGGTCGTCGAGCGCTACCCGTCCGGGGACGTCGACGTGCTCAGTGACGATGCAGAACTCGAGCGCGGGGAGGCCCGAGCGGTCGATCTGCGTCAGGGTCGACCGCCCGGCGGGTCCCACGACGATCGCTCGGGCGTCGACCTCGCCCAGCTCCTTTTCGAGTTCGAGTGCAGGGCTGCTCGGGTTCAGGGGAACGGCGACCAGGCCCGCGCCGAGCACCGAGAGGTACGCAGCCGCGAAATACCAGTTGGTGCCGCACAGGATTCCGACCCGGTCGCCGGGCTCGAGGCCGAGGCCGACGAGTCCCGCTCGAACGGCGGACGCCTGATCGCGCAAGACTTGGTACGTGGTCGTCCGGCCGCGGCTGACCAGCGCGACGGCGTCGTCGGGGTGCGGGTCGAGCACGGTGGCGAGGTTCAAGGACGCCGATACTTCCTCTGACGCCGAGGACGGGGCAAACCCCGGACAGGTCCGACGGACGAGCGCTCTCCGACTGACCCTCAGCGCCGTGGACACGTCACACTGTCGTCCGTGACCGCGGCCATCGAGGCGCACGACCTCACCCGGACCTTCGGTGAGAACATCGCGCTCGACGGCCTGACCCTCGAACTCCAGGCGGGGGAAGTGCTTGCCTTGCTCGGACCAAACGGTGCCGGCAAGACGACGACGGTTCGCCTGCTCAACGGAGTGCTCAAGCCCGATCGAGGCCGCGCCCGCGTGCTCGGCCTCGACCCGCTGGTCGACGGGGAGGAGCTGCGGCGGCGCACCGGCGTGTTGACCGAGGGAGCGGGACTGGACGACCGGCTCACTGCCCGCGAGAACCTGACCTTTGTCGCCCAGATCCGAGGGCTGCGCGGTAGGCAGGGCGAGACCCGCGTCGACGATCTCCTGGGCCGGTTCGGCATGATCGACCGCGCCAACGACAAGGTGCAGGGATTCTCGACCGGGCAGCGCAAGCGGCTCGCGCTGGCGCGGGCGCTGCTGCACGACCCGGAGGTGCTGTTTCTCGACGAGCCGACGTCCGGCCTCGACCCCGCCGCGACGCGCGATGTCATCGACCTGCTCGGATCACTCGCGGCCGAGCACGGCCGGACCGTCGTCCTCTGCACCCACTTCCTCGGTGAAGCCGGCCGGCTCGCGCACCGTATGGCCGTCCTCCACCACGGCCAGCTCCACGCCTACGGGCGGCCCGACGAGCTCGCGGCGCGGCTGTGGGACGGTGTCGACGCCGACGTCGACCTCGGCGCGCCAGCGGACGACAGAACCGTCGCTCTTCTCGTCGAGCTCGACGGCGTGCAGGCGGCCGAGACGACTGCGAGCGGATTGCGAGTACGAGTCGACGACCGCGAAGCAATGGCGGCGGTCGTGGCGATGCTCGTCGCCCGCGAGGTGCCCGTGTACGGCGCTGTCCCACGAACGCCGACACTCGAAGACGTGTACTTCGCCGTCGAGGCGCAGTTCCGGAAGGACAGGGCCGATGGCCACGGCTAGTCCCGCCACGCGAACCGCCCGGGTGCCGATCGACTGGCGCGCGGTGCGGGCCGTGATGGGCAAGGATTTCGCCGCCGTGCGGCGGTCGAAGGCGATCGTGCTGCCGATGCTGATCGTCCCGTTCCTGATGCTCGTCGTCCTTCCCCTCGTGATCGGCTTCGTGGCGCGCTCACAGACGCAGTTCGACGTGTCGCGCTTCCTGTCGAACCTTCCCGGCGACGTCGCGAAACCGATCCTTCGGCTGCCGGTCCGCCAGCAGCTCCTCGTGCTCGTGAACGGCTACCTGCTCGCCCCGCTGTTCCTCTTGGTGCCGCTCATGGTCTCGGCGGTACTGGCGGCTGATGCGTTCGCAGGCGAGAAGGAGCGCAAGACGCTCGAGACGCTGTTGCACCTTCCGCTGGCGGAGCGTGACCTCTTCATCGCGAAGTTGCTCAGCGCGTTCATACCCGCCGTCATGATCTCGTGGATCGGCTTCTTCTGCTTCTCGATCGTCACGAACGCCGTCGCGTGGCCGGTGATGCACCGTGTGTTCGTACCGACGCGCCTGTGGGTCGTGATGATTCTGTGGGTCGCGCCTGCAGTCGCTGCGCTCGGGCTGGGCATCATGGTTCGCGTCTCCGTCAGGGCGCGCACTTCGCAGGAGGCGAACCAGCTCGGCGGTGCGGTGATCCTCCCCTTGATCTTCCTCGTGGTCGGCCAAGCGACCGGGCTCCTGCTCGTCGAGCTGTCGGTCGCCATCGCCATCGGTGCAGTCGTGTGGCTGATCGCGCTCTGGCTGTGCGCACGGGGCGCGAAGCGATTCACCCGCGATCAACTCGCAGCGAAGATGTGATCGACGGTCAGCGAGCGAGCACCACGAACTGCACGATCGCGGCACCGAAGATCATGATCAGCAGCACCGCGAGTGCGATGGTCGTGCCCTTCCTCATTGGTCCGTCTCCGCGTCACTGACAATGCGCAGCGGCAACACGGGACCCTCGAACGACTCGAGCGTCACCGGATCGCCAGCGTGCAGCCCTAGCTGCTCTGCCGCCGAGCCTCGGTCGACGGCAATCGAGATCAGCCCGTAGGAGTCGACGACGAGTCCGACTTCACCGGTGCGCAGCGCCGCGTAGCTCTCCGCGCGGATCGCAGTTCGTTTCGTCTCCGCGAACCGCAGACGCACGCGATCGCCGAACGCGCTGACCTCATCGGGGTCGACGTTGAGTTGCGCGTTGCCGAACCGGTCGATCCACAGCACCTCGGCGACGAGGGCACCGTCTTCTTCTCGTGTCACCGGCAGCAGCCCGGGCAGAAGAGTCACCGGATCGATCACATCACCGAGGGCGGCGAGGTCGACGCCTGTGCAGAGATGCGCGGCCGCCGGCGCGAAAACGTCGCGGCCCGCAAATGTCGGCCCGGGCGCGGGCAGTTGGTACTCCGGATTGTTCAACTCGACGGCCCGGTCAGCGCCGCCCACCATCGCGACCGCAGCCGCAAGCAGTCCGTTGTCGGGTCCGATGAGCACGGACTGGCCCTCGCCGACCTCGATGGCGACGCCGCGACGATCGCTGCCCACCCCCGGGTCGACCACCGCGAGGACGATGCCCGGCGCGAGATACTGCGCACTGCGGGCGAGCGTGAGGCCGCCGCCCCGAACGTCGTGGGGCTCGATCTCGTGTGTGAGATCGATGACGACCACATCGGGTGCGATCGAACGGATCACCGACTTCACGACACCGACGAACTCGTCGGAGAGGCCGTAGTCGGACAGGAAGCTGATCGTGTCGTACCGGCGGCCCATCGAATGGACGACGGTATCTGGGCGGGCCCGACGGCGCCTACCCGGCCTGGGTGTATTGGTTCGCGATGAAGGCGTCGAGGTGGTCCTCGCGCACGCGGTACGACTTGCCGACCCGAACGGCGAGCAAGTCGCCGGCCTTGATCAGCCGGTACACGGTCATCGTCGACACCCGAAGCAGATCCGCGACCTCGTGCACGGTCAAGAACCGCGCCCGCGCTTGCGACTGCGCCATGGGAACACCCCTTCCTCCGCTGGGGAGACTGTACGCCCCTGTTGTTCGTGTTGTCAGCGGGGCGCCGGGCTAGCTCTGTCCGAGTTCCTTCGATCGCTCGGTGGCCGCGCTGACCGCGTCCAGGAACGCCGCTCGCACGCCTGCGGATTCGAGCGCGCGCAGGCCGGCCGCCGTCGTTCCGCCGGGACTGGTCACCATGGCACGCAACGCCTCAGGGGGGTCTCCGGTCTCGACGAGCAGGCGCGCGGCGCCGAGCAACGTCTGAGTAGCGAGGGTCGCGCTCACGTCGCGCGGCAAGCCGACGAGTACGCCCGCTTCGACGAGCGCCTCCGCCACCAGGAAGACGTAGGCCGGTCCCGACCCCGACAACCCGGTCACGGCGTCAAGCAGATGCTCGGGGAGCCGCACGACAATCCCCACCGCGGCGAGGATCGATTCGGCCCACCCGAGGTCGTCATCCGTGGCGGCTGCGCCTGCGGCGATGGCCGCCGCGCCGGCGCCAACCAGCGCGGGCGTGTTCGGCATCGCCCGCACGACGGGGATGTCGCCGCCCAACGCCTCTTGCAAGCGGGCCAGCGTCACGCCCGCGGCGATGGAAAGCACGCGCTCGCACCCGGCCGTCGCCACGGCCGCGCACGCGTCCTCGACGTCTCCTGGCTTCACCGCGATCACCGCGCCGTGCGCCCGCATCGGATCCGTCGCGACACGCACGCCGGGGAACTGCGCTTGGAGGACTGCCCGGCGATCGGCCAGCTTTTCGACTACGGCCAGCTCGCCGGCTTCGGCCCAACCCGACGCGAGCAGCCCGGTCAGGAGCGCCTCGCCCATCCTCCCGCCCCCGACCAACTGGAGGTTCATATTTCCTCAGGGGCTGCGCGCCCGGACCCCATCTGCTCGGCCGCTATGAGCCCGCTCATGATCGAACCGTACAGGGGGAGCCCGAAGCGACGACCGTGCCGCCCCTTCCCCGATGGGCGGCATGACGGCGCTCCGGGCGCCTGGGCACCGTACATCAGAATGACATGAGATGCAATGTGGTGCTGGTCAGCGGTTGAACCGTGACGCGAAACCGATGCGGAGTGCGGGTCGAAAGAATTGCTCGACCCAAGCGAACAACGAGCCCAAGACGCGATCGAGCTCGTCGTCGTCGACGGACTCGTTCGCGAG
>DATAES010000130.1:0-11342 GCA_036257895.1 Acidimicrobiales bacterium
TGGTCGACGTCGGTGGCGGCTATGGCGCGCTGGTCCCGCCCGTTCTCGCCGGCCACCCGGCCATGACTGCCCTCGTCTTCGATCTTCCACGTTGCGAGCGAGGTGCCATGGAGTTGCTCGACGCAGCGGGCGCCGGCGATCGGTGCCGGTTCGTCGCCGGAGACCTCTTCGTCGACGCGCTTCCGTCGGGCGCGGACGCGTACGTGCTCAAGAGCCTCCTCCACGACTTCGACGACGAGCGGGTGTCCGCGATCCTCGACAACTGCGCACGCGCTGCAGTTGTGGGCACGCGGCTGCTCGTGATCGAGACCGTTGTCCCAGACGAGATCGGAACATCGGTCGAGGACCGTTGGAGGGCGGCAGCGGACCTCAACATGCTGGTTGCGACCGGTGGACGCGAACGCACGGAGTCCGAGTACCGGTCGTTGCTGCAAGCCTCCGGGTTCGAGGTCGCCAGCATCGTGCCCACTGCTTCCGGTCTCGATGTCATCGACGCTCGCGTCGTCTGACGCCGCGTCGCCGCTACCGGTTCGTTACACCGAGAGTCGCTGCCAGCGCTGCCGGCAGTCGTCGAGCCGGCCAACCGCGCTCGCGCATGCCCGCCGCGTGATCGCCGCCATCGTCGCTGGATGTCCGGCGAGTTCGGTCAGCCGCTCCCGGATGGCACCGACGTCATCGACGTCGACGAGAACACCGGTGACACCGTCGTCGACGAGCGAGGCCAACCCGCAATCGTCCGCCGCGACGACGATCACCCCTGCGAGCATTGCCTCCAAGGCGACTCGCGACTGTGCCTCCGTGCGCGACGCGACGAGCAAGAAGTCGATGCGCCGATAGAAGTCGGGCATGCTCTCCGGCGGAACCCAGCCGCACATGGCTACGTCGGCAGGCAGCGCGGACAGCTCGACCCTGAGTCGATCCTCCAAGGGCCCGGTGCCGGCGATGCGAAACGCGAAGTCGGGCGCGAGCCCCGCGACGATGGCGGGGAGCCGGTCCGCACCCTTGAGCACGGACAGTTCGCCGGCGACACCGACGATCCGTGCGCGCTCTCTCGGCTGCGCCCTGTGCCGTTCGGCGAGTGGCGGCAACGTGACCATCAGCGGGATGACGTGCGTCACGGGAAATCCGATGCCGCGGAGTGCGGCGGCGTGACCCTCGCTGAGCGCCACGACCGCTCTGCAGCGGCGCATCGCGCGCGCGATGACGTTCAACAACGTCCGTCGTGCGCGGGACGGCACGCGACGCATTCGGTTGTAACGACAGTGAGCCGGTGCGGTGTGGACGACGCACACTGTCGGCTTTCCCAACAGCGGTCCGAGCAGCAGAGCCGCCGTCGCGAGCCGACGCACGGAGAACGTCCAATGAGTGAAGACGAGGTCAGCATCGGCGAACCGTCGAACGGCGTGCCAGACGCTGACACGAGATACTTCGACATCGGCGTTCGAGGTGCTGCATGGTCCACGCCGGGTGCGGTCGTCGGCGAAGTGATCGCGCCACCGGGACGACAACACGACGACGTGGTCGTCTCCGCGAAGCAAGCCCGCGAGCTCGAGTACCGCGAGCGCCAAGCCTCCGCCGGTGACCGGCGGATAGTCGTGCACCATGAGGACGGTGCGAGCCGGTCCTTCACTCGCCATGATCGAGCTCCCACCAGATCTCGTGCCGCAGTAAATCAGTTCCTCCCCGTTCGGCGAGGTCGTCCACGATGAGCGGGAACTCCGTGGTGTAGCGGCGAAGAGCCTCGAGTTTGCGCTCGAAGGCTGGCGTGTCGAGTCGCTCGAAGTGCTGCACCACACGGAAGTCCTCGCCGATCAACCGGAGCACGGTGTCCGCGATCCACCGGTCGGCATCGTGGTTGCTGCCCCCTTGGACACGCGAGGGCAGGCCGCGGAAGGCGAAATACGGGCTGTCTGCGTAGAGGCGAACCGTGCGCACCCGCCCGCTGAGCCGAACGGTCGCGCTCGCGAGATCCCGATGGTCGGGATGGCCCCCGATACCCACCGGTCCATACACGGTGGCGTCTGGATGCAGTTGCGACGCAAGGGCGTCCACGAGCGCGTCCGGGTCAGTGTGGATCCGCGGCTCGTCGGCCACCAGTGACACGAAGCGCCGCGGCGCGCTCGCGATGGCCGCACGCAACTCGGGGATCTCCCATGCCGCGAACTGCGCCTCGAGGAAGTCGAGATGCACGGGTTCCCAACCCGCGACGGCGAGCGCTGCACGGTCTTCGACACGCCGGCGCTCGAGCCACGCTGCCGACTCGCGGGCGTTGTGGGCGCGATCGAGGTCAGTGACGAAGCCCGGTTGGGGAACTCCAGCGAAGAGGGTCACGACGCTGCCGGATTGGTTCGCCGACATGACATGCCAAGCGCTGAGGACGGCATCGTCGAGATGTGGCGAGAGCACGACTGGAGCGCGCTGCTCGGTCATGCCCATTCCGGTCACTCAACCACACCGGGCGTAAGCTTGCCCCGTGGCGTGCAGCCTGGGGTGCTGACGGGCAGTGCCGAAGATCGCGGTGGTTCAAGACGGCACCGAATTGGCCCGCCAGACGGACGCCGACATCACCGGTTGCTTCGAGGAGTGCTGCGCGCTCCTGTCCGCGGACGGGCCGAGCTTCACCAGCGAAGTCTTCATGGACGAAGAAGCGCGCTTTCTGCTCGACGGTCTCGATCCCCGCGAGCACCAGTGTCTTGTCATCACCTCCAACGCGTTGACGTCGGGGCGGATCGAGCAGATCGTGGAACGACAGAGCGGTCACGTCCGCGACTACCTCCAAGCGGGTGGCGGTTTGATCGTTCTGCATCAACTGTGTGACTCGCTGTCGTCCGTGTTGCCGAGCGACGTGTGCCCAGAACTCACCAGCCGGCAGTCGAAGCGGGGGAGCAGCACGGTCGCCGCACGCGACCAGGAAGACATCTTGTTGCACTACCCGACAACCGTCGACGTCGGAGCGTACGCGGATGGAGGGCCCGTGGGTCCGCCGTCGCTCTTCTACAAGTCGATTGTTTCCTCGACCTTGCCCGAACAGCTCAAGCGCGTGCTCAGTTGGGACGAAGAGGTGCTGCTGGTGCGCACGTGGGATCACGTTCCGACGCGGATGGTCGTGACCACGTTGCCGCTCGACTGGCAGCGCGCCGTGCCGTTGCTCTCCAACGCCATCCGTTTCGCCGCGCTCGGCCCGCCGAAGCGGCTCGTCTGGCTCGACGACGTCGTCTCCCGGCGCGCACTGCTCACGCGATGGCTGGCCCTCGACGGCGGTGCCTCGGTGCGACCGTTGCCCAACGACGACGCACCGCTACAGGACCCCGAGGCGTGGTTGTTGCGCAACGTCGATTTGGTCGTGCTTCCGCTGGACCACCTCGACACAATCGAGAAGCGCCCCGAAGTAGAGAGCTTCTTGTCCCACGGCGGAACGCTCGTCTCCTCGGACGTCGAGCACCGGCCCGGCAACCAGGTCACCGCCGTCGTCGGCGCGTGGACGGAGCGGCAGGTCGTCCGGCGTCTCTATGCCGAACTGCGCGTAGTACCGGATTGGAAGGCGACCGATTACGCGTTCGAGCTCCGCAACATCGTCAGCGCGCTTGCCTTTCTGTGGGAGAACCAGGCGAACCACAGCTCGGCCGCGGTAGCACCGCGCGAGCTCGCTCCGTTGCGGTCCCAGCTCCGAACCCGGCTGACGAACCCCCGCGATCGCGAGGACATCTCCTCGAGCATCGTGCACGCGCAGACGCTGGCTCACCTGTCCCCGGCCCAGGTCGACTCGGCCTTGGTCGATTGGATGATGGAGGATCGCCGCACCGATCGCGTCGATGTGGCGTTGCAGATCCGAGCAGTGCGCGCGGTCGCGCGGCGTAAGCCCGACGCGACCCTTGCCTCCGACATGCTCACCGTGATCGAGAACGCCGACAACACACTGTCGCTCGCGGCGGTCGTTCGCCTTCTCGACGCACTCGCGATCGCCGACCAAGGCGGTGTTTTGAAAGCTCCGGGCGACGTGATCAGCCGGCTGACCGCCTCCATCTGTACCCGGCTCGAGCGCGACGAGCCGGACGAGGAGATCGGCTGGTTGTCGGTGGAGGGGACCAGCGACGTGACGCTCGGCCTCGTCGCGTTGTTGTCCAGCCTCGGTCCGGGCGACCAGGAGCTGGAGCGACGAGTCACACAACTGCTCGGCAGCGCTTTCATCGTCCTGCGGCGGGCCGTCCCTCGCTACGAGCGCGATCGATGGGGCGTCGCGTGGCTCGCCCGCGTCACGCACGCGATTGTTGCGATCGATCGCTGCTTCCCGATGGGCCTCCAGCGATTGGCATCCATCGACTGGCCGGAGCAAGGCGCCGATGACACGACGACGAAGGGTGGCGGCGCGCTCCTCGACCATCTGACCAACGGCATCAAGCAATTGCGCGATCGCGAGCAGGAGTTCGACGACGCAAGGCTGGCCGCGAAGGTCGGACGGGGCGCGGCCACCATCGGCGCCGTGGCCGTCATCGCGCTGCCGCTCGTGTGGTTCGTCGTGGTCGTCGGGTTCGACTCCGTACGCGGCCTGCTCGCCAACATCTCCGTGGTTCTCGCCTTCCTGTTTGCCGTGGTCGGCGGAGCATTCTCTCTGCTCGAACGGCGACATCTCCTCGCTGGTCCTGCCGTGCGGATCAAGGGGTGGGTGCAGCGCGGGTTGGAACCGCTTACCGGCTTGCTGAAGATCGACCGGAAGTAGCGTTCACCAGTCCGTGATCGTCCACGGCGCCGGTCGCCAACCGAACATCACGTCGGCGCGCCGCGCCGCACCAGACGTGTACTCCGTGACTCGCCCGGCTCGCACGAGGGTCGTGACGTCTACCCCACCGAGGTAGATCGACGCGAGGTCCGCGGCGGAGGCGGCGAGGTCGGCCTGCGAATCCGTCGGTTCGCACCGCGCCTCGTCGGGCCCGCCTTCGACGAGGAAACGGCGGTTGTTGGCGGCGAGCGCCTCATCGTTGACATCGATGGCCACGCGATCGGCGGTTGCGTATCGCCGTCGCGCCAGCGCGGCGGGCACATCGACGAGGCGCAGTTGGAGGAAGTCACGCACTGCCGTGACGCGTACGGCGCGATGATCGCTCAGCATCCAGGGCAACGGCTCGTCGATCGGGACGTTCCACGCGCTGACTTGGCTCGCTTGGTCGAACTCGACGCAGAACCCCCAGAGCGATCGGCGAGCGTCCGCGGTCGCGGCGACGAGATCCTCGACGATCAACTCGTGCACCGGCTCCTCTCGGAGCGGGCCGTAGGCCAGCCGGTAGGTCAGGTAGCCGTCGATCCCGCCGCGCCCGTCGTCGGCCACGGCGACGAAGCGCTCACTCGGACCGGTGCGCAGCAGCGGATCGTCGGTGAACCACGCCCGCCAGAACGCGTCCGAGCGGGAGACTTGGCCGACCTGGTGCCGCCGGTGCTGATCGAACACGCACGGGAGCGCGGTGGTGGCGTCGCCGCGATCGACGAGTCGGACTCGTTCGCTGTTCATGTCGGCACGCGGGCGCCGTCCAACCGGCGTGAGCTCGATTGCCATCGCCTTCGTCGCGGGACCGAAGCCGTGCCGGCCGGGCACGCCTGATTGCGCAGTGGTGAGCACCGCCATCGGCTCACCGTCCGCGTGCAGGTCTTCGAGTTGCCGCCGCATGAGCGTGCTCGCGAGACCCCGATGACGGTGCCCGGGAAGCAGTCCTGTCAGCGTGATCTTCGCGGCGGGCGCGACGACGTCGCCCGGCACCGTGAGCTCGATCAGCTCCGATCCCGTGCCGCCCACGATTCGACCGTCGACGAAGGCCGCGAGTGTTCGGGGCAAGAGATAGCGTGCCGCGGCATCTACCACCGCGTCGGGTGTCGGGTGTCGCCCAGCCGAGGTCTCGAGCATCGACACGAACGACTCGAGTTCGTGCCGCTCGATCGGTCGCACCTCGGTGGCCATTTCGCAACGTTATGACGACACGTTCCCCGCTACGCGTGGCGATCCTTGCGCCTCCCTACTACGAGGTGCCGCCGACCGGTTACGGCGGGATCGAGCTGGTGTGCGGATTTCTCGCGGATGGCCTCGTCGATGCAGGACACGATGTGGTTGTCATCGGCGCCGGTTGCCGCCGGACACGGGCGCGGTTCGTTCCGACGTTCGCCGACCCACAGCCCGAAGCCACCGAGGACGCGACGCGCATCGAGGTGCAGCACGCGGCGCGCGCTCTCGAAATCGTTCGAGCAGAACACGTGGATGTCGTCCACGATCACACCAGGCTCGGTCCGCTCACGGCGCCGCTGCGCCCCGCTCCGACCGTGCTCACCGTGCATGGGCCTCTCACCGGACAGGAGTCGGGTCGGGTCGAGCTCGAAGCAGTTCAGAACTGGGTTCACCCCGTCGCGATCTCGGCGACCCAACGCGCGCACGCGCCGGACGTGCCGTGGGCGGCCACCATCCCGCACGGTCTCGCGCTCGACCGGTACCCGTTCCGCTCCGACAAGGAGGACTTCGTTCTCTACCTCGGGCGCATCAACCCCGCCAAGGGCGTCGAGGTCGCGATCGCGACCGCGCGTGCGGCCGGCCGTCACCTCGTCCTCGCGGGGTCGTGGACGACCCCGACCGAGCGGGCTTACTTCCACGAGGCGGTCGCGCCTGAACTCGGGTCTGGCGTGGAGTGGGTCGGCGAAGTCGGCATGGCCGCCAAGGTCGACCTGCTCGGTCGGGCGGCATGTCTGCTATTTCCGATCCAATGGGAGGAGCCCTTCGGTCTCGTCGCAATCGAGGCGGCGGCGTGCGGGACTCCCGTGGTCGCGCTGCGAGCAGGTGCCGTCGTCGAGCTGATCGCGGACCGCGAGACCGGCGTGTTGTGCGCGACGCCGGACGAACTTCCCGCCGCCGTGGATGTCGCCTGCGCGCTCGACCCGGCCCGCGCTCGGGCGCGAGCACAGCGCCACTTCGATGCGCGGTTGATGACTTCGCGCTACGAGTCGCTCTACGCGGAGTTGGCCGGCCAGCGCCATCCGTCGGGGTAACACGGAAGCTCGTCCGCGTCGCGCGCTGCACTCGACAGGTCGAGGGCGACGCAAGCGTCAGACGTCGGTTGTCAGCGGCGCCGAGGTTCGGCGAATGGCGCTCGGAGCATCAGCTCGAACGCCGGACTCGACGGCTGGTTCGGTTCGTTGAGGCGCCGGAGGTATTCCTTCAGCGCCGATCGTGCCGGGGGGACATGCGGTCCTGATAGCTGTGACGACTCGCGCAGTGCCGTCTTGGCAGCGGCGACGCGGCTCTTGCGCTCCGCTCGCTCCTCCGCGCCATGTGCAGGACGCGTGCTCACGCGCCAGCGAGCCGCTGGCGGAGCCTGCCGACCGACGCGAGCTTGCGATCACGCTGATCGACATCGGTGATCCGCTGCATGCGGCTCTCCAGCGTGTCGAGTCGGGCGTTCTCCTCAGCCCGCAGCTTCGAGCGATCGGCCTTCGGGCGCGCCGCCACCGCGTCGACGAACAAACCGAAGGCGTCCACGCTGCGCTTCACTCCCACCGTCTCTGCGATCTGCGCGAACGACTTGCCGTTGGACCGGAGCCCTATGACTCGCTCGCCGATCGTCTCTTGATCGGTTGACTTCGTCCGCGTCCGGCGCGGCGGCGAGGACAAAGGACGCGCGCTCACACAGGACGGACCTTGGCCGCCTTGGGACCCTTCTGCCCTGTCTCTACCGAGAACTCGACGCGCTGACCCTCGGTCAGCTCGCGGTAACCCTGCACGTCGATGTCGGACTGGTGCACGAACACATCACTCGAGCCGTCCTCAGGGGCGATGAAGCCGAACCCCTTGGTCGCGTTGAACCACTTGACGGTACCCACAGGCATGTTGCCGATCTCCTCTGCGGAAGCACACGCAATCGGAGAAGTCACCAACCCGGTCGCCATGTCACGGGCTCCGTGCCCGACCGACACACTTTAACCTCCCGAAACGTCGAACACCGCCATTGTGAACTACTCTGCACCGTCGCCGTGTGTGTCGTTTGACATGGTCGCCCCGACCATGGGGGCAGAGGATCTGTTCATGACGGAGAGCAAGACTCGAGTTTCGTATCTGATGTCGCGCCTGGAGGCGTCCTCGTCAGCGGGCGTGCGGCGGGCGGTGGAGTACGCAGAAGATGCTGACCTCGACGGTATCGGCTTGGGCGATCACGTCAGCTTCCGAGTGGGCGCGGGCGCAGACGGCCTGGTGGGCGCAGCGTCCGTTCTCGCCGCCAGCGATCGGTTGCGTGCGGTGGTCGGCGTCTACCTGCTGCCGCTTCGCCATCCGGTTCTCGTCGCTCGACAGATCACGGACATCTCGACGCTTGCCCCTGGACGGCTGGTACTGGGAGTGGGCATCGGAGGGGAGGACCCGCACGAGTTCGAGATCTGTGGCGTCGATCCGCGGACGCGAGGTCGGCGCATGGACGAGTGCCTCCAGGTCCTACGGGCGCTGCTTCCCGGGGAGCCCGTCGATTTCGACGGAGAGTTCTTCCGGCTCGAGAACGCGAGCATTCGTCCTGGACTCGCGGCGCCAGTACCGATCTTGATAGGCGGGCGCTCCGATGCTGCGATTCGACGTGCCGGCCAACTCGGCGACGGTTGGTTCGGCATCTGGGTCTCGTCGTCGCGTTACGCGCAGGCCATCGAACAGATGGCACACGCAGCGAGCGAAGCCGGCAGGGAGCAGGTTTCGTGGCACAACGCGCTCAACGTGTGGTGCGGAGTCGGCTCCGACCGGACCGACGCACGCGGCTACGTCGCTTCCGCCATGGAGCAGTTCTACAAGGTTCCGTACGAGCGGTTCGAGAAGTGGAGCCCGGCCGGCTCTCCTGAGCAGATCGCCGAGTTCCTCGCGCCGTACGTCGATGCCGGGTGTCACACCTTCAACGTGATCGCATGCGGAGAGTCCCTCGAAGCCGAGATCACAGCAGTGGGCGAGATCCGCAAGCGACTGCGCTGAACCGGATACGCACGGTTGCTCGCCTTACTGCGGGCTCAGCACACAGAACTCGTTGCCGTCGGGATCAGCACACACCACCCAGGGAACGTCTCCCTGGCCGATGTCGATCCTGCGGGCGCCGAGTGCGATCAGCCGATCGACCTCGGTCACCTGATCATCATCCGCGTTCGGCGCGACGTCGAGGTGGAGACGGTTCTTGCCACTCTTCGCTACCCCTGGAGGCCCAAACGTGATGAACGGACCCTGTCCGTCCGGAGCACGGATGGCAACATCGCCATCCTGGTCGTAGACGACCGGCCACCCGATCGCCTTCCCCCAGAAGTGTCCGGTGGCGGGATTGGCGGGCTCGAACACAACGGCGCCGATGAAGCCGGTGTCCGCGAGGAAATCGCCGCGCAAGACGACGCAAAACTCGTTGCCCTCCGGGTCCGCGAGGACGACGTGGTCGGCATCAGAACCTTGCCCGATGTCGACGTGCTCGGCGCCGAGTCCGATCAAGCGGTCGACGATCTCTCGCTGGTCGTCGACGGACTCGCCGACCAGATCGAGATGGATCGGGTTCTTCGCCGTCTTCGGTTCCGGGACCGGGAGGAAGACCAGAATGAAGCGAGTGCCGTCCGTCGGCAGTACACCGATCTCAGCGCTGGACTCGTCGTAGATCTCCCAACCCACGGTGCTCGCCCAGAACCTGGCAAGACGAACGGGATCATTTGCGTCGAAGCAAAGGCTCACGAGCCGCGTTGTCATCTCAGGCCTCCTTCTCTACAGAAGCGGGGCGAAGCTAGTAGGTGTCGACGGCTTCGCTGCATCCACGAGCATCCTGCTGGCCGTGGTCTCGAAGGCACCGTCACGTTTGATCACGCCATGGAGATCGCGGAGCGCGCTGCGAAACCTGGGGACGGTGAACCCCGGAACGATCCACGGCACGAGCCGAAGGAAGTACACGACAGCGCCGATGTCGTAGAACACCGTCCGCGGACGTTCGACATCCATTCTCCGGACGACGAGCCCAGCGCTCACCGCCTCCTGCCGTTCCACATGGGGATCTCTGTTCGAGGTGTCGGGCAGCGGTCCCATGAGGTGCTCGCTCAACGATCGGAGACTGTGCGGGCCGACGTGCTGAGCGAAGTAGGAGCCGCCGGGCTGCAGCACGCGGGCGATCTCGGCCCACCAGACCTCGATCGGGTGGCGGCTGATCACAAGCTCGAACGACTCGTCGACGAACGGCAGCCCGGGAAGAGTCTGCGATGTGACGACAAGGTGCACGCCACGCGCGCGGAGTCGCGGCGCGGCGATGGTGACACTGGGCGGGAAGCCTTCCGTGGCCGCTGAGAGTCTCGGAAGCGATCCCAGATTCGAGATCATTGCTCCGACGCCGGCTTGGATTTCGAGTAGCGAGGAGACGACCGGCGCGCGTTCGGCGACTCTGTCGAAGTACCGCCACGTCGGACGTTCTTCGACGGCGCGCCCGTCCAGCCAGCTGAAGTCCCACGCTCCGATCGGCGTCCGCTCAGCCTCGTCGACAAGGTCATCGAACTCGGTCGTCAACACGGTTGCACACAGTTCTTTCGTCCGAGCAGGACCGTCGTGACTTCTTCTGAGTGGTCAGGTCACCGCTTTCTTCACGAGCGCGGAGATCGTTGCCTCTTCGGCGGCAGTCAACTTCTTGAGCGCGAAGGAAGTCGGCCACATGGCGCCTTCGTCGAGGTTCGCGGTGTCGTTGAAGCCGAACGTCGCGTACCTCGCCTTGAACTTCTGCGCGCCTTGGAAGAAGCAGACGACCTTTCCGTCCTTGGCATACGCCGGCATTCCATACCAGGTCTTCGGCGAGAGGTCAGGCGCGCTGGCTTTGATGATGGCGTGGACCCGCTCGCCCATGGTGCGATCCGGTTCCGGCATCTCGGCGAGCTTCGCGAGCACAGCGGTCTCCCCGTCCGCCTTGTCCGTGTCCCGGCCGCGTCGCGCTTCCGCCTTCAACTCTTGCGCGCGCTCCTTCATCGCGAGTCGTTCCTCGGTCGTGAACCCCGTGGACGCCTTGCCGGTCGTGGCGGTCTTCCGCGTGCCCTTCGTTGCGGGCTTTCTCTCAGCTATGACGACCCACCTCCGTTCGCCGAACGGTTTCCTTCACCGATCCTGCAGCAATCCGAGGACGTTGCCATCGGGGTCGGTGACGGTGGCCACGAGGCGGCCGCCACCGACGTCGTGCGCGGCCTCGTTCACCGTGGCACCGGCGGCGGTCACCTCGGCCAGCTTCGCCTCGATGTCCGGCACGTGCCAGTAGGCCACGGGTGAGGTCATGCCTTGCGGTCCACCGCCCGGGACCAGCCCGATGTGTTGGCCCTCGGCCTCGAAGCCGACGTAGTACGAC
>DATAES010000131.1:0-10001 GCA_036257895.1 Acidimicrobiales bacterium
GAGGCCGAGCAGCACATCACTCACGTCGCACGCTGCCTGTGCCCCGTCGTGCAGGAGCCGGTTGGCACCTGCCGATGCCGCGCTGCGAACCGGACCAGGCACGGCGAAGACCGGCCGCGCTCGCCGCACTGCTTCGTTCACCGTGTGCATCGAGCCACCCAGTTCACGCGACTCGACGACGACCACGACGTCAGCGAGCGCGGCGATGAGTCGATTGCGCGCCGGGAACCGCCACCGCTCGGGCGGAGCGCCGAGCGGCGCTTCGCCGAGCACGACGCCACGACGCTCGATCTCACGCCACAGCACGGCATGCCGCTTCGGGTAGATCACGTCGAGCCCGCTACCGACCACGGCGATCGGCGCTGTGGTGGAGGACGCGAGCGCCCCCGCGTGGGCGGCGCCGTCGATGCCGAGAGCCAACCCGGACACGACAGCTACACCGGCAGACGCGAGCTCGAACCCGAACTCGTAGGCGATGTCGGTGCCATAGCGAGTTGCCGCCCGCGTGCCGACGATGGCCACCCTTGGTCCTGCGATCACGGACGGGTCGCCACGGAGGAACAGCATCGCCGGCGGTTCGATGTCGTCGGCCAATGGTGCGGGGTACGCGGGCGATCCGAGTGCGGCAACACCGACCCCCGCGTCGACGTAGCGCTGCCACAGCGCGGCAACGTCTACGTCGGCAGCGACAGTCGACCAAGTCGCGGCAAGGTGGGCGGCGTCGTGGCCCGCCGCCGCGACGACAGCAGGGTCGAGCAACCAACTCCGGTCGAGCACGTGTGCCCACGCCTCGCTCGCCGGCCAGCGGCGGAGGAGCGCGAGGTTCCGCGCCGGGCCCATGGCCGGCAACGCGGCGAGCGCTGCGGACCACGCTTCGGGAGGGAGGTCCATCAGCACGCCACCCGTTCTCTGTGCACGAACGGGTCGGCGCGCAGGCTCATGGCGAGCGCAAGGTGCTCTGCATCGATGACATCTGCGTGCCGAAGGTCCGCGATGGTACGGGCGACGGCGCGCACTCGGCTCGCACCGCGCGCGCTCAACCGTCCACCACGGAGCGCGGCCTCGAGCACGGACATCGCGCTGTCGCTCAGCGCGGCGACCCCGTCGAGCACCTTGCCGCGGAGCTCGGCATTGCTCCGCACGCCGCGTTCGGCCGCTCGCTCGCGTGCATCGGCGACACGAGACGCGACCACCGCCGTCGACTCGTGCGGTCGGCCGCGCAACAGTTGGTCGACGTCGGGCCGGCACACCTCGACCCGGAGATCGAATCGGTCGAGCAACGGGCCCGAGACGCGTCGCCGGTAGCGCGCCTGTGCAGATGGCGAGCACCGACAGAGGCCCAACGGACCGCCCTCGCCGCACGGACACGGATTCATGGCCGCCACCAGGAGGAATCTCGCCGGCAGCTCGACCCGCACCGCGGCTCGCGCAACGCGGATGACACCTTCTTCGAGCGGCTGACGCAGTGCGTCGAGGACTGTCGGTTGGAACTCACCGAGCTCGTCCAGGAACAGCACACCACCGTGTGCGAGGCTCACTTCGCCGGGCCGGATGGCGTTGCTTCCGCCCCCTACCAGCGAAACGCTCGAGGCACCGTGATGAGGGGAACGGAACGGTGGCCGTTGCACGAGTGCCTCCGCGCGGCCGACTCCGGCGGCCGAGTGCACCCGCGTCGATTCGAGCGCCAGTTCGCCGTCGAGCGGCGGCAGCAACCCCGGCAACCGACGGGCCAGCATGGTCTTGCCGGCGCCGGGCGGCCCGACGAACAGCACGTGGTGATTGCCGGCGGCGGCGACTTCCAGCGCGAACCGGGCAACCGGCTGCCCGCGCACGTCCGCGAGCTCAGGCGGCGGCTCTATCGGCGCGGGTTCGGATGGTGGCGGCGGCGAAGGCCACGGTTGGACGCCGATGAGCGCGTCGAACAGCTCGCTGAGCCTCGATGCGACGAGCACCTTGCACCGCGACAGCAACGTCGCTTCGTGGTACGCGCTCGGTGCGACGACGACGGCTCGTTCGTGGAGTGCGTCGACGAGAGACAGCACGCCTGGCACGGACCGCACGGTGCCGCCGAGACCGAGCTCGCCGACGAACGCCATGCCCTCGACGGCGGCGGCGGGCACCATCCCGGACGCAACGACGAGGCCGACCGCGATGGCCAGATCGAGCCCGGCGCCGACCTTGCGCAGACCCGATGGCGCGAGGTTGATGGTGATCTTCTGATTGGGCCAGGCGATGCCAGACGTGGTGAGCGCAGCCCGAACCCGGTCGCGTGCTTCGCGGCAGGCGGCGTCAGGCAACCCGACGATGGTGAAGCCGGGCAGCCCGACGGTGACATGGACTTCGACAGTGACGGGATGGCCGTCGACCCCGAGCAGGGTGGCGGAAGGGATGCTGGCGAGCACGGACGCTCCTCACGAACGATCGGATGTGAGGGAGGCCCTTCGACGCCGGCCAGCGAGCGATGCACGAACCTTAGGCGAGGGGTGTGACAGTGAGCGCAGGCAGCGAACTCCGGGTCGCCGTGGCCCCTATAGGGGCCACGGCGCACCAACATTCGCAACGGGAGCGGACTAACGCCCGCGGAACTGCGGTGAACGCTTGTCCAGGAACGCTTGCATCGCCTCGGTGGTGTCGGCGCTGGCGAAGTTGACGTTCTGCGCTTGTGCTTCCGCCTCGATGGCCTGGGCAAGCGACAACGACGCCGACTGATCGAGCAGACGCTTGCTCATGGACAACGCCAGTGGCGGTCCGGCCGCCAGCCGGCTGGCCCAGTCGTCGACGAACGCGTCGATGCTCGACGCCGGTACCACGCGATTGACGAGGCCGATGTCCATCGCCTCCTTGGCATCGATGATGTCCGCGAGCAACACGAGTTCCTTCGCCTTGTGCAGTCCGATGAGGCGCGGCAGCACCCACGAGCCGCCGAAGTCGATGGTGAGCCCGCGGCGGGCGAAGATCTCGGAGAAGCGGGCGTCATCGCTCGCGACGACCAGGTCGCAACCGAGCGCGAGATTCAGTCCTGCGCCCGCCGCGACGCCGACGACCTTGGCGACGGTCGGTTGTTGGATCGCATGCAAGGCCAAGCACACGTCCCCGATGTGACGCATGCGAGCGAGACCATTTCCCGCGATGTCGGCCGCGCCACCACTCAGATCGGCTCCCGAACAGAACGACCCACCGGCGCCCGTGATGACCACGACCCGGTCTTCGTCGGTGTTGTCGTTGATCGCACGAAACGTCTCGAGGAGTTCGTTCCACATGACATCGTTGACGGCGTTCTTCTCTCCGGCCGGTTCAACGTGACCGTGACCACCCCGCCGGCTCGCTCGATCTGCAGCGTCTCCACGCGCGGCACGATAATCGTGGCGATGGGCTTCAACCCCTTCCGGCAGCAGCGCCGATCGGCGGCCGACTACGCGATGGTGATCGCTGCGGTCGTGGTCGTCGCGCTGCTGGTCCTCTGGGCATTCCTCGGCTGACGCCGGATCAGAACGCGCCCTCGATCACTTCGACAGCGTCGCCGACCACCGAGACGACGTCGAAGCGGATCTCGCGGGCGCGCACCGGCGATTCGTCGAGCCATTTGGCCGCCAACACTCGCAGCCGCTGTCGCTTCGCGTGGTTCACTGCTTCCGCGGGCGAGCCGAAAACAGTCGTCGAACGCGTCTTCACCTCGCAGAACACGACCACGCGCTGGCGACGGACGACGAGATCGAGCTCTCCGTCGCGGCACGTCCAGTTGCGCGCCACGACTTCGTAGCCGTTGGCGAGGTACCAGGCCGCGGCCGCGTCCTCCCCAGAGATGCCGAGCACCCGGCGCGCGACCGTCATCAGCGAGCGGGCAGAGAGGCGAGGCCTCTCAGAGCATGTCCTTCTTGGGGAGCTCTTCCACGTTCACGTCCTTGAACGTGACCACGCGTACGGACGGCACGAACCGGTGTGACCGGTACATGTCCCAGACCCACGCATCGCGCAGTTCGAGCTCGACATACGTCCGCTCGTCCTGGTGGACATGCTGCTTGACCTCGTTGCAGAGATAGAACCGGCGCTCCGTCTCGACCACGTACGAGAACATCGGCGAGACGTCCTTGTACTCCTTGTACAGCTGCAGCTCGAGGTCGGCCTCGTACTGCTCGAGGTCCTCGGTTGACATGGCTTCACTGTAAACGGGACCGTGCCACGGCACGTCCGTCGAGGCGGCCTCAGTTGGTCCGCTTCTCCTTGATCTTCGCGGCCTTCCCGACGCGGTCGCGGAGGTAATAGAGCTTCGCCCGGCGGACTGCGCCGCGGGTCACCGGCTCGATCCGGGCGATCACCGGCGAGTGAACCGGAAACGTGCGCTCGACCCCGACGCCGTAGCTGACCTTGCGGACCGTGAAGGACTCACGTACTCCCGAGCCCTGGCGCCGGATCACCACGCCTTGGAACACCTGCACCCGCTCCTTGTTGCCCTCGACCACGCGGACGTGCACCTTCAAGGTGTCGCCGGGGGCGAAGTCAGGAACGTCGTCGCGCACATAGGCGGCGTCGACGAGATCGGTCGGGTTCATGGCGCGTCAACTCCAGGAAGCGTCCTCAGGAGAACCTGCAGGATAGGTGATCCCCAACTCCTGCTCCAAGAGGCCTCGTTCCTCCCGTGACAAGCCACCGCGGGCGGCGATGAGATCCGGGCGATGCTCGATCGTCCGAGCGAGCGCTTGCGCACGGCGCCAGCGCGCCACCCGGGCGTGGTCGCCCGATCGCAGGACCTCCGGCACGGCCCACCCTCGGAATTCGGCCGGCCGCGTGTACTGCGGATATTCGAGCAGACCGTCAGCGAACGACTCGTCCTCCGCCGAGTCGGCGTTGCCCATCACGCCAGGCACGAGTCGGCCAACCGCTTCCAGCACCGCCATCGCGGCCACCTCACCGCCGGCCAACACGAAGTCCCCCACCGAGAGATCGCCGTCGACGAGGTGCGTGCGCACACGCTCGTCCACGCCTTCGTAGCGACCGCACAACAGCGAGAAGCCGTCCATGGCGGCGAGCTCACGCGCCACCGCCTGGTCGAACCGGCGCCCACCCGGGGCGAGGAGGAACAACGGCCTCGGCGGCCCGACCTCGTCGACCGCCGCGAACAGTGGCTCGGGCATGAGCACCATTCCCGCGCCCCCGCCGAACGGGGCGTCGTCGACCGAACGATGAGGATCGGTCGCGGCCGATCGCACGTCTTGGACGCGCACGTCGATGAGGCGCCGTGCGCGGGCTCGGCCGAGCAGGCTCTGTGACGCGAAGTGTTCGACCATCGAGGCGAAGATCGTGAAGACGTCGATCCTCACGAGCCGCTCACAGGTCGAACAGTCCCTCAGGCGGATCGATCACGACCGTCGTGTCGTCACGTTGTTCGACGACGAACGCGGCCGGCACGAGCGCGCCGTTGTCGAGCACGAGCATGTCGCTTGCGGGGTTCGCCTCGATCGTTTCGATGACGCCGACGACGACGCCGTCGACCGTGACGACCGGCGCGCCGATGAGCTCGTGCACCCACAGCTGCGTCGCATCCTCGATCGCGGGCGCGCGCAATGTCGCGCCTCGCAATGCTTCAGCCGCGCCACGATCGCTGATCCCGTCGAACGACACGATGTGGTTGCGCTGATGAGGTCTCGAAGCGACCACACGCAAAGACCCGCCGTCGACATCGAGCACGGAGCCCGGCGCCACCCGTTCGACCCGGTCGGTCACGAGCACGACGACGACTTCACCACGAAGCCCATGCGGACGCGAGACACGTCCAACTTCCAACACGGTCGGCTTCGGTGTGGCGAGTTCAGACGATTCCTCACCGGCCGGCTCGGGGGTGAGCTCCACCGGTAGAGCTCGCTAATCCACGAAGTCGACGTCGACCTCGGCGCCGTCGCGCGCCGCAGCGGCGCGCACCACGGTTCGGATCGACTGCGCGATACGACCGCGCTTGCCGATCACGCGTCCCATGTCACCGGGAGCCACGTGGACCTCGATCAACGAACGGCCGCGCCGGTCGACCACGTCGACATCGACGCCATCCGGCTCTTCGACAACTGCCTTGACCAGGTATTCACAGACGTTGCGGGCCGTGGCCGCCGGGATGCGATTGACGTCGTCACCGATGTCGTCACCGATGTCGTCACCGATGTCGTCGCCGGTGTCGTGACCGATCTCGTCGTCGGCACTGTCCACGTCGCTCACGACGCCCCACCCTTGAACTCGTCCCACGCGCCGGACAGTTGCAGGATGCGCTGCACGCGGTCGGTCGGTTGTGCGCCTTTGCGCAGCCACGCCACCGCCTTGTCGTTGTCGATCACGATGCGCGAAGGGTCTTCGCGCGGCTCGTACGTGCCCACGATTTCGATGAACCGGCCATTGCGCGGCGAACGGGAATCGGCGGCCACGACGCGGTACGTCGGCTGCTTCGTCTTTCCCATCCGCATCAAGCGGAGCTTCACGGCCACAGTTCGTGCATCCTTCGTTTCGGGGGACTGGCAAGTCTGCTCACTCCCCGGCCCTCAATTCAATCCCGGGAAGCTGTCGTCGCCGATTCCGGGAATGCTGAACGGGGGTGGTTTGGAACCTGCGGGCTTCGTGCCCTTCGGTGTGACTCGCCCTCCCGCTTTGGCCTTGCCCTTGGCCTTCTTCATCTTCCGCCCCATTCCGGGGATGTTCCCCATCCGCTGCATCATCTTCTTGACGTCCTGGAATTGCTTGATGAGCGAAGAGACATCGCCTGGCTGGACGCCGCTTCCGGCGGCGATGCGGGCACGACGAGACCCGTCGATCACGGCGGGATTCGTCCGTTCGAGTGGCGTCATCGAGCGGATGATCGCCTCGATGCGACCGATCTCGCTCTCGTCGATCTCCTGGTTCTTGACCTCCTTGGGGAGGCCGGGGATCATCCCGACGAGGTTGCCGAGCGGGCCCATCTTGCGGACCTGCTGCAACTGGTCGAGGAAGTCCTCGAACGTGAACTCACCTTCGAAGAGCTTGGCGGCAGTCTTCTCCGCCTCTTCCTTCTCGTAGACCTGCTCGGCCTTCTCGATCAGGGTGAGCATGTCGCCCATGCCGAGGATGCGGCCCGCGAGCCGGTCGGGGTGGAAGAGGTCGAAGTCCGCCAGCTTCTCGCCGGTTGACGCGAAGGCGATCGGGCGGCCGACGACCTCCTTGACGGAGAGCGCGGCACCGCCTCGCGCGTCGCCATCGAGCTTCGTGAGGATGACGCCGTCGAGGGCGAGGGTCTGATGGAACGCCTCGGCGGTCGTGACCGCATCCTGACCCGTCATCGCGTCGATCACGAGGAACGTGTAGTTGGGCTGGACCGCTTCGGAGATGTGCCGGACCTGGCCCATCATCTCCTCGTCGATGGCGAGCCGGCCCGCGGTGTCGACGATGACGACGTCGCGACCGATGCGCCTCGCCTCCTCGACGCCCTTGCGCGCCGTCTCGACCGGGTCGCCGGGCTCGCTGAACACGGGCACGTCGACTTGCCGGCCGAGCGTGCGGAGCTGCTCGACCGCGGCAGGGCGTTGGAGGTCGGCGCCGACGAGGAGCGGGTTGCGCCCTTGCTGTTTGAACCAGCGGGCGAGCTTGCCAGTGTTCGTCGTCTTACCCGAGCCCTGGAGGCCGGCCATCAGCACGACAGTCGGTGGGCGCGATGCGTACGTGATGCGCATCGTCTCGCCACCCAGGGTCTGGATCAGCTCCTCGTGAACGATCTTGATGACCTGCTGGGCCGGGTTCAGCGCCTGGCTCAGCTCGAGCCCGACGGCGCGTTCGCGGATGCGCGCCTGGAGGCTGCGGACGACTCGGAAGTTGACGTCGGCCTCGAGCAGCGCGAGCCGGATCTCGTGCAGGACCTCGTCGACGTCCTCGTCGCGGAGCCGGCCGCGGCCACGCAGCCGCTTGAAGATCCCATCGAACCGGTCGGACAGCGCCTCGAACATGCGGGGTCCGAGGTTAACGGTTCGAGATGGTGCGGCCGCTCCCGGACGAGCGGGGGCTATGTGTCAGTTCTGGCCGTTCGATCCCGAGATGGTCAACAGGTTCTCGACCGCCATCACGCCGGGCACCCCTGTCGCCGCCCGCTCGAGGTCGGCGCGTGCGGTGGCGTGAGGCACGGATCCGGTCAGCACCACGAGGCCGTCCTGAACCTCGACTTCGGGTTGCGGGAGGTGCCGCGTGCGGTCCGAATGGCTGAGCTCGAAGCGGACCTGGTCGCTGAGCGCAGGGTCGGACGGCAACCGGACGCCCGCTGCGATCTCGCGGAGCTTGGCGCGCAGCGCCGAGCCCGTCGTCGGAGCGATCAGCAGGCCCACGGCCACGCCGATGCCGAACAGGGTGAGGCGCCGATAACCAACGAGCCGTCCGGCGCGGTAACCGACCTTCGTCGCGACGCGCGTTGTCTTGAAGCCGACTCGGAACGGCAGGACGACCGTGCGCACCAGGAGCATCCGCGGAGGCTACCCCTCTGTGTCTTCGCTCGGCTCCGAGCGCTCGCTACGCTCGCTGTCTCCGCCGAGTGCGGCTCGTCGCTGGCGCTTCCCTCGCCGCGCGTCTAATCAGGCGGCGAACAAGGCTTCGACGAATTCGTGTTCGTCGAAGTCGACGAGGTCGTCGGCCGACTCGCCGAGGCCGACGAGCTTCACCGGGATCCCCAACTCGGATTGGATCGCCAACACGATCCCGCCCTTCGCCGAGCCGTCGAGTTTGGTCAACACCACACCGGTGACCTCGACCGCCTCCAGGAACTGGCGCGCTTGCACGAGCCCGTTCTGGCCGGTCGTGGCGTCGAGCACGAGGAGGACTTCGGTGACCTTGCCGGGGTCGCGGTCGGCGACACGGCGGACCTTCCGTAGCTCCTCCATGAGGTTCGTCTTGGTGTGCAAGCGCCCTGCGGTATCGGCCAGCACCAGATCGATGTCGCGCGCGTCGGCCCGCTGGACCGCATCGAAGATGATCGAACTCGGATCGCCGCCTTCGCTGCCGCGCACGATCTCCGCGCCGACGCGTTCGGCCCACAGCTCGAGTTGCTCCGCGGCCGCCGCTCGGAAGGTGTCGCCGGCGGCCATGACGACCGAGCGCCCCTCTGCAAGAGCACGCTTGCCCACCTTGCCGATGGTGGTGGTCTTGCCGACGCCGTTCACGCCGACGAACAACCACACATTTGGTTGCCCGGGCTCGTAGTGAAGCGTCCGGTCACCGGTGAGCCGCTTCTCGATCTCCTCTTTCATCGCGTCGATCAGCGTTTGCGGTTCGGTGATGTTCTCGTCCTTCACACGCGCCCGAACCGCGTCGAGTAGTTCGGTGGTAGGCCCGACGCCGACGTCAGCGCGTATGAGCGCTTCTTCGAGGTCGTCCCACGTCTCGTTGTCGATCTTCGATCGCGCGAGGACCGCGCCGACGTACTCGCCGAACAACGCACGCGCTTTGCCGAGCCGCTCGCGGAACGATGGCTTGACGACGACTTCGGGAGGCGCTTGTGCCGGTGGTTCGGCCAGTGCCTCCTCGAGCTCGGCGACGGTCGCCTCGTCGACCTCGGACGGAGGCTCGACCGTGGGTGCCGGCGAGGGTCGTGCTTGCGGCTCGGCCGGCGGCTCGAGCTCGACCCCCCGTCTCGGTCGCCGAGCGATCAACACCGCCGCGCCGCCGATGATCACCAGCACCACGACGATGAACACAACCGTGCCCACGTTCACAGGGCGAAGCTACCCGCGCCCTCGAACGCGACCGGTCCCTCGGCGCCGGCGGGGATGGCACCGAGGGACCGGAGGGGTTTGGGGTAGGGGCGAGGGCTACTTCGACTTCGTGGAGCCCAGTGTTACCTGTGCGGACTGCGAATTGCCGTCGCGCTCGAACGCGATGGTCACGACGTCGCCCGGCTGGTGGGACCGAACCCGGGCACCGAGCTCGACCGGGTCACGCACCGGCGAGCTGTCGACCGAGGTGATCTTGTCGCCCTGCTGGAGTCCGGCGTCGTCGGCGGGTGAGCCCTT
>DATAES010000132.1:0-15621 GCA_036257895.1 Acidimicrobiales bacterium
GTGGTCAGCCCGGTGATGGTCTGGGTGGTGGCGGTGGAGTTGAACGTGACCGGCAGCTGGGCCTCGCCCCCGTGGTAGGGGGTCACCACGTACCCGGTGATCTGCGAGAACCCATCGAAGAGCGGTGGGTTCCACGAGAGCGTCGCTGCCTGGTTACCGGCCGTGGCGTTGACGATGGTCGGCGCCCCCGGGACCCTTGGCACCGCGGGCCCGTTGAGCAGCACCGACACACTGTTCGCTTCTTGATTGACGACGGCGAGGTCGGGGCGTCCGTCGCCGTTCAGATCACCGATCGCCACCGAAGTCGGGTAGGAGCCTGTAGCGAAATCGGTTCTCGAGCCGAGGCCGCCGGTGCCGTCGCCCAGCAGCACCGACACGCTGTTCGACGCGTTGTTGGTGCTGGCGAGGTCGAGGTGGCTGTCGCCGTTCAAATCCCCCATCACCAACGAAGCCGAGGCCTCCTCGCCAGCTACATCGGTCCCCGGGCCGAAGCCGCCCGTACCGTCGCCCAGCAGCACCACCCCCAGCACACCCGTGCTCATGAACGTGCTGGCAGCAACATCAAGATGGCCGTCGCCGTTCAGATCACCCATCGCCAATGCACCCAGCGCATAAGCGGTGGCGAAATCGGTCTTGGGGCCGAAGCTGCCGGTGCCGTCGCCCAGCAGCACCGAAACCCCACCCGTAAAGGTTGCATTGGCGACGGCGAGGTCGAGGTGGCCGTCGCCGTTCAGATCCCCCATCGCCATCGAAAGCGCAAAGTCGACGGAGGCGAAATCGGTCTTGGGGCCGAAGCTGCCGGTGCCGTCGCCCAGCAACACCGACACGGTTCCCGAGTCTGCATTGGCGACGGCGAGGTCGAGGTGGCTGTCGCCGTTCAGATCGCCGATCGCCATCGAAGACGGCGCGGTACCAGTAGCGAAGTCGGTCTGCGGGCCGAAGCTGCCGGTGCCGTCGCCCAGCAGGACCGACACCGAGTCCGAGGAATAGTTGGCCACGGCGACGTCGAGGTGGTCGTCGCCGTTCAGATCCCCCATCACCACCGAATACCCCCCGACACCGGCACCGAACTCGGTCTGCGGGCCGAAGCTGCCGGTGCCGTCGCCCAGCAGCACCGACACAGTGCCCAGGCCCGGAGAGGCGGCCACGGCGAGGTCGAGGTGGCCGTCGCCGTTCAGATCGCCGATCGCCATCGAAGCCGGCGCGTTACGAGTTGCGAAGTCGATCCTCGTGCCAAAGTCGACCCGAGGCGGATCCGCGTGCGCCGCCCCCGCAGACATCACGACCATTGCGGCCGCCAGCGACACCACTACCACGACGACGACGACAGGTCTGCGCATGAGAACCACGTTCCCTTCGCTTGCACGCAAGCCCCACCGAACCACTCGGGTGGTCCGCTTGCGCCCACCCGCGCATCTGCAGCATGTCACAACCGCCCCGTCACGAGACCCGTGCAAAAATGCTCGGAGCGCCACATGCAGCACCTGACTGCGGTTACCGCCGCTCAGGATCCGGACCCCGGCGCTGTTCGATGGCACGTCAGAAGGGGCGATCGGCTGGGGTAGAACTCGTGGCGTGGCCCAGCGGATCGAGCGGTACATGCTCGCTGAGCAACGGCTCTGGGAGTCAGTGGGCGTCGAGCCAGTGGAGCGGCGCATCCGACTGCGGTCCGGTGGGATGGTGCGGGTGCAGGTGGTCGGTGACGGTCACCCGGCGCTGTTCATCCACGGCGCGTCGAATGCCGGAACGAGCTGGATGGGGCTGATCGCTGCGCTCCCGGAGTTCCGATGCATCGCGCTCGATCGTCCGGGCTGTGGTCTCAGCGATCCGCTTGTCGGTGGCCCGTTGCGCGACATCGACGCGATCGAGTCCTATGCCGACTCGCTCGTGAGTGATGTTCTGGACGCGCTCGAGCTACCGACTGCTCACGTGCTGGCGACTTCCTACGGGGGCTACTTCGCCTTCCGGGGTGCTGCCGCCCATCCCGACCGGGTCGACCGTGTCGTCGAGTACAGCTGGCCCATGGGTGCACCGATGGACAAGGTCGTGATGTCGATGCGTCTGGGTGGACTCCCCGGTGTCCAGGACATGCTTAGGAGGCTCCCTGTCACGCGCGTCATGGTGAGGACGCTTCTACGCCAGATCGGCTTGCGGCGAGCGCTCGATACAGGGCGCTTCAACGAGGACATGGTCGACTGGTACGTGTCGGTGCTTCGAGACACCGACACCATGCGCAACGAGGTCCGCTCGTCGCCGAAGGTGGTGACCCCGATCAGCGGGCTCAACCAGCGGATGCTTCTCTCCGATGATGTGGTCAGCCACGTCACGATGCCGGTGTTGTTCCTCTGGGGTGACGAGGACCCGAACGGCGGCCCGTCGGTTGCGCGTGCGTTTGCTGAGCGATTCCCCAACGCAGAACTCGAAGTCATCCCCAAAGCGGGGCACGCGCCCTGGATCGACGAGCTGGAGCTGTGCGCTGACCGCACCCGATCGTTTTTGCGCGAGTGACGGCGTCGCTCTTCACCTGGCGGAGGTCCGCGAAATGTCCGCGGAACTGTTCACGGGTGCGACGCTTCCGGCGTGAACACCGTGGGGTACTGCTGGCCGCAGAGCGTGCTGCCGGGGGAGCCGGTCGCGTTGCATGCGTCAGGCGACGGCTCGAGCGTCGACGTCGAGGTCGTTCGGGACAGCGGCGTCGTCGCGACGGTCTGGTCGGCCGAGGGTGTCGCGATCGACGATCTCGGCCTGCCCGCGACTGCGGACGAGGACGGCTGCGACTGGCCCGCGACGTTGACGATTCCGACCGAAGCCTCCTGGCAGAGCGGTCTGTACCTCGTCCGCTTTCGCCGCGCGCCGGAAACGAACGAAGTCGATCCGATCACCGCGTTTTTCGTCGTGCGTGCCGCGCGGCCAGCAGCGTCGGGCTGTCTGCTCGTGCTCGCGACCAACACGTGGAACGCGTACAACGACTTCGGTGGGCGCAATCTGTACACCGGCGCGATCACGCCGTCGTTCGAACGGCCGCTTTCGGCCGGGATGCTCGCGAAACCCGAAGAACACGGCGAGCGACTCGTCGACGGTGGCCGCGCCTATCTCGAGTACACCGAAGCACATGGGCTCAGCATGTGGCACGGCATGGCGGGATGGGCCGGCCAGGAACGCCGGTTCGCGACGTGGGCAGACCGTGCCGGCATCGACGTCGACTTCGCGACCAACGCGGACGTCGAGCAGCAGCCAGACCTGCTCGACGGCTGTCGCCTCTATCTCAGCGTCGGTCACGACGAGTACTGGAGTTGGGCGATGCGCGATGCGCTCGATCGCTTCGTCGACGACGGCGGCAGCGTGGCCTTCCTCTCGGGCAACACCTGCTACTGGCAGGTGCGCATCGAAGGCGCTCGCATGGTCTGCTACAAGCACCGCCTCGTCGAAGATCCGGTCTACGGCACCGCCCGCCAACACCTGACGACGACGATCTGGTCGGATCCGATCGTCGGCCGGCCCGAGACAATGCTCACCGGAGTCACGTTCACTCGCGGCGGCTACCACCGCATCGCCCGAAGCGCCCGGCGCGGGAGCGGTGGCTACGAGGTCCATCGGCCCGACCACTGGCTGCTCGAAGGAACCGGACTCGCACGCGGCGACCTACTCGGCGCGTCATCGACGACGGTCGGGTACGAGTGCGACGGGTGCGACATGGCGATGCGCGACGGCCTACCCGTCGCCACCGGCACCGGCGGTACTCCTGCCGACTTCGAGGTGGTCGCGACGGCGCCGGCGACACCCTTCGACAACGACACCACGCCACTACCGCTCGCGCCGGGAGGCGCGTACGAGCTCGAGTTCCACGCGGCGCGGCTGTTCGGCGATTCTTCCCCGACAAACCTCGAACGGCTACGCCACGGTCACGCCGTGCTCGGATCCTTCGAGCGCGGCGGCACCATCGTGACCGCGGGGACGACCGAGTGGGCGTACGGTCTCGCGGACCCCGCGGTCGATCGGGTGACGCGGAACATCATCGAGCGGGGGACGCGGGTGCCTCGAGATCACGCATGAGCTGATCAAGACCGCTCGCAGGCCAGTACGGTCTCGGCCGCATGGAGCCGCTTCTGCTGACGAGTCCGGTCGAAGACGGTGTCGTCACGCTGACGCTGAACCGTCCGGAGAAGCGCAACGCGCTGTCGATCGCGTTGCGCGACGAGATCTCCGATGCGCTCGACGGGCTCGCGGACGACGACCAGGTCAAAGTCGTCATCATCGCCGGGGCGGGCGACGTGTTCTGCGCCGGCTTCGACCTCGGTGAGTTCCAGCGCATGGACGAGCCGGAGATCGGTGAACGGCTGTGGCCGTCCAGCGATCGCTATCACCGCACGTGCCTCGAGTTCCCGTTGCCGCTGATCGCCGCCGTCAACGGCCCGGCTCTCGCCGGCGGCTTCGATCTCGCGGTCATGTGCGACATCCGAGTCGCGGCGGAGGAGGCGGCGTTCGCGCATCCCGAGGTCAGCTTCGGCGATGTCGTGTACGGGCCGTTGCACGACCTCGTCGGCGGTGCGGTGGCGCGGGAGCTGTGCCTCACCGGACGGCGTGTCGACGCCCGCGAGGCCCACGCCATGCATCTCGTCGCATCGGTCGTGGGCAGAGCCGACCTCACAACAGAGGCGCGGCGCTACGCGTCGATGGTGACGCAGGCACCGCGGGACATCCTCCTGCGCACGAAGGCGAAGGTGAAGCGGCGCGCCGGCATCACACACGGCGCGACGCTCGACCTCTGAGACAAGCGAAGGAGCGTCATGGTGGGATCGGGTCCGAGGTTCGTTCACATGGACGATGTGCCCGAGCAAGAGGTGCGCCGGCAACGCCATGGTGACCGCACCGTGTCGGTCTACGAGCGCTGGCTCGACCTGAACGACCGGTATCTCTCGCTCTACGCACGGTGGGATCCCGGCATGCTCGTGCAGCCCCATGGTCACAACAGCGACCACATCGTGTTCGTGCTCGAAGGCGAGATGACGTGTGGCGAGGTTCGTTGCCGGCCGGGCACGCACATCTCGCTCGACCAGGGGGACACGTTCGGTCCGTTCGTCGCAGGGCCTGAAGGTGTGGTGCTGTTCGAAGTGATGATGGGTGATCCTCGCTCGTTTCCTGCCGATCAGGACGCCTGGCAGCAACTGCTTGAGGAGAAGGGCGTCGAGCTGTTGCCGAACCCGCCGATCGACCTTCCCGACTGGCTGCCCGATCAGCGCAACTGACGCGATGGCGAGCGCGAGATGATGCGACCGTGAGTGATCCCCGCGTCGGCAGCGATGACGACATCAAGGCGCTCGTCGACCACGTCCTGAGCCTCGGCGCGACACAAGAAGACATCGAGCGAGCGGCACGCGTGGCCGGCCTCGGCCCACTGGCGCTTGATCTCACGATGCGTCCCGAAGGACCGGCGGTGCCATTCGAGGCGTTCCTGGAAGCGACGTCCATGGACCCTGGGCAAGTACGCCGGTTGTGGTCCGCGCTCGGGCTGCCCGAGTCGCCGCCGATGCCGTTCCCCGTCACGTCCGACGTCCAGCGCGCGCTCGAGGCCCTTTCGTTCCTCTCGCTGCATCTCGGCGAGGAAGCAGTCCTCGGGCTGGCGCGGGTCATCGGCTCATCGGTCGCACGCATCGCGGACGCGCTGTCGAGCGCAACGCGCGTTGGTGTCGAAATGCCGCAGATCGACACCGGGATGCCCTACTCAGAAGTGGCGCGCAACTACACCACGGTCGCGCGCGAGCTGTTGCCGATCCTGTGGGACGCGATCGGCGCGATCTTCCGCAGGCATCTCGTGTTGGTCTCGTACCAGCGATGGTCCACGGACGAAGAGCGGGTCGCGGTCACCGTCGAGCGCGCCGTCGGGTTCGTCGACCTCGTGGGCAGTACGGACGTGCTGCGGACGCTCTCCGTCAGCGAGACGGCGGCACTCGTCAACCGGTTCGAGCAGATGGTGTGGGACTCGGTCACGTCCGCGGGTGGGCGGGTCGTGAAGCTGATCGGTGACGAGGCCATGTTCGTGGCTGACGAACCGGTCGCGGCGTGCCGGTTGGCATCAGCAATGGTCGAGCGCTCGGCCGACCCCGTGCGCGTCGGCCTCGCCGTCGGTCCGGCCGTTGCCATGCACGGCGACTACTACGGCCCGACGGTCAACCTCGCAGCCCGGTTGGTCGCCGTCGCACCGCCGTCATCGGTCATCGTCTCGGACGCGGTCAAAGACGTGGTTGGCGCAGTGGTGGGAGATGTGTTCGCGTTCGAACCGTTCCCGACCGGTCCGCTTCGGGGCTTTCCGGATGTGTCGACGGCCTTTCGCCTGACCGCGTCCAGCTCCCTACCGTCCAGTAGGTAGGCTGCCCCGGTGCGACGTCGAAATCCCGTGAGCTGGCGGACGTCCGCGCCGTTCATCCTTTGTCACTTCCTGCCGCTGTTCGGCCTGTTCACCGGCTTCGCGCTCGTCGATCTCGTGCTGGTCGTGGTGCTGTTCGAGGTCCGGATGTTCTTCATCACGGCCGGCTACCACCGGTACTTCGCGCACAAGTCGTTCCAGATGAACCGCGCCATGCAGTTCGTGTTCGCGTTCGGCGGGTTGACCGCGGCGCAGAAGGGGCCGCTGTGGTGGGCAGCCCACCACCGCACCCATCATCGCTACACCGACACCGACCGCGATCCGCACACGCCGCTGCGCGGGTTCTGGTGGAGTCATATCGGCTGGATCCTCTCCGGCGAGTACGGCGCGACCAACTACGAGGTCATCGAGGACTTCGCGAGGTATCCCGAACTCAGGTTCCTCAATCGCCACGACTGGATCGGTCCGTGGAGCCTCGCCGTGGCGTCGTTCCTGATCGGTGGTTGGAGCGGCTTGTTCGTCGGCTTCTTCGGTTCGACCGTGTTGTTGTGGCACGCAACGTTCACGGTGAACTCGTTCGCCCACGTCTTCGGTCGGCGCCGGTACGAGACCGACGACCTCAGTCGCAACTCGCTCGGTGTCGCGCTGCTCACGGGTGGAGAGGGATGGCACAACAACCACCACCACTATCCCAAGTCAGCGCGCCAAGGCTTCTACTGGTGGGAGATCGACGTGACCTATGGCGTGCTGCGCCTGCTGGCGTGGCTGGGACTCGTACATGACCTACGTCAGCCGACTGCCGCGGCTCTGGACGCCCGACGGGTGACAATGAAGGTATGAAGCAGGCGCGCGGCCGCGTGCTCCTGGCTGCGCTCGTTGGACTGATCGTCTTCACGCTCGTCGTGGTGTTCGAGCCGTGGGAAGTCGCGGTGCTGAGCGCTTGGAACGCCGCGGCCCTCACCCTGATCACGTGGACGCTGCTGGTGGTCTGGTGGCAAGACAGCGAGGCGACGGCCCGCGTCGCCACACGGGAGGACGACTCACGCGCCACCGCCGACCTCCTGCTCGTGTCGGCCAGCCTTGCCAGTCTCGCCGGCATCGCGTTCGGGTTGGTGAAAGCAGCGCGGGAGGGGGGCCCGATTCAAGGGACGCTCACCGGCTTTGCCGTCCTGAGCGTGATCCTGTCGTGGCTGATGGTGCAGGTGGTCTACATGCTCCGCTACGCACGGCTCTTCTACGTCGAGGGCGGCGGCGTGAACTTCAACGAGTCGAAGGACCCCGATTACCGCGACTTCGCGTACCTGGCGTTCACGATCGGGATGACGTACCAGGTGTCCGACACGAACCTGACGTCGACGTCGATTCGGCGCACCGCGTTGCACCACGCGCTGCTGTCGTTCGTCTTCGGGACCTCGATCATCGCGATGATGATCAACGTCGTGGCCGGCTTGCTGAACCGGTAGTCGCGAACTGCCCACCAGTTGCGGGCGATGTGAGGCCGGCGTGCGCAGTTCGTGAGCGAACCGTCCGCTCGGCTGGACGTTTTGCCATCGTGAGGCGCCGACCCTTGAACGAACTGCTCTCGCGATGCAGGCTGAGCGGTGATGCCGGCTCCCGACGACGTCGAGTTGCCCGAGGACCATCCTGGCTTCAGTGACGAGTCCTATCGAGCGCGCCGCGCTCGCATCGCCTCCATCGCGGAGACCTACGAGCCGGGCTCGGCCATTCCCGCAGTGCCCTACACCGACACCGAGAACGAAGTGTGGGCGACCGTGTCGCGCGAGCTCGCCGCGAAGCACGAGCGACTCGCATGCCACGCGTATCTCGACGCCACCGAGCGAATGCAACTGCCACGCGACCGGGTCCCGCAGCTGCAGGAGGTCAACGAACGGCTGAGTGAACTGACCGGGTTCTGCGTGCGGCCGGTCGCCGGGCTCGTGCCGGCGCGCGACTTCTACGGCGCGCTGGCGGATCGAACCTTCTTCGCGACGCAGTACGTGCGCCACCACTCCGTGCCCTTCTACACCCCCGAACCGGACGTCATCCACGAGCTCATCGGGCACGTGTGCATGTTGGGCTCGAGCTCGTTCGCCGATCTCTACGAGCTCGCCGGCGCGGCGTCGCGGCGCACGACGTCCGACGACGCGCTCGAGTTCTTCTCGCGGGTGTTCTGGTTCACCATCGAGTTCGGTGTCGTGTGGGAGGACGGAGAGTTGCGTGCCTACGGTGCCGGCCTGCTGTCGTCGTACGGCGAGCTCGACGTGTTCCGTGAGGCCGAGGTGCACGGGTGGGACGTTCACGCCATGGGAACGACCGAGTACGACATCACGAAGTACCAGCCGCTGATCTATGCCGCCGCTTCGGAGGCCGCGCTGGTTCGTGATCTGACCGCGTTCTTCTCCTCCTACGACGAGGCCGCGTTTGCCTCAGGAGTAGCTGGCGCGAACGGTGGACAGCAGCGTGTTGCCGTGCGCCCGTGACCCGTCGGCCAGCAGCACGGACACCTCGAATCCTCGGTAGCGCTCCCGAAACCTGATAGCGATCCACTCCGCCACCGTTCGGTCGTCGGAGAGCTTGCGCGCGAACTCGTAGCTGGCGACGTCGTGCATGTCGCCCCGTACGTCGCGCCGGTCGTGATGCAGGAACGCCACGCGAAATCCCTCGATCCGCTCGATCTGCTTCTCGACCGACCGCAACAAGGGCACGGCCAAGGATACTTCGGCCCTCCTTTGCGATACGGCGTTCACGACCCACATCCCGTGTGGGCCATGCATCGCCGAAACGGGAGGGCGGGTAGCGTCCGGCAGATGGAGATCTCCGGAGCATCAGCAATCGTCACTGGCGGCGCGTCGGGCCTCGGCGAAGCCACCGCTCGGCTGCTCGCGCAACGAGGCGCCAAAGTCGTGGTGGCGGACCTGCAGGACGACAAGGGCGAAGCCGTCGCCAAGGAGGTGGATGGCTCGTTCACGCACACGGACGTGACTGTCGAAGACGACGTCATCGCTGCCGTCGAAGCGGCCAAGGACCTCGGTCCGTTCCGTGTGCTCGTCAACTGCGCCGGCATCGGCTGGCCACAGCGCACGATCGGCAAGGACGGCGAATACTCGTCGGCCCACTCGCTCGACATCTTCACGAAGGTCGTCACGATCAACCTCATCGGTACCTTCAACTGCATTCGTCTCGCGGCGACCGCGATGAGCCAGACCGAGCCGCTCGACGAGTACGGCGAGCGCGGCGCCATCGTGAACACCGCCTCGGTCGCGGCGTTCGACGGACAGATCGGGCAAGCCGCGTACTCCGCCTCGAAGGGCGGCATCGTCGGGATGACCTTGCCGATCGCGCGTGACCTTTCCGCCGTGGGTATCCGCGTCAACACGATCGCCCCTGGTCTTATCGACACGCCGATCTACGGCCAGGGTGAAGGGGCGGACCAGTTCAAGGAGCGGCTCAAGGTCGGGGTGCTCTTTCCGCACCGCCTCGGCACGTCGGAGGAGTTCGCGACGCTCGCCGTCGAGCTCGCGACGAACAGCTACATGAACGCCGAGACGATCCGCGTCGACGGCGGCATCCGCATGCAGCCGAAGTAGAGGATCAAGCGACGGCCGCGGCCAGCGCGGACGCCACGTCTGCGTAGCGGAACCGGTAGCCGTGGTCGGCCAGCACCGCGGGCTCGACGCGCTGGCTGGAGAACAGGAGTTGATCCGCGAGCTCGCCTCCGAGGATCAGCGCCGGACCGAAGCGGGGGACCGGTAGTACGGCTGGTCGATGCAGCACGCCACCCAACGCGTGTGTGAACTCGACGTTGGTGACCGGCGCGGGACCCGTGAGGTTGACCGGACCGTCGAGGTCATGGTCCAGCACGTACCGGATCGCGCCGATCTGGTCTTCCATCGCGATCCAGCTCCACCACTGGCGGCCTGCACCGAATCGCCCACCGAGACCGAAGCGGAACAGCGGGAGCATCTTGGCCAGTGCGCCACCCTTGCCGAGCACGAGGCCCGTGCGGATGTGCGCGACCCGGATGCCCGCGTCGCTGGCCGCCGCGGTCGCCGCTTCCCAGGCCTGGCACACGTCGGCGAGGAAGTCGTCGCCCGGTCCGGAGTTCTCGCGCAGCACCTCGTCGCCGCGGTCGCCGTAGTACCCAATCGCCGATCCGGACACGAGCACGCGCGGCCGCTGGTCCATGGCCGAAAGCGCCGTCGCCAAGGTTGCCGTGATCTCCGTGCGGCTGTCCAGGATCTTGCGCTTCTGCTCCGGTGACCATCGTCGTGCCGCGATGGGCTCGCCGGCGAGATGTACCACTGCTTCGGCGCCCTGCAGCGCGTCCGCCCCGATCTGATCGCGTGCGATACGCACCACTGCGTGATCGTCGCGCTCGAGCGATTCGACGAGTGCGGAGCCGATGAAGCCGTGTGAACCGGTGACTGCGACGCGCACGCCGGGAACCATAGGAGCCTTCTGGGGAAGAATGTCGCCATGCGTTATGTGGAGGTGGGAGGCGAGCGGCTCTCCGTGATCGGCGTGGGTGCGTGGCAGTTCGGCTCGCGGGACTGGGCCTACGGCGACGAGTACGCCAACTCGACGGCGATCGAGATCGTGCACCGAGCACTCGACCTCGGCGTCAACCTGCTCGACACGGCGGAGATCTACGGCTTCGGCAACTCGGAACGAATCGTGGGGCGCGCCATCGCCGACCGCCGTGACCGTGCCTTCGTTGCGTCGAAGTTGCTGCCGGTCGTGCCACCCGTCGGGGCCGGGTTCGTCGAGGGCCGCGGACGAAAGTCCCTGGGCCGGCTCGGCATCGACATCATCGACCTCTACCAGGTCCACTGGCCGAACCCGGCGCTCCCGAAACGAACGCTCGCCGACGGGCTGCGGCGGTTGCGCGAGACAGGCGTGGTCCGCCACATCGGCGTCAGCAACTATGGGCGCGCGGGGTGGGAGGCGCTGGAACGCGAACTCGGATCGACGATCCTGTCGAACCAAGTGCAGTACAGCCTCGCGACGCGCAAACCCGATCGCGAGCTCATCCCGTTCGCGCAACAGAACGACAAGCTGATCATTGCGTACAGCCCTCTGGCGCAAGGACTGCTCGGGTGCAAGTACGACGCGAGCAACGTGCCGCACGATGTGCGGCGCAACAATCCGCTGTTCCTGCCCGACAACCTCGCGCGCGCCGCGCCCATGCTCGACGTGCTGAAGGAGCTTGCCAAGGCCCACGACGCCACACCCGCGCAAGTCGCGCTGGCATGGGTCGTCCGCCGTCCGAACGTCGTCGCCATCCCGGGGGCATCGAGCGTCGAGCAACTGGAGGCGAACGTGGCAGCCGCCGACCTCGAGCTCACCGACGAGGACGATGCCCGGCTGACGGAAGCGTCCGACCGGTTCCAGCCGGTGCGAGGCGCGGCGGCGGTACCAAAGTTGGTGACCAATCGGTTCAAGCGGTAGCCCTCGGCGTGCTGTTTCGCGGGCCCGCGGCTCGTCGGTACGATGCCGCGAGTGCCCGCCCCCCTAGGGCACGGGAGAGGTGGGTTCGTGCACATCGTTGTGGTCGGGTGTGGTCGGGTCGGGTCCGGCCTCGCCGAAGCCGCGGAGGCGGCTGGTCACACGGTTGGGATCATCGATCGACGCGAGCAGGCGTTCCGCCGCCTGTCTCCCGAGTTCTCGGGCAAGAAGCTCGTGGGTGTCGGCTTCGACCGTGACCGTCTGGAAGAGGCGGGCATCAAGGACGCGTTTGCTGTCGCGTCTGTGACCAACGGCGACAACTCGAACATCATGATCGCTCGCGTCGCGAAGGAGACCTACGGAATCGACCGAGTCGTCGCACGCATCTACGACCCGCGCCGGGCTGCCATCTACGAGCGTCTCGGCATCCCGACGGTCGCCACGGTGCAGTGGACGATCGAGCGGGTGCTGCGTCGCGTCCTTCCCGAGTCGCACGCAGTCGAGTGGATCGACCCGAGCGCGAGAGTGTGTCTGATCGAGCGGGGTGTTCCGGCCGCGTGGGCAGGCCGCGATGTCTCCGACCTCGACATCGACGGCGAGGCAAGAGTGATCGCGGTGTCCAGACTCGGCGTGTCGCAACTGGCCCGGCCGAAGCTCGTTATCCAGGACGGCGACCTCGTGTACGCGGCGGTGAACGGCGACAAGATCGGCGCCTTCGACGCACGGCTGAGCGGCACCGCGACCGCGGGAGCGCATTGATGCGAGTGGTGGTCGCCGGCGGCGGGAAGGTCGGCACGTTCATCGCGAGTGAACTGCACAGCGCCGGACACGAGGTGCTGCTCGTCGAAGTCGATCCCGACCGCGTGCGTCAGGCGGAGTCGGTGGGAGAGCCCCCGGGCGTGCCGTGGCTCCTGGCTGACGCGTGCGAGGTCAGCGAGTTCGCCCGTGCGGATCCCGACAAGGCCGACGTCGTCGCTGCTGTCACCGGCGACGACGAGGACAACCTCGTCATCTCGTTGCTCGCCAAGCAGGAGTTCGCGGTGCCGCGCGTGGTGGCGCGCGTGAACAATCCCAAGAACGACTGGATGTTCAACGAGATGTGGGGTGTCGACGTCTCGGTGTCGACGCCCCACCTGTTGACCGCGCTCGTCGAGGAGGCGGTCTCGGTCGGGAGCCTCGTGCGGCTGCTGAGCTTCGAGGGCGGACGGGCGGGGCTGGTCGAGGTGACCCTGGCGCCGGGTTCACCCGCCGCGGACCGAGAGATCGTCCAGCTCGGTTTCCCGCGCGATTCCACCGTGGTGGCCATCCTCCGCCAGGACCACGTCGTGGTCCCGCGAGGCGACACTCCGTTGCTCGAGGGTGATGAGGTTCTCGTGCTCGTCACGCCGGACAGCGAGGAAGCGGTGCGTCATCTCTTGATCGGATCGTGATGCAGACGAGCGGTCGATGGCATCGATAGTCAAGCGCGTACTGGTCGGCAGGCCACTCGCGTCGGCCGAAGAGGCGCACCAGCGGCTTCCGAAGACGGTCGCACTTCCCGTCTTCGCATCCGACGCGATCTCCTCCACCGCGTACGCGACAGAAGAGATCCTGCTCGTCCTCATCCCGGCGGCGGGACTGTCGGTCGCGCTGTCGAAGCTCGTGCCGATCGCGATCGTCGTCGTGATCCTGCTCGCGATCGTCGTCACGTCGTATCGCCAGACCGTGTTCGCGTACCCGAGCGGCGGCGGTTCCTACATCGTGTCCCGCGAGAACCTGGGAGTGATGCCGTCGCTCGTCGCCGGCGCCTCGCTGCTCGTCGACTACATCCTGACGGTCGCCGTTTCGGTCTCTGCGGGCGTCGCGGCGATCCTGTCCGCAGCACAGAGCGACACGTTGTTCAGGCTCCGCGTCCCGATCTGTCTCGTGTGCGTGCTCCTGATGATGCTCGCCAACCTGCGCGGGATGAAGGAGTCGGGGCGTCTGTTCGCCGGCCCGACGTACGTGTACATCGTCGCGCTCGGCGTGCTGCTGATCGTCGGGCTGTACCAGACGTTGTCCGGAAACCTGCATGCCCTTCCGCCGAACGAGGCGCGGCTCGAAGACTTGACGCACGGCACCGTGACCGGGCTGAGCCTGCTCATCCTGTTGCGCGCCTTCTCGTCGGGCGCCATCGCACTCTCAGGGGTCGAGGCCATCTCCAACGGGGTGCCGGCGTTCCGTAAGCCCGAGTCGCGGAACGCGGCACGGACGCTCACGATCATGGGCGCGATCCTCGGCACGTACTTCTTCGGCATCGCGGTTCTCGCCCATCACCTCGCGCCCGTCCCGTCGGAGAACGAGACGTTGCTGTCGGTGATGGGCCGGGCTGTCTTCGGCAGCGGCACGCCGATGTACCTGATCCTGCAGATATCCACGTTCGCCATCCTCGTGCTGGCGGCCAACACCGCGTATGCAGACTTCCCGCGGCTGTCGTCCATCATCGCCCGCGACGGCTTCCTGCCGCGCCAGTTGTCGAACCGCGGCGACCGCCTCGTGTTCTCGAACGGCATCCTCGTGTTGTCGGGGGCGGCCGCGGTGTTGATCGTCGCATTCGGCGGACAGACCAGCCTCCTCATCCAGTTGTACGCGGTCGGAGTGTTCACCGGGTTCACGCTGTCGCAGGCCGGCATGGTGGTGCACCACTGGCGGTTGCGCGAGCCGCACTGGAAGATCGGGCTCGTGATCAACGCCACCGGCGCGTTCGCGACTGCGCTCGTTGCGCTGATCGTGGTGGTCTCCAAGTTCACCAAGGGCGCGTGGATCCCTGCGGTCCTCATCCCGCTGATCGTGCTTTTCTTCAAGTCGATCAAGAGCCACTACACGCGCGTCGAAGAGGCACTCGACATCAGTCCGGACTACCGGACCCCTCGACACACCCACACCATCGTGGTGCTCGTCGGGCGTGTGCATCGCGCCACGCTCGCTGCCATCGCGTACGCGCGCTCGCTCGCACCCGACCGTCTCGTCGCGATGTCTGTCGTGACCGGTGCCGAAGAGGCCGAGGAGATCCAGAAACAGTGGTCGGACCACCATCTCGACATCCCGCTCGAGATCAAGCTGTCGCCCTACCGGGATCTGACCGGATCGGTCGTCGAGTTCATCGACGAACTCGACCAGGCCTACGAGAACGACATCGTCACGGTGATCCTGCCGGAGTTCGTGCTCACCAGATGGTGGGAGCAACTGCTGCACAACCAGAGCGCGCTCATGCTCAAAGCGCGGCTGCTGTTCCGCCGGAACACCGTGGTCGTTTCGGTGCCGTACCACATCGAACACGGCAAGGCCGAGGTACTCGGCGACCCCGAGCCCGAGCTGTCCCGCCCGCCGCCGTCGAGCGACGGCCAGACACCTCCCTGAGCCGAATGTTGGTGCGCCGTGGCCCCTATAGGGGCCACGGCGACCCGTAGTTCGGATCGGGGGAGGAGTGGGTCAGAGGGGGAGCAGGGTGTACGCGGGGTTCAGCAGCACGGTGCGATTGCCCTCCTTGCGGGCCACACCCTCCAAGACGACACCGCGGCCGGGGACGAGTCCCGCGAGCTGGCGGCGTCCGAGGAACACCGCGACCGCGCGCCCACTGCCGTCGGACACCGTGACCTCGAGCGACGGGCTGCCGGCGCGGGGCACCACCCGGATGCCCTGCACTTCGCCCGCGATGCGGCAGGGCTCGCGCAGCGGCGCCTCGGACACCCGGCCCACGCCGAGCCCGCAGTAGCGGTCCTCGAGGCGCATCCTGTCGAGTTCCGCCACCGGCGCACCGAACCGCCGGCGAGCACGGTCACGGATTCCCACGC
>DATAES010000133.1:0-8588 GCA_036257895.1 Acidimicrobiales bacterium
TGGAGTCCCACGTCGTCATGGCACGTCCTTTCTCACCTCGGACGCAGTACTCCAGTGCCGCGGCAAGCTAGCAGGCTGCGTTGACGATTGCTACGACGTCGAAGTAATCTGCCGTCGCCGCATGAACGGGAGACAAGCATGTCCGGCAACTCGACCACGCTGACGTATCCACGAGGCGGCTTGGGCGCGCCGAAGGATCGGCGGCCCGGTCCGTCGGTCGAACTCGGCTTGCCCGTCGGGTCGGAGGTGTTCTCCGCCGACGATCACATCTCGCTCGCGGAGGACATCTTCTACGAGCGATTCCCCGAAAGCATGAAGGAACGCGCGCCACGTGTCATGAACGTCGACGGCGGCTGGGTGATCGGCATGGATGGCAAGTCCATCCTCGTGCCGGAGTTCATCGAGGTGCTCACGCAATACGACCCACTTCCCGGGTCACACACAGGCGATGTCGACGCGCGGCTTGCAGCTCTCGACTCCGAGGGTGTGTCCAAGGAGCTCGCGTTCCCCAACTCGATCCTTGCTTTGTTCGGATGGCCGGACAAGGAAGTGCGTGAGCTCTGCTTCCGGATCTACAACGAGCACATCGCCGACGTTCAGGAACGATCGAAGGGCCGCATCTTCGGCGTCGGTCTCATCAACTGGTGGGACGCGGAGGGAACCCGCAGGACGGTCGACGAGCTCAAGGCACTCGGGTTGAAGACGTTTCTCCTGCCTCTCCAGCCGGGCAAGGATGCCGACAGGCGCCCGATCGATTACTCGAGTACCGCGATGGACGGCGTCTGGGCAGCGATCGAAGAGGCGCAAATCCCCGTGTCGCACCACATCGGTGAGAACCCGCCGGCGACGCCGAACGAGTTCAACGCGGTCGGCATCGGGATGCTGCAGTCCGTGGCGCCGTTCCGAGATGCGTTCGGGAAGTACATCTTCGGTGGGATCCTCGACCGTCACCCCGGGCTTCGAGTCGGTTGGTTCGAGGGCGGGATCAACTGGGTGCCATCCGCCATTCAAGACGCGGAGCACATCGCCGCCTCGTTCCGTCACCTCAGCAACCTGGAACCGCAGCACGACCCCAAGCACTATTGGGACGAGCACATGTGCGCTTCCTTCGTCGTCGACCCACTCGGGCTCGAGCTCGTCGACCGCATCGGCGTCGAGCGAGTGATGTGGTCCACCGACTTCCCGCACAACGAGAGCACGTACGGCTACAGCAACCAGTCGCTCGCGGCGGTGGTCAGCGCGGTCGGTCCCGAGACCGCCGCCGCGATCGCGGGCGGCAACATCAAGCACTATCTCGGACTCGACGTCTGATGGGCGACTGATGTCTGCGGGTCTCATGGCATCGGCGGCGCCAACGCACATCCCGCCGGAGGCGGACCTGCAACGGATGCACCGTGAACGGGCAGCACGTGTACGCGCCGCGATGCGCGACCAGGGAATCGGTGCGCTCGTACTGCTCGGAAATACCAACGTCGTGTACGCGACGGGCGCCATCTGGCCACTCGCCGACTCCGGGCGAGCGAACTTCGAACAGCCCGTCGCTGTCGTCCTCGCCGACGACGAGTCGCCCCATCTCTTCTCACCCGTACGTGAGGATGATCGGCAACGCGTCGAGTTGCCGTCAGATCACCTCCACGATCCCGTGTACCTCGACTTCGACGAAGGAGTGCACCTCTTCGCATCGCAACTCGCCGATCTCGTCCCCGACAACGCGGTGATCGCGATCGACGAATGGACGAACGCGATGCGTCGCGAGCGCTCGGTCCTGTTCACACAAGACGCACCCGTCGATGGCGGCCGCGTGATCAGCAAGGCCAAGCTTCTGAAGACACAGGACGAGCTTGCCTGCATGCGCGAGGCGCTCCGCATCACCGAACGCGCCATCGCCGACGTACAGGCACGGATCGCGCCGGGCATCCGTCAGACGGATCTCACCGCGACATTCCTGCGGACGATCTTCGATGTCGGTGCGGACGCGAACATCCTCGATCCGATCTGGCAGGTGATGCCGTCGAGGATCGCGGACGGACCCTGGACCACGACCGGCGACATCGCCTGTCCGCTCCTGTCGACCGAGCGCGAACTCGTCGAAGGCGACGTCCTGTGGGTCGATACGGGAGTCAGCTACGGCGGCTTCCACTCGGATTTCGGCCGGACCTGGGTCGTCGGACGCGAGCCCGATGCGCGGCAGCGGGCACAGTTCGACAAGTGGCGACACATCATGGATGCGGTCCTCGACGTCACCCGTGCCGGAGCGACGGCCGGCGACCTCACGGCGGCGGCGATCACGGCTGCCGGTGGTGTCAAGCCTTGGATGCCGCACTTCTATCTCGGACACGGACTCGGCATCGACAGCGCCGAGATGCCGTACGTCGGGAGTGACATCGGTGAAGCGTTCGACTCGAGCCTGGTCCTCGCCGCTGGCATGGTTCTCGTGCTCGAGCCCATCGTCTGGGACGACGGCGCCGCCGGTTACCGCTCGGAAGAGGTGCTCCTCATCACCGAGGACGGATGGGAGCCCATGACCGACTACCCGTACGACCCCTTCTGAAGTGCGAGCGGAGCGAGCAGTTGAGGGCAGCGGCGCGAGCGCCAGCTCGCCCGGTGCCGATGGGTGTGGGGCGCAGCCCCACGGAATTTCTGAAATGGCAGCGGACCCGGTGACGGTCACGGAGATTCGTCCTGACGAGGCCGCGCTTCGACTCTCCCGTCGGTCGCGTGCGCTCGCGGAGATGGAAGCGGCAGATGTCGACGTCCTGATCGTCGGCCGCGAGGGAAACGCTCGTTACGTCTCGGGCGCACCGCGGCTGTGGACTGCAGGCTCGCGCGCATTCGGCCCAGGCTGCGTGATCGTGCGGGCCACCGGCGCGGTCCACCTGCTGAGCACGTGGGATGAAGGAGTCCCCGACGACATCCCACACGAGAACCTATATGGGATCACGTTCAACACGACGAACTTCGTGAAGGTGCTCGAGAACATCGACGGCGCCGCCACAGCTCGAACGGTGGCGACCGACGGTATGACGCCAGGGTTCGCACGATTGCTGCCGATGGCATTTCCGTCGGCACAGCTCGTCGACGGTGAGGACCTGATGCGCCGCGCCCGTCGCGTCAAGACCGCCGAGGAGATCGACGCGATCCGCGCATCGGTACACGTCGCCGAACGAGCGCTTGCTACAGCGGAGGCGGCGCTCGTGCCCGGTATCAGTGGGCGCCAACTCACGGGCGTGTTCATGGAGGCGATGGCAACAGCCGGCGTCACCACACCAGCGACGCAAGACGTTGCCTGGATCACATCGCCACGACAGCTGTCTCCCCGTTCCGATCGCGACGCACCCGTAGGGCCTCGCGACCTGGTGGCGTTCGACGCCGGGGTCATCAGCGGGGGATACGTGGGCGAGGTCGGTCGTACGTATGCCGTGGAGGGTGACGCGGCAGCCGGCAGGCTGTTCACGCGCTGGGACGAGTTGTGGGATCGACTTCTGACGGCATGCCGACCCGGTGCTCCGGCGACCGACCTCCTCGACGCCTACGACGCAACGGGAGTCCCGCCGCCCCCGATGCCGGTCGCGCGAGGCCTGGGGCTCGGGTTCGACCTTCCGCTCGTGACCCACGCGCTGCCGCGCACGGCGGCGAACCAGCAACTCGAACGGGGGATGGTCGTCGCGTTGACCGCCTACGTGTGGAAGGAAGACGTGGGCGCCGTCTACGGCCAGGAGCCGGTGGTGGTCACCGAGTCCAGGCCGGTCGTTCTGTCGGCGAACCCGTTCCGCGATGCAAGGAGCCCGATGACGTGAGCGACGTCAATGTTCCTCCGCCTGAGGAGATCATCCTCTACGAGAAGGATCCGAGCACCCGGATAGCGACGATCACCCTCAACCGTCCGGACCAGCTCAACATCCCGACGATCGGGGCGCGCAAGCGGTACGCGGACCTCTTGTTCAAGGCGAGCATCGACGACGACGTCAAGGTTCTCGTCGTGCGCGGTGTCGGCGACAGCCTCGGAACGGGAGCCGATCTCGACGAGCTGATGGCGAAGCGGGCTGCCGGCGTCGCGTTGGAGGAGGAGTTCGGCATCACGGAGGAAGACGACGTGACGATGCCGAGCGAGCGGTCCTATCGCGCCGGCGCGTCGCTCCTTCATTGGTACGGCAACACGAGGTCCGGCTGCCGGAGCCTCCAGGACTTCAAGAAGATCAGCATTCTCGAGGTCAAGGGGTACTGCTACGGGTGGCACTTCTACCAAGCAGGCGACGCCGACCTCGTGATCAGTTCTGATGATGCGCTGTTCGGCCATCCCGCGTTCCGCTACGTCGGCTACGCGCCGCGCATGTGGCAGTGGGCGATGACGATGGGACTGCGCAAGTTCCAAGAAATGGTGTTCACGGGTCGGCCCTTCACCGCTCAGGAGATGTACGAGTGCAACTTCGTGAACAGCGTCGTGCCCCGCGACCAGCTCGAGTCGGAGGTGGAGAAGTACGCGTTGGCATGCGCCCGCACGCGACCGACCGACACCGTCTTCATGCAGAAGGTCTTCTTCGAGATCATGAAGCAGCACCAGGGTGAGTACATGGGCAGCCTCCTGAGTGCATGGCTCGAATCCATGGGCGGGGTCCTCCGAGCTGACGACGACGGCAGGCTCGCCACGCTCTCCAACGAGACGATGGACGCCGGGCTCAACGTCGCGGTCAAGGACAACGACAGCCGGTACCCGCCCGAGTGGCGCTTGAGCAAGTCCGGTCGCAGGCGCCCCGAGACCGACTGACGGTGACGCCGCTGGAAGGACTCCGGTTCGTCGATCTCTCGACGTGGATCGCCGGCGCCTACTGCACGAAGCTGCTCGCCGACGGCGGTGCCGAAGTGACGAAGGTCGAGTCTCCGACCGGCGATCCGCTACGCCGGTGGTCGGCCTCCGGCGCAGCAATCGCGCCCGACGCTGACGGAGCGCTCTTCAACTTCCTCAACGTGTCGAAGCAGTCCGTCGTCATCGATCCCGAGCGAGCGGACGATGTCGAGTCGTTGCACGAGCTACTCGCGTCGGCCGATGCCGTCGTCTGGTCGAGAGGATCCGAAGTCGCAGAGCATGCATTGCTCGCGCCAGTCGAGATCCTCCGCGCCCATCCGCATCTCACCGTCACGTCGATCACGCCATTCGGACTCGACGGTCCCTGGAGTGACAAGCCCGCCACCGAGTTCACGCTGCAAGCGTGGTCGGGTGCTGTCGTCGGACTCGCGCGGGGCACACCCGGGCGGGCACCGGTGCACGTCGGCGGCCAGATCGGCGAATGGCTCGCCGGTGTCTCTGCCGCGATCGGGACCTTGGCGTCAGTCAGACGCGCCGACTCGGTCGGCGAACTCGTCGACGTCTCGATGCTCGAGGCGTTGGCGATGTGCCTGACGTATTACCCGGTCACCTTCAACGACCAACTCGGACGGCCCATGCGCCGGCGGCGGTTCGTCCCGACTCCGGGCGTGGCCGCCGCTCGCGACGGGCTCGTCGGGCTCGGGTGCGGAACAGGTCAGCAATGGCTCGACTTCTGCGTGATGGTCGGCCACCCGGAGTGGACGGAGGACCCGTCGCTGTTCCTCGAGCGGAGCGCGCTGGCGCCGACCATCGATGAGTGGGTTGCTCAGCACACCGTCGAAGACGTCCTCGACCTGGCGTCTGCGTTTCGGATTCCGAACGCGCCGATCGCGAACGGGGCCAACGTCACGACGTTCGATCACTTCCGCACTCGGGACACGTTCGTCGAGAACGCTCGTGACGGAGTGGTCAACCCGAGGACGCCCTTCCGGATCACGCGCACTCCGGTCGATCCGGCTGCGCGCCGGAATCGACGCGCCTCGGCACTCCCTTTGCCCTTCAGCGGCGTCAGGGTCCTCGACATGACGGCGTACTGGGCCGGTCCGCTCGTGGGACAAGTGCTCGCTCTCCTCGGCGCCGAGGTGATTCATCTCGAATCGGCAGCGCGTCCGGACGGCGCCCGCCTCGTTGGTGGCGTGCCACAGACCGAGGATCACTACTGGGAGCGCGGCCCGATCTTCGCCGCGCTCAACGCCAACAAGAAGAGCCTGACCATCGACTTCAGCGATCCCCGCGGTGTCGATCTGGTGCGCCGTTTCGCGGCGACATGCGATGTGGTCGTCGAGAACTACACACCGCGCGTGCTCGACCAGGTCGGCCTCGACTACGAATCGCTGCGCGCCGTTCGTCCCGACCTTGTCATGGTCCGGATGCCCGGCTTCGGTCTCGACGGCCCGTGGCGCGATCTCGCGGCCTTCGCCTTCGTGATCGAGGACGCGTCCGGGCTCACGTGGCTCACGGGGCATCCGGACCGACTGCCGCTCGAGCCGTACTGCGTCGGCGATCCGAACGCGGGGCTCCACGCGCTGTTCGGGTTGTTGCTCGCACTCGAGCACCGCGACCGAACGGGCGAGGGTGGCCTCGTCGAAGCCGCCATGGTCGACGCCGCGCTCAACGTCACCGCGGAACAGGTGATCGAGCACTCGGCGTATGGCTCGCTGCTCGCGCGTGCCGGCAATCGTGGGCCGTGCGCGGCACCGCAGAACCTGTACCAGACCGCAGGTGTGGACGAGTACGGCCGGGATGACTGCTGGATCGCGATCGCGGTCGCGACCGACGAGCAGTGGGCGGCACTCCGAGGTGCCCTCGGTAATCCGGAGTGGGCGCAGGACCCCGCACTCGGGACCGCGCCGGGACGTGTACGCGAGCACGACCGGATCGACGCGTACCTCGAGGAGTGGTGCCGGGCTCGATCGGCAGACGAGATCCTCGCGTGCCTGTGGAGTGCAGGCGTGCCGGTGGGCAAGGTCATGCAGCCGCACCGGCAGCCCGACGTGGCGCAACTCGAGTTCCGCGGCTTCTTCGAGGAGATGGACCATCCGCTGATCGGACGCTCTCGATACAGCACGCTCCCGATGCGGTTCTCACGTGTCGCGGGCGACCTGCACCGACGCCATGCACCGCTTCTCGGTGAGCACAACGCGGAGCTCCTCGGTGAGCTCGGTCTCGGTCCATCGGAGATCGCCGCTCTCGAAGCCGACGGCATCATCGGTCGTTCGCTCGTCCACGACCGCCAACTGCAGTGATCGCGACGAGAGCAATATCCTCGGTCTGATGGGATTCGAGATCGCTCCGTTCGACGTCGTCGAAGCGTCGCGCCGCGTGTGGCTGGAGCGTTGGGATCCGGAGGCCGCCTCCGGGATGGCCGTGTTCACTGCCATCCTGCGCTCGTATCAGCTGCTCAACGATCAAGTGAACAGCGTGATGAGGAGCTACGACCTCACCTTCGCGCGATACGAGGTACTCGCTTGGTTGGCGACGGACCCGGATTCGTCGCTGTCGCTCAGCTGGATCAGCAAGACGCTGCGGATCCCACCGGCCACGGTGACGAACATCATCGATCGCCTCGAGGATGACAAGCTCGTTCGACGTGTGCCGCATCCGTCGGATGCGCGAACGACACTCGCCGAGATAACGGCGCGTGGCCGGCGAGTCGCCACCGACGCGACGCGCGACTTGAACTCGACCGTCTATGAACGAATCGGCCTCTCCGAAAAGCAACGGACTCGGCTCGTCGATCTTCTTGCCGACCTTCGGGCGAGCGGGAACGAGTTCGACGTCGAGCGCTCGAACGAGGTGATCGAGGAGCTTGGTTCCCGCGAGGCGCGAAAACGCGGGGGCAAGGGCCACATCGAGGTGGCGTAGACGACCAGCGGAAGGGCTGGACGGCGTCGGCCTTCCGAACTCCGGGTCGCCGTGGCCCTCATAGGGGCCACGGCGCACCAACATTGAGGTGGAGCCACGGCCTCGCACTACTACGCTCTCGCATCCGTGGACGGGACATGAACGGCGGGAAGCAGAAGGATGTGGTCCTGATCCTGGCTCGAGAGCTCGCGAGCAACATCGCCACGCCGATGCTCGTGATCGACGAGACCGGGACGATCGTCTTCTTCAACGAGGCTGCCGAGAAGGTGCTGGGCACGACGTTCGAGTCGGTGGGTGAGATGTCGCCGGAGGAGTACGACACCAGATGGACGACGACCGACCCCGACGGCAAGGAGATCTCGTTGCGCCAGGGCCCTCTCGCGCGGGTCGTCAGCGACCACACGCCCGCGCACCGCGAGATCCGGATACGCGGACTCGACGGCCGGTGGCATCTGATCGAGACGACCGTCTACCCGCTGTTCGCGAGCGCGTCGCGCTTCGTCGGCGCGGTGGGGGTGTTCTGGGAGCTCGGGGGTCCGTTCGGTCCGGCGTCGCGCGATGCGCCCTTCCGCACCGAACGATGAAGGTCCGAGTGTGGGGTACCCGCGGTTCGCTGGCGTCACCGGGACCGCACACCGTGCGCTACGGAGGCAACACGTCGTGCGTCGGGGTCACGTTGCGCGACGGCACGCCTCTTGCGCTCGACGCGGGTTCGGGAATCCGTGCGCTCGGTATCGAGATCGGACCGAATCCCGACGGGCCGGTGCACGTCCTGTTGTCACACCTGCACATGGATCACTTGCAAGGTCTTGCCTTCTTCGCACCGCTGTGGAGTGCGGACGCCGAGGTGCACGTGTGG
>DATAES010000134.1:0-5881 GCA_036257895.1 Acidimicrobiales bacterium
CGGCAACGGGACCATTTTCGCCGTCGCGAACTCGATCGCATGGCGGTGTTCGGCCGGCAGGTCGGTGTCGCCTACGCCGAAGGGTTCAAGCGCATCGACGATCTGTGAGCAGAGGTGTGTGCACCTCCCGATCAGCTAGCCAGAGCGCGGTGCGGGTGGCAGCGTGGCGCCGCCGGCGAAGCATTGCGCGATCGACAGCCACTCGCGCGCCGCGGGGCCGACAACCGACAAGCCGGTGTCCGCCACGTTGCGACGCTGCGTCACCACGAGGCAGAAGTCGAGCGCTGACCCTCGCACGACGTCTTCCGCATCGTCTCCGCCGTTGATGAACGTCGCGCCGCTCGGCAACGACAACTCGACCCGCACCGGTGTGTCGGGAGCAACGCGGTCACGCACGACATAGCTCCAGCCGCGCGTCGCGCAACCGAGGAACGCGATGTGGCGCAGCCGGTCGGTGACCGGGCGCGCGTCGAGCGGGAGGCCGAGACCGTCGACGACGTCCTGCCCGTGGGCCCATGTCTCCATCAGCCGCGCGGTCGCGAACGACCGAAGGCTCATCGGCGGCCCGTACCACGGCAGCCGGGCCGAGGCATCGCTGGCCGCAAGGTCAGCGAGGGCGTCGAGCATGGCCGCGCGCGCCGCGCGCCAGGCTGCGAGCAGCATGAAGCCGGTGAGTTCGCGACCCAGACGCTCGGTCTGCGCGGTGAAGGCATCGAGATCCGCCAGACCCCGGTCCCGGCCGGCGACGAACCCGTCAGGATCGACGGCCGCTTGCCGGCCGGCTTCGTCGAAGTACGCCAGGTGACCGATCTGGTCCCGGACACGCCATCCCGCCGCGGGCGTGCGAGCGTCCCACCTCTCGTCGGACAGCGGGGCCACGACCGCGTCGAGCGCCTCGTGTTCGTCGTGCAGGTCGTCGAACAACTCCGTGAGCGGGTCGGCCACGGCGCCCAGTGTGTCCGGATGCGTCCGAGTGGGCACAGTCAGACACGTGAGTGAACGTCTCCATCTCCTCGCTGGCGATCCGGTTTCCAGCCTGCAGCACTGGGAGGACCGCGGCGGCGGCCGAGGGCTTGTCGCCGCACGGGAGATGGGGCCCGAAGCGGTGCTTGCCGAGGTCGAGGCGGCGGGGCTCCGTGGCCGGGGCGGCGCAGGCTTCCCGACGGCGCTCAAGTGGCGCACGGTGCTCACGCATCGAGCCCCCGAACTGGCGACGCCTGTGGTGGTGAACGCGGCCGAAGGCGAGCCGGGCACGTTTAAGGACCGAACCATTCTCCGCCACAACCCCTACCAAGCCGTCGAGGGCGCCCTGATCGTTGCGTCGGCCCTCGGATCGGACTGGATCATCTTCGGTCTCAAGGGCTCCTTCGCCCGCGAGCGAGACCGGCTCCGAACTGCGATCGACGAGATCACCCGAGCCGGATGGACCGACGGCGTGACGATCGACCTCGAGCTCGGGCCCGACTCGTACCTCTACGGCGAGGAGACCGCGCTGCTCGAGGTGATCGATGGCCGGGAGCCGTTTCCTCGCGTCGCGCCGCCGTGGCGTCACGGGATCGACGAGCTCGGCGACGGCGCCTCGACGGCGAGCTCACTCGAGCTGTCTCCGGCGGAGGGCGGAAACGAGCTTCCGCCGACGCTGGTGAACAACCTCGAGACGGTGTCGAATCTCCCAGCGATCATCGCCGAGGGCTCGGACTGGTTCCGCTCGATCGGCACAGAGAAGTCGCCTGGGACGATCGTCGTCACCGTGACCGGGGCGGTCCAGCACGACGGCGTCAACGAGTTGGAGCTGGGCACACCGTTGCGGGAGGCCATCGAGATCATCGGGGGCGGACCGAGGATCGGTCGCCACGTCACGGGGGTGCTGTCCGGCGTGTCCAACGCGTTGCTCACGGCGGACCTGCTCGACACGCCCCTCACGTACGAAGACATGGCGAGCGCAGGTGCCGGCCTCGGCTCGGCCGGTTTCCTCGTGTTCGACGATCTCACCGACTGGGTCGCGGTGGCACATGGCGTGTCACGGTTCCTGGCGGTTGAGTCGTGTGGTCAATGCCTGCCGTGCAAGGAGGACGGCAAGGCCATTGCGGACGCGCTCGACCGGCTGCGGCGGTCAGCGGCGAGTGCGGACGACTTCGGCGTGGTGACCGAGAGGCTGCAATCTGTCGTCGGTGGCGCGAGGTGCTTCCTCGCGCAGCAGCACCAGACCGTGGTGCGCAGCATCCTCGAACACTTTCCCGACAGCTTCCGGGCCCACGCCGATGGCGTCGCCGATCCTGCCCGCGCGTTCCAAGTCGCGGCGATCCTCGACCTTCCTGGCCAGCGCGTGCAGATCGACGAACGCCAGTTGCGCAAGCAGCCGGACTGGACCTACGACGCCACCGACTCCGGTCGGTCCCCGGCGGACCGCATCAACGAGCGGCTCGAAGAGGCGGAGGGGCCCGCCGCTGAGGTCGCGGCGCGCCCGACGCGTCCGCAGTAGGTTCCGCGGCCATGGGAGAAATCGTCGAGTTCGCGAGCAACGGCAACGAAGCTTCGGGTTATCTGGCACGCCCGGATGGGGGGTCCGGCCCCGGCGTCATCGTCATCCAGGAGTGGTGGGGCGTCGACGACAGCCTCAGGCAGACCGCAGATCGGCTGGCAGCAGCCGGGTTCGCCGCGCTCGTGCCGGACCTCTACCACGGTGAGGTCGCGGGCCACGACGAGATGGACAAGGCCGCGCAGCTCATGACCAACCTGCCGTGGGATCGCGCCGCCCGCGACATGAGCGGAGCCATCGACTTCCTCGCTGGTCATGACGCCGTGACCGGAGGCGGCGTCGGCGTCATCGGCTTCTGCATGGGCGGGATGCTCACGTGGATCCTCGCCGCCAACCGACCCGACAAGGTCAAAGCCGGCGTCGCCTTCTACGGCTACCCCCAGGGCGACATGGAGCCCGACTGGTCACAGCTCGACGCGTCGATTCGGGGGCACATGGCCGAGAACGACGATTTCTTCGGTCCCGAGGGTGCGAAGGCGCTCGAGTCGAAGCTCACCGACATGGGCAAGGACGTGTCGATCACCGTGCACGCGGGGACCGGGCACGCGTTCATGGGCCCACACAACGCGTTGGGCACCCTCGACGAGCAACTCGCAGAACAGCTCTGGCCCGAGGTGACCGCCTTCCTCCACGACAGGCTCGGCTGACTTTCTCGCTGGTCGACAGAACAAGTCGGATCGACCAGCACTATCAAAACCGAGGCGTGATGCGGAGGATCGGGACGGGCTCGGGCGCGTCGGTCACGAAGTCCGGTTCGGGCACGATGGCGAACCGGAGAAGCGCCTCCGTGCGGTCGCGTGCACTGACCGACCATTCGGCTACACGCGAGTACTGCTTGAACCCGTGGGCATTGTCGATCAGGTCGCGCACGCCGTCGTGGGCGCCGGCCTTGGATGGCCCGTAGCGCTGGTCCATCAACTGCACCGCATCCTGCAGCCTGCCCATCGAGATCAGGTAACGGGTCCAGCGATGCTGGTCGAAGTCGAATCCGGCGAGCGCTTCGGCCGCTTGGCGCCCCTTCTCCGCGGCCACCGCGATCACGTCGGCCGGCATCTGCAGGTTCATGCCCCCTTCATCGGGACTCAGGTGCACTTCGACGATGCGGTCGCGGTAGCCGGGCAGCGCGCTCTGGGCGTCGTCGGCCCAGTACTCCATCGTGTCGAGGATGGCGGCGAAGAACCCTCGGAGTGAAGTGATCTCGGTGGGCGTCGGAACCCGGTTGGCCTCAGCCGAGTAGTAGACGTCCGAGTCGGGATAGTCCGGGTGGTAGCCGCGCAGGTCCAGCGCGAACGTCGGCCGGCGCGGCCACAACGAGTCGAAGAAGTGGATCGGGAAGTTCGACGTGATGCCGCCGTCGGAGAACCAGGACTGCACCGCCTTTCGATCGGCCGGGTTCTTGCGCGACGTGTCGACGGCATACAAGGGGATGGCACTGAGGAGGCCGGGGAAGCTGAGGCTGATCCTCGCCGCGAGCACCACCGGCAGCTTCTCGGGTGGCGGCAGCCAGTACAGCGGCCGCTCTGTCGCGGACAGCAGCGCCACCCCTTGGTCACCGGTCGCCGGTTCCTGACCGTCGACCAACGCCTTGATGACCGGCGGCGGGAAGTAGGCCGCAAGCTGGTCGGGGTCGAACAGGAACTCCCGACCGGTGAACGGGAAACACATGGGCCGGCCGTGGGTCAGGTCGGTCGTCATCACTTGCAGATTGACGCCGGCCGCGGTGAGGTCGGACATCAAGAGCGGACGGTTCACGCCCGCAACCTCGTCGATGCGCGAAGACAGCCAGTCCGTGAGCGCGCCCGGATCTGCGGCAGTCGCCGCTTTGGCGTTCGGTCCGTCCGAGCCGACGCAGACGCCGAAGCCCTGTGCCGCCATGCCGGCTTGCGTGGCGAAGACTTCCGCGACGACGGCCGAGATCGCCGAGAGGATCCCGCCGATGACGGCGACCAGCGCGACGACGACGCCGAAGCGCGCGCCCGACGGTGCGTCGTCGGGGACACCGACGAGCGCGAACGCGACGGCGACCGCGACGATCACCGAGATGAGAACCCCGACTGCGAAGCGTTTCCACTGCGATCGAACCAGTGTGAAGACCACTTGCCGGACCTTCGCTGCCCGCGTCGCCTTCGGATCCAGCCAGCCCATGAGGGCTGCGTGCGCTGTCCGGGTCCGTGCGCCGGGCGTGAACAACTTCGGCAACGTCGGACCGATCTCATCCGGCAAAGCGGCCAGGCGTTTGAAGCCGCCGTCGTCGCGCCCGCACTCCGCGGCCGCAACCATGCACGCCGCTATCGCGCCGGCCGACGACCCGCCGATGTTGATGAACTTGTGGGTGCGGGCCAGTTCGCATGCAGCGAGCGGATACACGATGCCGCTTGTGATGCCGCCCTTCATCACGAGGTCGCACTCCTGTGCGACCTCGGATCTCAGTGGATAGGTCGCGTCGCGTAGCTCCTGTGCTCGCTCACGAGCGTGGGCCACCTCCTGCGGCGTTCGTGTCGTCGCGGTCTCGGCCACGCCTGACCCCCTTGGTGACTCAGTCGTCGATGCGACGGCCGAGAAGACAGAATTCGTTGCCCTCCGGATCGGCGAGCACGACCCACGGGACGTCGCCCTGCCCGACGTCCACCTTGCGTGCGCCGAGTGCGAGCAACCGCTCGAGCTCCTCCGCCTGGTCGACGCCGGAGGGGTTCACATCGAGATGAACGCGGTTCTTCGACGTCTTCGGCTCGGGCACAGGCACGAAGACGATGAGAGGACGCGAGGTGTAGTCGCCGGTCGCCGACGTCCAGCACAGCCCGCGGTCGTCTTCGACCACCGGCCAACCGAGCACATCGCCCCAGAAGTGCGCGACGAGCTTCGGGTCCGTCGCGTCGATGACGATCTCACTGAAGATGCTGGCCACGACGTCGCAGTCTGCCCCGTTCGGCACCACCGTTGCGTGATGCCGAAACGGCGCGCGACGTCACCAGCAGGTCACTTCTTCTTCTTGCCGCCTTTGCTGTTGAGCTCGGTCTTCAACGTCGACGACGCGGAGAACTTCAGACCGGTCGACGCCGAGATCTTGATCGTCTCGCCGGTCTGCGGGTTGCGGCCCGTGCGAGCGGCGCGATGGCTCGCGCCGAACTTGCCGAACCCCGGCCATGCCACCTCTTCGCCGGACTTCGCCGCGCTCACGACCGCGCCGAAGAACGAGTCGAGCACCCGCTCCGCGTCGGCCTTGGAGACGCCTGAGCTTCCTGCGACGCGATCGAGCAGATCCGGCTTCGTGATTGCTGCCACCGCCACCTCCTGGTGGATAGGTCGTGAACACTGCGGACTGTTCATCTGAGCGCGCCGATC
>DATAES010000135.1:0-23550 GCA_036257895.1 Acidimicrobiales bacterium
CGAACGGATCATCGACGTCACACGTCGTGACTGCCTCCACCAGGTCCTCGACGGGATCGACGCCGCGCTCGACGCCGGGCTCTCGCCGGTCAAGGTCAACGTCGTCCTCGTCCGTGGCGTCAACGACGACGAGGTGATCGACTTCGCGACATTCGGTCGCGACCTCGGCGTGACCATCAGGTTCATCGAGTTCATGCCACTCGACGCGTCGGGCGACTGGTCGGTGGACAAGGTCGTGTCCCGCGACGACATCGTGGCCGCCATCGATGCCGTGTACCCGCTGGAGCCACACGACGCGCCTGTTGGCTCCGAGCCGGCCGAGACCTTCCGGTACCGCGACGGGGCTGGCGAGTTCGGTGTCATCCCCAGCGTGACCAACGCGTTCTGCGACTCGTGTGACCGAGTCCGCCTGACCGCAGACGGTCAACTGCGATCCTGCCTGTTCGCCCTCGAGGAGACCGACCTCCGAGCCGTGCTCCGATCCGGCGGATCAGATGACGATCTGGCTGCGGCCGTTACCGGCTGCGTCGGCAGCAAGTGGGCCGGCCACATGGTCAACGAGGTGCAGTTCATCCGGCCCCGTCGGTCGATGAGCCAGATCGGGGGCTGAAGCAGCCCCTCGCTGTGGAACCTAGACTCGGCGCCCGTGAGCGACCGCGGGTTGACCCACCTCGATCCACTTGGTCGAGCCCGGATGGTCGACGTCACGCCCAAGGAGGCGACCCACCGTCGGGCTGTGGCCCGGGGGAGGGTCGTCATGCAGCCCGACACGACTTCGCTGGTCGCACGGGGTGCGATCGCCAAGGGCGACGTGCTTGCTGTCGCCCGCGTGGCCGGCATCCAGGCGGCCAAGCGAACCCCGGACCTGATTCCGCTCTGCCATCCGCTGCTGGTCGGCTCGGTCCTCGTCAACTTCCGGATCGAGGACACCTACATCGAGGTCGAAGCCCAGGTGGACACCGTGGATCGCACGGGTGTCGAGATGGAGGCGATGACCGCATGCAGCGTGGCGTGCCTCACCATCTACGACATGTGCAAGTCAGCGGACCGGTCCATGGTGATCAGCGACATCACCCTGTGGGAGAAGACCGGCGGGCGGTCCGGGAGCTATCGACGCGCTATCGACCTCGACGACGAGCTGGGTCTGTGATGCGCGAAAAGCGACAAAGGTTCACGCACGAGCAATGCGAGCAACGGCTGGACGTCTGTCGCGTGATCGTAGTAGAACCGTAACAACCGCCTTCGGCCTGTAACCGGCCACTTCCCCCGCCCACCGGACCACAGCCTCCCATCCACCACCCGTTTGCCGCGGAGGGTTACGGTCCCCGAGTTCGCAAAGGTAGGCACGGAGCGTGACCCTTTTGGTGCTCTTCATCCTTGCCGTCATCTGGGCCGCAGTGCTGCTGCCGCCGTATCTGCAGCACCGCAGCGAGAGCCGTCCTGCCGACTCGATCTCGTCCTTCCAGCGCCAACTCTCCGTTCTCGAGCGCCGCTCAGGTACGGTCGCCCCGCCGACTCGGCTCGCTGCCGGCCCCTCGCCCCGAGCGGCACGCGCGGCCGGCATCGCCGGGTTGTCCTCATCTGTCCCGCTCCGCATGACACGCTCTGCCGCCCGCAAGCGCCGGCGCGATGTCCTGTTCACGCTCGCCGCCGCCGCGCTGGTGACTTTGCCGCTCGCCGCCATCATCGGGGGACCGGTCTGGGGGCTGCAGTTCCTGTGCGACCTCATGCTCGGTGCCTACATCGTGCTGCTGATCCAATCGCAGCAGCGGGCCGCCGAGCAGGAGGCCAAGGTGCGGTACCTGGCCGGTCACGAGGGCCCGGCGCCCGAGCCGGTGCTGGCGCTTCGCCGCTCCGGCAGCTGACAGCACCGCGGGGCGAGCGAGTTCGCCGGTGAGCCGCCGGCAGGAGTTGCGCGACGACGTCGAGCAGCTCTCGGCATCGCTCGCCCGAGCCCACGCCGCGCGCGAGGTCGGCCTCGCTGCTTGTCGAAAGGTCATCCGTTCGTCCGGCAGCTCGATCCGAGCGGTCCACCGTTTCGACCGCGCCGAGGCCGAAGCCCTGGCATCAGCCGCAGAGACGGCGTTACGAGAGGCGCAGACGGCACTGGCACCGTTCCCGGCCGTCGCGTACGCCGGGTTCCTGGGCGATGCCGAAAGGGAGTACGCCGAGGCTCGGTTGACCGCTGCGCTCCTCGTCGACGATCCACTGCCGACCGCGGACGAACTCGGCGTCGCACCCACGTCGTGGATGAAGGGCCTGGCCGAGGCGGCGAGCGAGTTGCGCCGCCACCTCCTCGACCTCTTGCGCGCCGGCGAGCTCGACCGGGGCGAGGATCTGCTCGAGGTCATGGACGACGTCTATGACGCGCTCGTCGTCGTCGACTTTCCCGACGCCATCACCGGCGGGCTGCGGCGCTCGCTCGACGCGCTTCGAGCGGTGCTGGAACGTACCCGTGGCGACGTCACGACCACGGTGTTGCAGACGCGGCTGCGGGAGTCGATCGACAGGTCCATGCCCGACCCCTGAGACTGCGTTGCAACGCGGGCGGTGCAGGACATCCCGGCGACTATCCTCATCTCTCCACCCCGGGGGTGTAGCTCAGCTGGCTAGAGCGCTTCGGTCGCATCGAAGAGGCCGTGGGTTCGAATCCCATCACCTCCACACTGTTGTGTCGCGAGACATCCCGGACGGGTGTCGCGTGACATCCCGGACAACCTAGGTGTGTTGTCCGGGTCTGATTTGGGTTTGGTATTGCTTGGCGGGGTCGATCCTGAACTCGGCGAGTAGTTCGCCGTGGAGGGTGATGACGCGCACGTGGCGGTCGGCGACGAGCAGCATGACTCGGGTGCGGGCATATCGGCGTCCGATGCCGAGGTGCAGCAGCTTGGAGCGGTAGCGCAGGGTGACCTTGCCGGTGTTGTCGATGCGGTCGCGGCGGACGCGATGTTCGGCCGGCAAGACGATGCCGGCGCGCCGAGGTGTCGCTTTGGTTCGGACCGCGAAGGCTTGTGCTGGTGTGCGCCGGCCCAGCGCTCGGTGTGGTCGCACGGTGTTGTAGTAGGTGCAGAAGTGGTCGAGCTGGGCTTGCAGCTGGGTGACGGTGTGGGCGCGGCGTTGCCTGGCCAGCCATTTCTTCAACGTCTGATGGAAGCGTTCGACTTTGCCGCAGGTCTGGGGGTGGTAGGGCCGGGAGTGCTTGTAGTCCACGCCCAGGGCGAGCAGTTCGAGCTCGATGGCGCACGCTCCTCGTCGGCTCTCCGCGGTGAAGATGGCGCCGTTGTCAGTGAGCATTGACGCCGGCAACCCGTGTTCTGCAACGCCGAGATGGAAGGTCTCGACCACGTCGGCGGCCTTGGCGGTCACGAACGCCCGGGAGGCAACGAGCAGGCGGGAGTGGTCGTCGATGACGTTGAGGATTTCCACCTCAGTCCCGTCGGCCAGCGTCCAGTGGGTGACATCGGCCTGCCAGCACTCGTTGGGCAGCTCGGCCTGGAACCGCCGCCACGAGCTGCGCGGTCGCTTCTGCGGTTGGGGTGTCACGAACCCGCGGCGCGACAGGACCCGCCAGATCGTCGCCACTGACGGCACCGCTCGCCGTCGACGCCGGTGACGAACTTGGAGGTGGTAGTGGATGGTGTGCGCGCCGGCGTCGACGCCGAGATCGATCAGCTCCTTGCGCAACGCCACGATCTCGTCCTCGACGGGCGCTGCCACCCGTGTCGGTGACGAGTGCGGGCGCTTCGACTGCGGCGCGAGTCCGTTGTCGCCGAGTTCCCGGTAACGGGCGATCAGCTCATACAGCCAGCTGCGGGAGATGTCGTGGGCCTCGCACACCTCCTTGACGCTGCGGCCCTCGACGAGCACGGCGTTGATGACATAGCCAGCCAGGTCCATGCGCATGGTCCTTCATGGTCTGGTCCGCTATGTCTCGCGACAGGGATCCGGGATCTCATGAAACCGGACACCATCACCTCCACACCATCACCTCCACACCATCACCTCCACCTCGGAATTCGCAGGTCAGGGGGCGGTTTTGGTGGAGGGCTCGACTGACCGCCATTGACCGCCATTTGCCCGGACTTGCCGGCCCTTTGGGCACCTGCCTATTCCGACACGACGGCGTGGTGGTCGAGCTGGAAATGTGCGTCTGGCGTCGCCTCATCCGTGTCGAATCATTGGCTTGACGTCAAGAGTCGCCGAACTCGACCGGGAGGTCGAGGTGAGCCGCGATCAGGTTCCACGCGTCGCGGTATTGAACACGGGCAGCACACCGACCTGACGGGCGCGGTGCCCGAACAGGCGCAACGCCCTCGACCGCTCGGATCCGGTGCTCACCGCGCCGTGCCCCACCCGAGAGACCAGGACTGTTCGGGTACCTCGCCAGCCGCGACCGCCAGTTCGTTGAGCGACGCAACCAACGCCGCTCGCCGGCGCGGAGGGATCCCCTTGACCAGCGGGCCGCCGGCGGACGGCAGTGACCGCAGCGATCAGATCCAGACCCTTACTGGTGATGTTGATCGCGACCTGACGACGATTAGCGGCATCCACACGGCGAGTCACGAGTCGCTTGCGCACCAATCGATCGCACAGCCGAGTACAGCAGCGTCTCGGGCACCGCGACGCCGCGACAACGCTGAGGCATTACGCCCACGCGACACCACTCAATGACCTGGATGTCGTCGACGCGCTCGACCGTCGCCTCAACGACGCGTGCCGACCAGAACGAACGGGACTACGAGTCGTTCGTCCGGGCGCTCCGGTCCGGCCGCCTCGACCCGCGGATTCGCGGCTGACGGGAGCCGATCATCGGGCTCCGCCCGTGGCACCCGTCAGGTCGAACGCGATCCCAGTGCGCGCCGCGCCGCGACGACCGCGTCGGGGAGAGGTGCGAGCACTCGCCCGAGGGTGACGCCCGAGTCGGACTGGGCGGCGATGAAGGCACCGTCGATCGCCGCGAGAGCGAAGCGCGCGAGCTGATTGACGACGCGGCTCCTGGGTTCGTCGTCGAACGCGATCGCGAATTGCTTGCGGAGCCGTCGCAGCGCGGTGTTGCGCACCTGTCGCACGACGGCGGCGACTTCGCCATCATTCGCGTTCGGCGGCTGGACCGCGAACACGATGAGAAGGCGCAGGAAGTGCGGGTGGCGTTCGAGCGCCTCCGCGACACTCGAAACCACTGCCCGCACGTGCTCAGTCGGTGTTCCGCCGCGTTCGTACAGTTCCGGCAGATCGCCGAAGAAGCGCTCGGCGCCCCGTTGCATGACGGCGAGCACGACACCGTCCTTCGAGGCGAAGTAGTGGTACACGGAGCTCAGAGGGACTCCGGACGCCTCGACGACCCGGGCGACGGTCGCGGCCTCGAAGCCGTCGGTGGCCATGACGCGCTCTGCGGCATCGAGGACCAGTTCGCGTGACTTCACTCCGCGCCGGTTGGGCCTGACCATGTGCTCGGTTGCCGCGGTCACGATCACGAGATTAGCTCACCTAGCGAAAGATTGGAGTTGACACTCCAATATAAGTATTGTAGTAATCACTCCAAAACAATGGTGCGAGTGATCGGGGGCGGCGATGCCGTTCGATGGGCGTGTTGACGAGGACGTCGAGGTGCTGGTCGTTGGAGGGGGCGGGGCGGGGTTGACCGCGTCGATGCTGCTCGCCACCTACGGGGTCGACCATCTCCTGGTGAGCGCGCGGCCGACGACGTCGGACCTGCCCAAGGCTCACGTGCTGAACCAGCGGGCGATGGAGGTGCTCGACGACTGCGGCGTGGCCGAGGCGATCGCCGAGCGGAGCACCCCGGCGGCTCAGATGGCGGCCACTGCGTATTACGCGGGCTTCGCCGGACCGGGCCCGGACTATGGGCGGTGTCTGCACCGTCTGGAGTGCTGGGGTGCCGGCGGGGCGGATGAGCACTGGTCGGCGACGAGCCCGTGGCGGCAGCTGAACCTGCCGCAGATCCGGCTCGAGCCGCTCATGAAGGCGCGAGCGGAGGAGCGGTCACCGGGGCGAGTCAGGTTCGGGCACGAGCTGGTCGAGCTCGAACAGCACGACGACGGCGTCCTGGCCCTGGTCCGTGACAACGGTTCGGGACGTGAGTACGTCGTGCGCAGTCGCTACGTGTTCGGCGCCGACGGCGGCCGCCGGGTCGCCGGGCTGATCGGCGTGGAGTACGAAGGGCTCGGCGTCATCACCCAGACGGCGACGCTGCACCTGACGGCGGACTTCTCGTCGCTGGCACCCGATCCCGACGTGCTGATCCGCTGGATTCTCTCGCCCCAAGTGGGTGCGCTCGTCGTCATGGTCCCGATGGGCCCCGACCGGTGGGGTCCCGACTCGGAGGAGTGGGTCGTGCACCTCAACTACCCCGCCGACGACCCTCGGGCCCAGTCCGACGAGAAGGTCGAGGCCGACGTGCGCGAAGCCCTCGGGATCGGCAATCTGCCGATGCAGATCCACAAGGTCACCCGCTGGGCGGTCGACGCGGTCATCGCCACGTCATTCCGGGTCGGGCGCGTGTTCCTCCTCGGTGACGCCGCCCACCGGCACCCGCCGACCGGCGGATTGGGGCTAACGAGCGCGATCCACGACGCGCAGAACCTGTGCTGGAAGATCGCGGCCGTGCTGCGCGAGGACGCATCGCCTGCGCTGCTCGACACCTACGAGGCCGAGCGCCGGCCGGTCGACGAGCGGAACTGCCAGCGGTCGCTCGAGAACGCGATGAACCACTTCGCGATCGGCGAGGCGCTCGGGGTGTCGCCTGGCGACGACGCGGTGCGCAACTTGGCTCGGCTCCGTCGCATGTGGAGCGGAGAACCCGAAGACCGCGCCCACCGGTCGACGATCCTGCGCGCCATGCGGGCGCAGTCGATGGAGTTCTCCGAGCTGAACGTCGAGTTCGGATACACCTACGACTCCACGGCGGTCGTCCCCGATGGCACGCCGGCACCGGCACCTCTCGACGACATCCGCGTCTACGAACCGTCGACGCGGCCGGGGTCGCCGCTGCCGCACGCGTGGATCGACGACGAGGACGGCAACCGGCGCGCGCTCCGCGACCTCGTGGCGCCCGGTCGGTTCCTGCTGATCGCTGGAGAGGCCGGCGACGCGTGGTGCTCGGCCGCCCGTGAGCTGGCCGCGGAGTCCGACCTCCCCGTCGACGTGATCCGCATCGGGCACGTCGACGGCGACGTCTTCGATCCGCGCTGCTCGTGGCTACGGCACCGCGAGATCACGCCCGGCGGCGCCGTGCTTGTCCGACCCGATCGGTTCGTTGCCTGGCGATCGCTGACCGCCAACGAAGAGCCGCGTCGCGTCCTCGAAGCTGCGCTCGATCAGATACTCGGTCGGTCGGTCACGGATCAGGTGCGTCCCGGGGAACGCTCCCTGACACCGAGTGTGTGAGCTGTTCCGCCTGATCGTACGGCGCGACCGTCGAGTCGGCCCACCGTTGTGTTTGCCTGACGCACGCGGCGCCTGAGTCGGATGCTCGTTCAGCGACGACCTCGCAGGTGGCCGTCCTACGAGGCTGGTCCCCCGTAGAGGCCAGGACCCGTGACGACGAGCGAGGCGAGGAAGGGTCGTGCCGCGTCATAGGCGGCTTCGATGAGCTCCTCCGTGTGTGAGAAGTCCAGCGGCGAGACCCGGCGGGCGGTAGGTCCCGGCAGGTACACAACAGGCACCTGTTCGGCGACGACTCGTGCTTCGTACACGGCTTGGTTCCGCATGGTCACGAGCGCGGTGAACAAAAGGATCTCCGCGAACGTCTCCGGGGTGTCGGGAAGCTGACCGGGGAACGCGCAGTCGAGCACGACGAGCGAGCGTGCGCCCATGTCGAGAGCAATGCGCATCGGCACGTTGGCGACCACGCCACCGTCGTAGAGCCGCCGTCCGTCGTGGTCGACCGCCGCATAGATCCCGGGAACGGCCGCGGTCGCGAGCAGCGCGGGTACGAGCGGCCCGCTGTTGATCGGGTAGGCGCGTCCGGTGGCGACATCCATGGTGACAGCGGCGAACGGCAGGGCGAGTTCGGAAAACGTCCGCCGGCCGTCGAGGAAGCGGTCGATGACGTTGGTCAAGCCGCTGTTCGGAAACAGGTGGGTCTTCGATTGCCGCAAGGTGTGTGCCTGTGCGAGGAGGTTGCCCGGGAAGATGTCTTCGCGGGTGATGCGGGGCCAGAGGTGCGTGAGCCGGTTCGTTGAGCTCGTCGGGTCGAGCGCGATCGCCGCACCATTGAGGCCGCCCACCGACGTGCCAATGACGAGATCGGGGGAGATCGGGTGCTCGGACAGGGCCTGGAGCATGCCGACCTGCAGCGCGCCCAGGCTCGCCCCGCCGCCGAGCACGTAGCCAATAGGTCGGGGGAGTTCGGCGAGCGTGAAGGCGGAAGCCGTCATGTGGCTGACAAGCGCTCGAGCGCGTTCTCGCTGACGGCGATGACGTTGCCCGACCGGAGATCGATAAGGCCGATGGGAAGCGGAAGTGCTCGCAGGTTGGTTGTGAGGTTCTCAGCGAAGTCTGCTTCGGTTGCGCGCTTCATGAGTCGGGCGCGTCCCACGGCACGCTGCCTGAGATCCAGTGGGTGAGCGGTTCGGTTTGGTCGTTGCTGTGCAGGTGCCGTGGGGGCTGGGCGAACGTCGCGTACGGCCGGCATCGGATGACCACCCGCTCCTCTTGGTCCGCCATCGCTTCGACGACGGGACGCGCGTCAGGACCGAGCGGTTGGCCCGACATGCGCTCGCCGACTGCCATCATCACGTCGACCACGAGGTCGCGGTCCTGCTCGATCGTCGCGTCGGCGTAGACCTGCAAGTACGCGAAGGGCCAGCGTTCGTCGAGTACGCACAGGCTCACCTTCGGATCGCGGGCGACGGCAAGCGCCTTGCTGCGGCCGGCCATCGTGGACACCAGCAGCTCGTCGTCGTCGGTGGCCACGTAGTACACGACGGACATCGCGGGCCCGTCGGTACGTCGCGCGTAGCCGAAGACGCAGGTGCGATGGGTGCGCACGAACTCGCGGCGCTCAGATGGCCGCAGGTCGCGATCGGAAGGCGTGGTGAACGGTTCGGGAACAAATGGAAGGAGCATGGGAACCTCAGTTATCTACGGCGTGATCTCGTAGGAATGCGCTGATCGTCTCAGCGCAGTCCACAGCGCGGTCCATGAGCAACAGGTGTCCCGCGTTCGGGATGACGTGGACAGTCGCGTTCGGTATGCGCGCACCGAGAATGCGAGCGTTGGTCGGCGGGACGATCGGGTCCTTCGCTCCGGTGAGCACGAGGGTCGGTGCGGTGACGCGATGCAGCCACGGGAGGCTCGTCCAGCCCGCAGTTGCGTAGAGCTGGCTGACGTAGCCCCACAGCGTGGGCGGTCGCGAGCGCCGCGCCGCGATCTGCTGGTGCATGAGCCTCCCGTCGGAATCGCTCACCGGTCCGTACATCAAGCGCGCGCTCGTTTGCAGGAAGCGTGGGGAGTAGTAGCGCAGGGGCGTGGCGAGCAGGCCGAGCGCCACCGGGTTGCCGGGTACTCCGCCCAGCCCGCACATGGTCGACGCGAGCACGAGTCGTCGGACGCGATGCGGGTTGCGCAACGCGAGCTCTTGCGCGACACCCCCGCCGAATGAGACGCCGAGCACATGGGCATCACGTAACCCGAGCGCGTCGAGGAGATGGGCGGCCTGTCGGGCGAGGCCATGCGGCCGCGACGGTACGAGCCGGGGCGGCGAGTGGCCGGTCCCCGAGGCGTCGTAGGCGATCGTCTGAAAGCCGCGGGTGTGGAGCTCCCGCTCGAGCGGTGCCCACATCTCGATGTTGCCGCCGAGCCCCATGATCAACAGGACCGGCGGACCGTAGCCAGCGACCGACACTCGCAGCAGGTGCCCGTCGACGCGGGCGAAGGTCGTCAGCTCCTTCACGGCAGGTGGACGTAGCGCCCCGGCGCGGGATCGAGCGACGGGTGGCTCGCGGTGCCGATGCGCTTGCGGCGGGCGCGGGCGGGACCGGAGCGAGCGGTCAACCACTCATGCCAACGGAGCCACCACGACCCGCCGACCTGGGTCGCGTGCTGGCGCCACTCCGCTGCAGTGGGGGGTAGCTCGGCGCCGACGAGGTACGACGCCTTCGGGTTGTCGGGTGGGTTGAGGATCGCCTGGATGTGGCCGCCCGTGCTCAACACGAATTCGCTGTCGCCACCCAGCAGTTGCGTCGTGCGATACGCGCCATCCCAGGGGATGATGTGGTCGGTGTATCCCGCGACCACGAACGTGTCGCAGGTGACCTTGCCGAGGTCCACCGGTGTGCCGAGCACCTCGAGGGTGCCCTCGACGAGCCCGTTGGTGAGGTACAGGTCGAGGAAGTCGGAGTGCAGCCCGGCCGGCAATCGCGTCGTGTCGTTGTTCCAGTAGAGGATGTCGAAGGCCGGCGGGTTCTGACCGAGGAGGTAGTTGTTGACCCAGTAGTTCCAGACGAGGTCGTTGGGTCGGAGCCAGGCGAAGACCTTGGCCATGTCGTCGCCCGACAGCACACCCGCTCGCAGCGACCGCGTTCTCGCGGCCTCGACCGCTCGCCGCGATGCGAGCGCCGTGACCGTGGTCTCGGTGCTCGTGTCCAGCCCGGCGACGAGGAACGTCGCGGAGTGCACGAGGTTCGAGTCGCCGGTGGCCGCGAGATGGCCGAGCAGCGCGGCGAGGGTGACGCCGCCGGCGCACAGCCCGACGGCGTTGACGTCGTCGCTGCCGGCGATGTCGCAGGCGACGTGGATCGCCTCGAGGACCGCGGCCGCGTACGTGTCGAGATTCCAGTCACGGTGCTCGGGGGTCGGGTTGCGCCAGCTCATCGTGAAGTACGGCACGCCGGCGGCGACCGTGCTCTCGACAAGGCTGCGGCCGGGCGCGAGGTCGGTGATGTAGTACTTGTTGATCTGGGGCGGCACGACGACGAGCGGCCGCTTATGAACGCGCGGAGTCGTCTCGTCGTACTGGATCAGCTCGAATACGTCGCTGCGGTGCACGACGTGGCCGGGCGTCACCGCGACGTTTCGGCCGACTTCGAACGGTCTCGTGTCGACCTGTGACGGCATCCCGCCGTTGTGACGCAGATCGTGCGCCAGATTCCGGGCCCCGGCGGCGACGCTCTGTCCGCGCGTCTGCACGGCTTTGGCCATCGCGTTCGGGTTCGTCAGCAGGTTGTTGGTCGGTGCGATCGCCTCGGTCACCAGCGACATCGCGAAGTGGGCGCGGGTGCGGCTCTTGGCGTCGAGCTCGACCTCGTCGATCACACGGTGCGCGGCCCGGTTTTCGACCAGGTACGCCTGCATGATGCGATGGAACAACGGATTCTGCTGCCATGTCGCGTCCGCGAAGCGGCGGTCGCCCTTTGCCGGGGTGATGTCGCTGCGTCCGACCGCGACCCGGAGCAGCTCCGCCACGGTGTCGGCCGCGGTTGCCGCCGCCACGCCGGGCTCCACCGCGACGCGCTGCGCGAGGCGGGCCAGCGCGGCTCCCACTTGGCCGCGGGTGAGGCCGATGAACGGGTTCGCGCCGAGGACGGGCGGGTCGTCGCGGTCGAAGGTCGAAGTGTCAATCGTTGTTGTGCTCATGTCAGAGCCAAACCTCCATCAAGGACGAGGACCTGCCCCGTCGCGTAGCGAGCGCCGACCAGCGCGACACATGCGTCGGCGACGTCGTCCGGTGTCCCGCTGCGTCGCAGCGGCGCTCTCTCCTGAACGGCGGCGCGGACGTCGTCCCAACCGTCCGTCCACGGTGTGTCGATGAGCCCCGGCGCGACCGCGTGCACCCGGATCTCGGGACCGAGGACGTTGGCGAGCAGCACGGTGAGATGGTTGAGCGCGGCCTTCGAGACCGCGTACGGGATCGATGAGCCGAGTGGGCGAAGGCCCGCGACCGACGTGATGTTGAGAATGATCCCGTCACCGGATGCGCGCAGGTGGGGTGCGGCCGCGAGGATGGTGTTCCACGTTCCGAGGACGTTGACGCGAAGGATTCGTTCCCAGATCTCGTTCGTCGCCGCGTCGAGGTCGTGGTGAGGGATGACGGCGGTCGTGCCCGCGTTGTTGACGACGATGTCGAGGCGTCCGTAGTGATCGACCGCGGATGCGACGAGCGTCGCGGCTTGGTCGGGATCGGACACGTCGGCTTGCACGTAGATCGCGTCGGGCAGGCCGGCGGCGACCTGCTGGCCGTCGACGACCGATGATGACGAGTTGACGACGACGCCGGCGCCGAGATCGGCGAACGTCGCCGCCACCGCGGCGCCGATGCCGCTCGACGAGCCGGTGACGAGCGCGACCTTGCCCTTCAGATCAGCGCTCATGACGGATGGAGCGGCGATTGGATGGGCTGGTGACCCCACTCGCTGATGCGGTCGTAGCGCCGGTCGTCGGTCCACGGGTCGTCGATCGTTCGGGCGCCGCAGCCGAACTCGAGCTGAAAGCCTGCAGGGGTCACGACGTAGAAGCTGAACATCTTGTCGTTGTCGTGCTTGCCGAGCGCGTTGGCGATCGGCAGGCCCGCGTTCCACGCCCGGTCGAACGCCTCGCCGACGTTGTCCTGCGACGCGGTCTCGACCATCACGTGGTGCAGCTTCTGCGGCAGCTCGATCGGTGCCGCTCCGATGGCGAGCGAATGGTGGCGCGAATTGCAGTGATAGAAGCGCACGGTCAACGCGAGCCCGGGCGCGAGTTCGGTCTCCAACCAGTCGGTCTGCGTGAATCCGAGGGCCTCGCGTGCGAAGCGGTCGGCCGCCTCGAGGTCGGACACGACGAACACGACGTGCCCGAAGCCCTGGTCCTTGGTGACGAAGCCACCGGGGACGAGCGACGAATCGAACGGCGTGGCGGCAGACGCCAAGCCGTGCACGAGCTCGAACGGGACGCCCCACGGCGTCTCCACGCGGGCGAGCGCCTCGACGCGACGGGCCCCGGCGTCGGATGCCGTGCCCTGCGTGACCGACGCGCCGGCGGTGCGCGCTCGATCGACCGCGCGCGCGAACGCCTCGGCGGACGCGGCCTCGAGGCCGAGGAACGCCGCGTCGTTGGCCGGTCCCGCCTCGACAATGATGCGGTGGACCCGGTCGTCGTTGCGCCAGGTGGTGGCGCCGTCGGCGGTGGGCTCGCCGGGTACGAGCCCGACGATGTCCTGCAAGAACGTGCCGAATCCTGCGGGATCAGCGACTTGCACTCCGAGGTAGGCGACTTCCAGCTCAGCGGTCATGGTTCGAGCTCCTCTCGACGAGGTGGGTGTGAATGGTGCCGATGCCTTCGATGGTGGAGACGAGCTCGTCACCCGGCGCAAGGAACCGGGGCGGGGTCCGCGTGCCACCGACGCCCGAAGGCGTGCCCGTGAAGATGAGGTCACCCGGCAGCAGCGGGGTGATCGACGACAACCGGTTGATCAGCGCGTCGACGCCGAAGATCAGGTCGGACGTGCGGCTCTTCTGCACCTCCTCGCCGTTCACCGTGCAACCAAGGGCGAGGTCGTCGGGGTGGTCGAGCTCGTCTGGCGTGATGATCCACGGACCGGTCGGCCCGAACCCGGGGAAGGACTTGCCCAGGCTGAACTGCGGCGCCGGCGGCCGGGTCTGGACGATGCGCTCGGACAGGTCCTGACCGACGGTCAGCCCCGCGACGTACGACCAGCCATCGCCTTCGGCGACCTCGTACGCGTGCCGGCCGATGACCACGACGAGCTCGACCTCCCAGTCGACGAAGTCGCTCGGGAGCTCGACCGTGGCGTCCGGACCGGTGAGGCAGGTCGGGAACTTCGTGAACGTCGGCGGGAAGGTCGGCGACTCGACGCCGGCCTCGGCCGCGTGGGCGGCGTAGTTCATGCCGATAGCGAACACCTGACGGGGGCGGGGAACCGGTGCCTGCAACGCCCGGAGGTCGATGGGCCTGTCGGCGTTCTGGACCCCGTCGGCCAGTGCCCGCACCTCGTCCCAGTGGTCGTGCACGAGTTGAGGATCCGCGGGCAGCGCGCCACCTGACCGCTCGGCGATGTCGACGACCCCGTCGCCATGGATCAGGACGGCTCGGCCGTCGGCGTTGGCGAATCTCATCGCACCTCCTGCGGATCAGCCGGCCCGATGCCGGCATCGATGCGACTCTATGACACCGATCTTGTGGTTGTAAATCCTTTTTCTATTGACAAATCGATTTCATGCGCGATGCTGCCGTGATTCCGACGACACAGGGAGGGACTCGAATGGGTCGACGAATCCGCGCTCGAGGTTTGCTGGCAGCGGTGATGGCGACGGCTGCGCTCGCAGCGTGCGGGAGCTCCGGTTCCAGCGCATCGAGCGGGGCATCGTCGTCCCGCCCGGCGGCGCCGGTTTCGACGCTGCCGCCGCCCCAGGGCGAACCGATCGTCGTCGCGATGATCGCCCAGGAGAGCGGCCCCGCGGCGCTCCCCGATTCGCGGCTCGCCGCCGAGGCAGCCGTTAAGTACGTGAACACCGAGCTCGGCGGCGCGGCGGGTCGACCGGTCCAGCTCGAGACCTGCATCACCGACGGCTCGCCCGAGCAGTCCTCTGCGTGCGCGAACCAGTTGCTCGAGAAGCACCCCGTGGCGTTCGTCGGCGAAAGCGAGCTCGGCACCGCGGGCAGCGTGCCCATCATCGAAACGGCCGGCGTTCCCCTCGTCGGCGCAGCCGGCATCACGCCCGAGCTCGTGCTGTCGCACGATGCCTTCGCGTTCGGTCTCGACGCCGTCGGCGACTGGTCGGGCTGGACGAAGTACCTCGCCACCGACGGCAACGCGAAGACCATCAACCTCATCAACATCGACATCCCGGCTGCACCCGTGTTCGAGAAGGCGGTGCGATCGGTCGCCGAGGCGAACGGCGCCAAGGTCGACAAAGTCGTGTCGCTGCCGCTCAGCGCGACCGACGTCTCCGCCCAGATGGCCGCCGCGTCCGAGGGCAACCCGGACGTGATCATGGCCGTCGTCAGCGCGCAGCTCTGTGTCCCCGCGGCGCAGGCCCATGAGAGCATCGCCCCGCAGACGAAGTTGTTCCTGCCTGGCATCTGCAGCAGCCCGCAGACGATCTCGGCCGCGGGCTCGTCAATGGACGGCGCGCTCGTCGGCGTCGGCTCGCTCAACCCGTACGACACGGGTCAGCCTGACGTCGCGACGTACCGGCGGGCGCTCGACACCTACGGCGACCACGTCCCGCTCAGCCAGTTCGCCGGGAACGCGTTCACCGCGGTGATGAATCTCAAGGCCGTCGTCGACAAGCTCGGCCCCACCGGTGTGACGGCGGACGCGATCACGAATGCGATCAAAGCCGGAACGAATGTCCAGTCCTTCATGACGGACACGTACACGTGTGACGGCAAGGTCCCGCTGTCGCCTGGCACGTGCGTGCGCGGTCGACGCGTTCTCGAGGTCAAGAGCGGTCAGCTCTCCAACCTGTCGGACCAGTGGTTCGACGGGACCGGCCAGGTCAGCGTCGGCTGACGGCACGCGACGATGAGCTCCTTCCTCCTCTTCGCGCTGCTCGGCCTCGGTGGCGGAGCGGTCATCGCGCTGCTCGCCGTCGGTGTGGTCGGCGAGTACAAGGCATCGGGTGTGGTGAACTTCGCGCAGGGCGCCATCGCCATGTTCTGCGCCTACTGCTTCACCGAGCTGCGCTCGACCGGTGAGCTCGTGCTGCCCGTCGTCATTCTTCCGCATCGGGTGCCGTTGGCCCGTCACGGCCTCGACACCGCGCCGGCAGTCGTCGTCACCATCGTGTACGGGGCGCTCTTCGGTGTGGTCGTGTACGTCGGCATCTTCCGCTGGCTCCGACGAGCCCCCGCGCTTGCCAAGGTGGTCGCGTCGATCGGGTTGATGCTGACTGTCCAGGCACTCGCCGTCATCCATTTCGGCACGGCCGCCCGACCGAGTGCGCGTGTGCTGCCGACCGACACGGTCACGGTCTTCGGTGCGACAGTCGGTCGCGATCGTCTCGTGCTCGCCGGCATCGCGGTCGTCGCGGCCGTGGTGCTGGCCGCGTTCTACCGGTTCACGCGGTTCGGGATCGTGACACGCGCGGTCGCCCAGAACGAGCGAGCAGCGGCGCTGCTCGGGTGGTGGCCGGTCCGTTCCGAGATGGCGACCTGGGCGATCGCCTCCGCGCTCGCGGCCCTGGCCGGTCTCCTCGCCGCGCCGCTCACCTCGTTGACGCCGAGCACCCTCACGCTGGCGATCGTCCCCGCCCTGGCCGCCGTGCTCGTTGCCGACCTGTCGTCGTTCACCATCGCGGCCGCAGCCGGTCTGCTGATCGGGATCGGGCAATCCCTGTGTGTCAAAGCGGCGACGACGTGGAGCTGGTTCCCGCAGCGAGGCATGGCCGAGGTCCTGCCGTTCGCGGTGATCGCCGTCGTCATGCTCGTACGCGGCGACCGCCTGCCCACGCGCGGCGAGACGAACGAAGGCCGCATGCCGCGAGCACCGCTCGGGCGTCGTCCGTTCCTGCCGCTCGCCGTGTTCGTGCCCGTCGCAGTGGCTTTCACCGTCGCGACGAGCGCGGGCTGGCGCGCCGCGGTCATCCAGAGCGTGATCACCGCGTGCGTCCTGTTGTCGCTCGTCGTGCTCACCGGACTCGTCGGGCAGGTGTCCCTCGCACAGGCCGCGTTCGCCGGCCTCGGCGGGTTCCTGCTCGCGAAGCTGCTCGGCGCGGCCGGTGTCCCGTTCCCCGTCGGGCTGCTGTTCGCCGGCCTCGTGACCGTGCCCCTCGGGCTGCTCGTCGGTGTTCCCGCGCTGCGCATCCGCGGCATCAACCTCGCGATCATCACGCTGGGCGCGGGGGTGGCCATCGACGCGTTCGTGTTTCGCAACGAGCAGATATCCGGAGGGCTCGCCGGCGTCAGTGTGCCGTCACCCACGTTGTTCGGTGTCGACGTCGGCATCAGCGGATCGCATGCCGGTGACTACCCGCGAGTCGTGTTCGGTCTCGTCGCCATCGCGACGTTCACCGTCCTCGCGGTACTGGCCGTCAACCTCCGCCGCAGCGCGACCGGCGCGCACTGTCTCGCAGTGCGCACGAACGAGCGGGCCGCCAGCGCGATCGGGATCAACGTCGCGGCGACGAAGTTGCTCGCCTTCGGGTTGTCGGCGTTCATCGCCGGATCTGCCGGCGGTCTCATCGGCTACCAGCAGGGGCGGCTTTCACCCGAGAGCTTTTCGATCTTCGTGTCGCTGATGCTGCTGTCGATCGCGTACATCGGCGGCATCGCCACGGTGCCCGGTGTGATCTTCGCCGGCTTCGCGTTGGCGCCGGGCGGGCTCGTGTACACCGCGATGGAGCGGTGGTTCCACCTCGGCGAGTACCAGCCGATCGTCGCCGGGGTCGGCGTGATCGCCAGCGCCATCCTCAACCCCGATGGGGTCACTGCGGCGCTGAACAAGTCGCGAGCGGGTGGCCGTCGCAAGGCCGGCGCCACCATCGAGACGGTCCCCACGACGAACGCACCCGTCCTGGCGGCGGGACGCGCATGAGTGCGTTGCTCGACGTCCGAGGTCTGCGCGTCGCGTTCGGCGGCGTGGTCGCCGTCGACGACGTGTCGTTCCAGGTCGACGAGGGAACGCTCGTTGGCTTCATCGGTCCGAATGGCGCCGGGAAGACGACCTGCATTGAGGCGCTCACTGGGTACGTGCCGCACGCAACCGGGCGGGTCGTTTTCGACGACCACGACCTCGGCGGCCTGGCGCCGCACCGGCGGGCGCGGCTCGGGCTCGTCCGCACGTTCCAGTCCGTCGAGCTCTTCGACGATCTCACCGTGCGCGACAACCTGCGGGCCGCGGCGAACCGGCGCACGTGGTGGCAGTCGCTCGGCGACCTGGTCGCGCCCCGTTGGCACGACGACGAGTCCGCCATCGACGACGCGCTCGAGCTCCTCGGGCTGACCGACGTCGCGGACGCGCTGCCGGCGGAACTCCCGCAAGGACAGCGCAAGCTCGCCGGGGTCGCGCGGGCGCTGACCTGCCGTCCTCGGCTGCTGCTCCTTGACGAGCCTGCGGCGGGCCTCGACACGGTCGAGAGCGTCGAGCTCGGCGAACGCCTGCGCGCAGTGGTCGACCGCGGCGTGTCGGTGCTGCTCGTCGACCACGACATGGGACTCGTGCTCGGCATCTGCGATCGCGTGATCGTCCTCGATTTCGGACGCGTCATCGCACAAGGGGCGCCCGAGGAGATCCGGTCCAACGCCGATGTCATCGCGGCCTACCTCGGCGACGATGTCGCCGCCGCCGCGCCAGGAGGCGCCTCGTGAACGCGACCACCGATGTTCTCGACGTACAGGGATTGTCGTGCGGGTACGGCGCGTCGGTCGTCGTGCGCGACCTCGACCTGCGCGTCGCGCCGGGCGAGGTCGTCGCCCTGCTCGGCGCCAACGGCGCGGGCAAGACCACGACGCTGCTCACGATCGCCGGCGTACTCCCTGCGATCCGCGGCCAGGTCCGGCTCGACGGTGTGTGCATCGACCGGTGGCCGGCACCCCGCATCGCCCGCCACGGCGTCGTGTCGATTCCCGACGACCGCGGTCTGTTCCCGAAGCTGACTGTGCGCGAGAACCTGCAGCTGGCGCGCCGTCGTCACGCGACCGACGCGCTCGACCTCTTCCCGGAACTGCGGTCGCGACTCGGTACACCGGCCGGTCTGCTGTCGGGCGGGCAACAGCAGATGCTCGCCATCGCCCGCGCGCTGGCACGCAAGCCGCGCCTGTTGCTCATCGACGAACTGAGCTTCGGGCTCGCGCCGATCGCAGTGCAGCGTCTCCTGCCGACCGTGCGGGCCGTCGCCGACGAAACCGGTGCCGCCGTGCTGCTCGTGGAGCAGCACGCACACCTCGGCCTCGCCATCGCGGAACGGGCCTACGTCCTGAGCCACGGATCGATCGCACTGACCGGTACGGCGGCCGCGCTCCAGGACGACACGACCTTGCTGCACGAGAGCTACTTCGGCGCCGACGACCCGGAAAGGACAACCGCATGATCCGCTCGACGATGAGCGACTTCCCGCTCACCATCAACGCCATCCTCCGCCATGGCCGCCGCATCCACGCCACATCCGAATGCGCGACGTTCACCGGTGACGGCGTGCGCCGCGCGCCCTACGGCGAGGTGGCCGACAACGCCGACCGGCTCGCCGCCGCGCTCACCCGCCTCGGCATCCAGCCGGGCGACGCCGTCGGCACCTTCATGTGGAACGACCAGGAGCATCTCGAGGCGTACTTCGCGGTTCCGTGCATGGGCGCCGTGCTCCACACGCTGAACATCCGGCTCTCGCACGAGCAGCTCGTGTACGTCACCAACCACGCCGGCGACCGCGTCGTGATCGTCGACGAGTCGTTGCTGCCGGTCATCGGCGCCGTGGCCAGCGAGCTCACGAGCGTCGAGGCGTGGATCGTCGTGGGCGACGGCGATGCGGCCGCGCTCGAGGCGACTGGCCGGCCGGTGTACCGCTACGAGGAGCTCCTCGCCGCCGAGTCACCGGGCTTCGAATACACCGAGCCCGACGAGAACGCGGCTGCGGCCATGTGCTACACGAGCGGCACGACGGGCGACCCGAAGGGTGTGGTGTACTCCCACCGCTCGACGTACCTGCACTCGATCACCGGATGCACGCCGGCCGTCATCGGCGCCGACGCGTCCGACCGCATCCTCGCTATCGTCCCGCAGTTCCACGCGAGCGGATGGGGGCTGCCCTACGTCGCGTTCCTGTCCGGCGCGTCGTTGCTGATGCCGGGTCGGTTCCTGCAGGCCGAGCCGCTGTGCCGGTTCATCGCCGCGGAGCGGCCGACCGTCTCGTCGGCTGTCCCGACGGTGTGGGCCGACGTGTTTCGCTACGGGAACGACCACGAGATCGACCTGTCCTCGCTACGCGTGGTCGTGTGCGGCGGGTCTGCCCTTCCCCGGTCGCTCATGGAGCGGTTCCAGGAGCGCGACGGTCTCCGGCTGATCCAGGGTTGGGGCATGACCGAGACGTCCCCAGTCGGAGCAGTCGGCCATCCTCCCGCCGACGCCCGGCCGGGGACGGCCGAGGAGATGGACTGGCGAGCGAAGACCGGCCGCGTGGTGCCGGGCGTCGAGCTGCGCATCGTCGACGAAGACGGCCACGAGCTCGCCTGGGACGGCGAGTCGGTCGGGGAGATCGAGGTGCGCGGACCGTGGGTGACGACGTCGTATTGGCGTGACCCCGCGCCGGAGAAGTTCCATGACGGTTGGCTGCGCACCGGTGACGTCGGCACGATGACCGCGAACGGCTACCTGCAGATCACCGATCGGGCCAAGGACGTCATCAAGTCGGGCGGCGAGTGGATCAGCTCCGTGGAGCTCGAGAACGCGCTGATGGGCCATCCCGCCGTCGTGGAGGCCGCGGTCGTCGGCATCCCCGACCAACGCTGGGACGAGCGGCCGCTCGCCTGCGTGGTCGCCGACGCGGACGTCGACCCGAAGGACCTGAAGGAGTTCCTGGCCGACCGGGTCGCGAAGTGGCAGGTGCCGGACAACTGGGCGTTCGTCGACGGGATCCCGAAGACGTCGGTCGGCAAGTTCGACAAGAAGACGTTGCGCACGCAGTACGAAAAGGGCGAGCTCACAGCCCAACGGGTGTGAGGAGATGAACGGGGGCGACATGGATGACAAAGAGACCTTCGACGTCGCGATCGTGGGGTACGGGCCGGTCGGTGCCGCACTGTCGATCCTGCTCGGGCAACTCGGTCGCCGGGTGCTCGTCCTCGAACGGCACCTGAAGCCCTACCCGCTACCACGGGCCGTGCACTACGACCATGAAGCGGCGCGGATCCTGCAAGCGTGCGGCGTCGCCGAGCAGTGCTCGAAGATCGTCGAGCCGGCGGAGATCTACGAATTCCAGAACGCCGAGCGGCGCCCGCTCATCCGCTTCGGCCGGATCGGCAACGGTCTGTCCGGCTGGCCGCAGTCGTCGATGTTCTCGCAACCCGACCTCGAAGCAATCCTGTTCGACCGCGTCGACGAGCTACCCGAAATCACGGTGCGGCGGGGCGCGTCGGTCACCGATCTCGTCGATGACGGCGACCAGGTCGTCGTGCACCTCGAGGGCGGTGACACGGTGCGAGCCCGCTACGTGGTCGGTTGTGACGGCGCCAACAGCACCATCCGCGAACGGACCGGTATTCCGATCACGGACCGCGCCTTCTTCTACGACTGGTTGGTCGTCGACGTCGTCTTCAACGAGCCCCGAGTGTTCGACCCGCTCAACGTCCAGATCTGCGACCCGGCCCGTCCGACCACCGTGGTGTCAGGCGGACCAGGACGGCGCCGCTGGGAGTTCATGGCTCTCCCGGGCGAGTCGATCGAGTTCCTCAACGACGAGGCGACCGCATGGCGGCTCCTCGAGCCGTGGGACGCCCGCCCGGACACCGCCGTGCTCGAGAAGCACGCGGTCTACCGGTTCCAGGCCCGGTGGGTCGAGCAGTGGCGCCGCGGCCGCGTCCTGCTCGCGGGCGACGCCGCGCACCAAACGCCCCCCTTCGCCGGCCAGGGTTTGTGCACCGGACTTCGCGACGCGGCGAACCTGGCGTGGAAACTCGACCTCGTCGTCCGGGGCTTGGCGCCGGACGCGCTGCTCGACACGTACGGCCGCGAACGAGGCCCCCACGCCGAGGCGGTCATCGAGCTCGCGATGGACATGGGCAAGCTGATCTGCGTCGCCGACCTGGACGAAGCGGCGGCCCGGGACGAGGCCTTTCTCGCCACCTACGACGGCAGCGTCACCGACGTCCCGCCGTTCCCTCCCATCACTGACGGCGTCGTGCTCCCGGGATCGCCGGGCGCGGGTGAACTCTTCACCCAGGGACTGGTCGACGGTCCGGCCGGCCGCACGCGGTTCGACGACGCGGTCGGTGCGGGGTTCCGGCTCATCACGACCACGGACCCAAACATCGACCGGGACACGGGCGACTGGTTCGCCAGCATCGGCGGGCGGGTGGTCACCCTCGGTTGCGGCGACAGCAGGCTCGTCGACGCGGACGGCGCCTACCGCACCTGGCTCGCCGACCACATCGCCGTCGCGGTGCTGCAACGACCCGACTTCGCCGTGTTCGGGACGGCAGCAACGCCGTCGGACATCACGCCGCTGCTGCGCGGCCTGCGCAGCGAGATCACTGCCCCGTGAAATCGATTTTCCTGCGGTACGGTTGACGCATGGCTCGTGAACGGCGAGGACGATCACTGGCCGAAGACGTCTACGACGCGCTACGCGCCGACATCCTGTTCGGCCGCCGGCTCCCGGCCTCGCGCGTCCAGCTCAACGACCTTGCCGAGGAGCACGGCGTCAGCCTGAGCGTCGTCCGTGAAGCGGTGACCCGCCTCGCCAGCGAGGACCTCATCGAAGCGACGCCACAGCGCGGCTTTCGGGTCCGGCCGCTCTCGATCGAGCACCTCCAGGACCTCACGTGGGTCCGCGTCCAGCTCGAGAGCCTTGCGCTGTGCGAGTCGATCGCGAAGGGCGACGTCTCCTGGGAAGCCGATCTCGTCGCCGCCCACCACCGGCTTTCAGTCACGCCGACGTACTTCGAGGACGGAACCGGGAACCTCGAGTGGCTGACCGCGCACAGCGGTTTCCACGCGGCACTCACCGCTGCGGCCGGCAGTCCGATCCTCGAACGGCTTCGGCGTCAGCTGTACGACGCGGCCGAGCTGTACCGCATGTGGTCGAGCAACCTGCCGCACCATCCCACTCGCGAGCACGTCGATGACGAGCACCGGGGGATCTTCGAAGCCGCGTTGGCGCGCGACGCCGACCGCGCCATCGACCTGTTGACCCGACACCTCGAGACGACCGCGCACCACCTCGAAGCGATCGCACCCGACGTCAATCTGGCGTCATGATCTCGCCGCCGGTCCACCCGGTGCTGATCGTCAACGCGAGATCGGGTGGCGGCAAGGCGGTGCGCAACGATCTCGTGACGGAGTGCCAGGCCCGAGACATCGAGGCCATCCAGTTCGAACCTGGCGACGACCTCGCGGCACTCGCCGCTGCGGCCATCGGCAACGGGGCCGACGCGCTCGGCATGGCGGGTGGTGACGGCTCACAAGCGCTGGTGGCCGGGGTGGCGGCCGAGCACGACATTCCGTACGTGTGCGTTCCCGCCGGCACGCGCAACCACTTCGCCCTCGACCTCGGCGTCGACCGCAACGACGTCGTGAGCGCGCTCGACGCGTTCACCGCAGGAGACGAACGGCGCATCGACCTCGGACAGGTCAACGGCCGTGTCTTCGTGAACAACGTGGCCATGGGCGTGTACGGCGCCGTCGTGCAGTCGCCCGCGTACCGGGCGCACAAGGTCCGCACGGTCGTCGAGACGTTGCCCGACGTGCTCGGACCGGACGCCGAGCCGTTCGACCTCCGATTCGTCGGTCCCGACGGCCGGGCCCACGACACCGCTGTGCTCGTCTTGGTCTCGAACAACCGCTACACGATCGATCCCCGGCCGCAGCGACGCACGAGGGGGGAGATCGACGGAGGCGTACTCGGTGTCGTCGCGGTCACGGGACCGCCGCCCCGTGGCGCG
>DATAES010000136.1:0-3230 GCA_036257895.1 Acidimicrobiales bacterium
AGACGCCGTCGAGCGGCGCCGCGCTCGCCCGCGACTGCTGTTTCTCTGCACCGGCAACAGTGCCCGCTCCCAGATCGCCGAAGCCCTTGTCGAACACCGATCGGCGGGGACCGTCGAAGCACGCAGTGCTGGCAGCCATCCGAAGCCCCTGCATCCGAACGCGGTGCGCGTCATGGCGGAGCGCGGTGTCGACATCTCCGGCCGCCCCACGAAATCGCTGACGCGCTTCACCCGCACTCGATTCGACCGGGTCATCACGCTCTGCGACAAGGTGCGCGAGATCTGCCCCGAGTTCCCAGGGGCGCCGATCGCCGCGCACTGGAGCATCGCCGATCCCGCCGTCGCAGGCGACAGCGACAAGGCGGCGTACCCCGCGTTCCAACGCGTCGCCGACGAGATCGAAATCCGTGTGGCGCTGTTGCTTGCTGACCTCAGGACCCGACCACTGGAAAGGAAGAACCGTGTCTGACGCTGACACTGTGAACGTGCGATATCTGGTCGACGACGTAGCCGCGTGCGTCGACTTCTACAGCCGTCACTTCGGCTTCACCGTCGGTATCTCGAGCCCTGCGTTTGCGGATGTCACGCGAGGCAACTTGCGGCTCTTGCTGTCCGGCCCGCAGAGCTCCGCCGGCAGGGCGATGACGGATGGCGAACGCCCGGGCCCAGGAGGTTGGAACCGGATCCACCTGATCGTCGACGACCTCGACCGCGAGATTGCCCGCCTGACCGAAGAGGGGGTTCGTTTCCGCAACGAGGTCGTCACGGGACCAGGCGGCGCACAAGTTCTCGCCGTCGACCCCTCCGGAAACCTGATCGAGCTGTTCCAACCGGCGGCCGCATCGTGATCGGAATGATTACGCCTGGCATCGACCACATCGCGCTGACGGTTCCCGACTTGGATGCACAGGTGGATCGCTTGGCGAGCGACTTCGGCATGATCGTCGAAGGCCGCACCGACTTCTTCGCCATCGTCGCCGACCCCGCATCGGGCCTGAAGATCGAGCTGAGCCGCTCCGACGACTCGCAGGTCCACTTCCGCCACCTGGGGTTCTGTGCCGACGACGTAGACGGCGCGCACGAAAGCCTCGTCGAGGCCGGGATGGAAACCAGCGAGCCGCCCCAGCAACGCGACTTCGCCCGCATGTACACGTCGTTCCTGAAGGAGCGCGGCGGAATCGAGATCCAGCTCGTGAAGTACGACGAGTGACGTGAGCGACGCGCCGAGCCGGCTGGCGCGCCGGCTCGGTCTCGGCGACGCCGTCGTGATCGGACTCGGTTCGATGATCGGCGCCGGTGTGTTCGCCGCCGTTGGTCCGGCCGCCGCGGCTGCAGGGTCGGGACTGCTCGTCGGTCTGGCGCTCGCCGCGGCGGTGGCGTACTGCAACGCCACTTCATCTGCTGCGCTCGCCGCCGTGTATCCGTCGTCCGGTGGCACCTATGTCTACGGACGCGAACGGCTCGGTCCGTTCTGGGGTCATCTGGCGGGGTGGGGCTTCGTCGTGGGCAAGACCGCCAGCTGCGCCGCGATTGCCCTCACCGTTGGCGCCTACGCCGCGCCGACGTGGCAGCGGCCGATCGCCGTCGCTGCAGTACTCGCGCTCACGGCCGTCAACTACGTCGGCGTGCGCAAGACCGCCGCGCTCACTCGGATCATCGTCGGCATCGTCCTCGCCGCTCTCGCGCTCGTCGTGGCCGGCGCGACGTTCGGCGGGACCGCGAGTGCTGACCACTTTGGCGACCTGGGCGCGCGAGGTGTCGATGGAATCCTGCAGTCCGCCGGGCTGCTGTTCTTCGCGTTCGCGGGGTACGCGCGCATCGCGACCCTCGGCGAAGAGGTCGACGACCCGGCCCGCACGATCCCGAAGGCCATCCCCCGCGCGCTCGGGATCACGCTCGCCGTCTACGCCGTCGTCGCCCTCAGTGCGGTCGCCGCCGTCGGACCCGACGCGCTGGCGCAGTCCGACGCACCGCTTGCCACCGCCGTGCGCGCAGGCAACCTCGACGTGCTCGTCCCTGTCGTGCGCATCGGCGGCGCCATCGCCGCGCTCGGTGTCCTGCTGTCGCTCATCGCCGGCGTCAGTCGCACCGCGTTCGCCATGGCCGCCGATCACCAGTTTCCAAGATGGTTCGACGCCGTCCACCCCACCCACGAGGTCCCGCACCGAGCGGTGCTCGCCGCCGGCGGGCTCATCGCACTGCTCGTGACCCTGACTGATCTTCGCGGCGCTATCGGCTTCAGTGCTTTCTGCGTCCTCGCGTACTACGCCATCACCAACGTCTCCGCCTGGACGCTTCCGTCGCAGCAACGTCGCTGGCCGCGGGCGCTCTGTGCCGCCGGTGTGGTCGGCTGCATCACCCTCGCGTTCACCCTGCCCATCGCCTCGGTCGTGGCCGGCACCGGCGTGCTCGCAGCGGGTGCGCTGATCTGGGCCGTTCGATACAGGCGACCCTGAGCCCGCGACGACTCAGTGGCTGTGTGCCACCGCGCTCACACACTTGCCATGAACGCCGTGTGGTCCCTTCGGGCACGAGTGCGCTGCACTCGACACGTCCGCGCCGTGGTTGGCGGGGTGCCGACTCTGCTTGTCGGACTTGTCGGACTTGTTGTCTGACTCGTTGTCGTCTGCACTCTCGCTCGAGTCCGACTCCGTGGAAGTGCTTTCACTCGTCTCCGGGTCGGAGGACTCTGACTCCGTCGAGGACGAGCCTTCGGTCGACTCCGTCGATGAGGTGGACTCGGTCGATGAAGTCGACGAGGTCGATGGGCTGTCCGTCGAGTCGGGCGTCGAGCTGCTCGACGACTGCGTGGAGCTTGAATCGGTGGACGCGGGCCCCGTGGAGTCCGCGGTCAACGCCAACGCGGTCCCGCCGCTGAACAGTCCAACCAACACAATGGCGAACATTGCGAGATGCTTCTTCACAGCAGCCGTATCCTCCGTCGCTCGGCTGCGCTACATCGTTACCAGAGATGAGGCGTTCAGTCTCTCCGAGGACGCTGGCGAGCAGACCTCACGGATCCAGGCTCGTGTCCGCAACGCGAATGTCGGAGGCAAATTTCCGGTACTGGCATATCCGAGCACCGTTCGAAATGATCCCGATGTCGTGCCACATGGCGGTAGGCGCTAGCCGACGCGCAGGCGGTGGAGGTCGTCGAGGTAGTCGTCCACGACCGCCTGCTTCCAGAAGACGAAGCCGAGCTTGCAGGCCACGTTCGCTGAGGCGTGATT
>DATAES010000137.1:0-10552 GCA_036257895.1 Acidimicrobiales bacterium
GAGGAAGTCGTTGCCGAGGCCGTGGTGCTTGGTCAGCCGCATCGCATCTCAAGTGTGCCCGTCACGGCACCGCGCCCGACACGATTTGCTCGAGTGCCGTCCGCGCCTCGGAAGGATCCGACTCGACGTGGAGCCATTCGATGCGCGGATCACGGCGGAACCAGGCCCGCTGCCTACGGGCGAACTGCCTCGTGCGGCGCACGGCTTGGTCGAGGGCCTCCTCCAGCGTCATCCGTCCCGCGAGATGCGCGGCCAACTCCTTGTACCCGAGAGCCTGGGCCGCAGTCCGCGACAGCCCTCGTGGCCGCGCCAGCAAGCGACGGACTTCGTCGACGAAGCCGTCGGCGATCTGCCGGTGGTAGCGCGCCTCGACGCGGGCGGCGACCACGTTCGGTGGCAGCGCGATGCCGACGAGCCGGAACGCCGTTGGCGGATACGCCTCGAGTCCCGGACCGAACGACGAGAACGGCCGCCCGCTGCCGAGCGTGACCTCGAGCGCCCGCACGATGCGGCGCCGGTTCGTCGCCGTGACCCGCGTCGCGCCGATCGGGTCGAGCGCGAGCAGTCGCTCGTGCAGCACACCGGTCGGTTCGCCGTCGAGCTCGCGCCGTGCGTCCGGATACCGCCCGGGGATGACGAGCCCGTCGATGGCAGCGCGCAGGTAGAGACCCGTGCCGCCGACGAGGAGCGCGCGGTGACCACGTGCCTCGATCGCCGCGAGCACGTCGACGAACAGACGTTGGAACCGCGCCACAGTGAAGTCCTCGTCCGGCTCGACCACGTCGATGAGGTGATGGGGAACCTCGGCTCGCTCTTCGAGCGTCGGCTTCGCCGTGCCGATGTCCATGCCGCGGTACACCTGCATCGAATCGATGGAGACGATCTCGAGGTCGCGGCGTCGGTGTGCGAGGGCCAACGCCAGCGCAGACTTGCCCGACGCAGTCGTGCCGACCACGGCCACGTGACGTTCGGTCATCGTGTGGGCGGACCCGCTTCAGCGACCTCGAGCACATGCGCAGCCGGCAAGCCGAATGGCTCGAAGCGCACGAGCCACCACGTCGCGCCGGCTCCAACCCAGGGCGCCGGATCTTCGTCGTAGAGACCTTGCACCGCGACGTCCCACGGTCCCGCATCTGCAACGCGGTGTTGTTGTGCGTAGGCGAGCTGCTCGACGAGGTCGTCGGGCGACGTGAGCCCGATGGGGAACCAACCATCCCACCGAGCCGCCCGCCGGACCGGTGCGCGGTTCGGAAAGCGTGACGCCACCCAGATCGGGATTCGCGGCTGCTGGACGGGTTGCGGCAGCAACTGCACGCCGTTCGTCTCCTCGCCTCGCCACCAACGGTCGATGTGCTCGAGCCCGTCGTCGAGCAGCTGGGCGCGCACCTGAGCGTCCATCTCCTCATCGAAGAGCGACAGCTCACCACCCGGGTCGCCGCCGAGCCCGACACCGAAGACGAGCCGGCCGTTGCTCAGACGATCGAGCGTCGCCGTCTGTCGCGCCAGCACCTGCACACGACGGCGGGCGATCGGCGTCACCATCGGACCCAGCACGACGCGATCGGTGGCGTGCGCCATGGCAGCCATAACCGTCCACGGATCGGCGATGCGTTCGACCGGCGGCCGGTACATCATGTGGTCCCACACGAACACGCCGTCCCAGCCGGCGGCCTCGGCGACCACGGCGATGTCGATGGCGACACTCGGTTCGGACAGTTCGTCGAACAGCGGGATGAACAGCGCCGTCCGTACCGCGGTGTTGCTCAACCGGCAAGGACCGGGATCCGAGTGCGATGCCGGGGTGAGGCTGTCACCGCTACGAGCTCGCCGCGCATGTGGTGCGGGCCCGCCTCCGTGATCCGCACGTCGGCGAACGTACCCGGACGCAAGGGCGCAGCATCGTGGAGCGCGAAGTGCACGAGCTTGTTCTGACGAGTCCGACCAGTGGTGACCGACGGATCTTTCTTGCTCGGCCCTTCGACCAGCACTTCCTCGATGCGACCGATGCGGGCGCGGTGTTTCGCCAGGGCGCTGCGCTCGACCACGACGCGGAGACGTTCGAAGCGTTCGGCCACCTCGTCCTCGGGGACGAAGTCATCGACACGGTCGGCAGCCTCGGTGCCGGGGCGAGGTGAGAAGACGAAGGTGTACGCGCTGTCGTACTCGGCGACGGCAACGACATCGAGGGTGCGCTCGAAGTCATCCGTCGTCTCACCCGGGAAGCCGACGATGAGATCGGTCGTGACAGCGAGGTCGGCGATGTCGGCACGGGCGCGCGTCAGCCGCTCGAGGTACCGATCGCCCGTGTAGCCCCGGTGCATCGCTGCCAGCGTGCGATCCGATCCGGCCTGGAGCGGGAGATGCAGGTGCTCGCACACAGCCGGCGTCTCGGCCATCGCCGCGATGGTCTCGACGCGAAGGTCCTTCGGGTGCGGGCTGGTGAAGCGGACGCGATGGATGCCGGCGACGGTGCCGATCGTCCGGAGCAACTCGGCGAACAAGGGACGGCGCTTCGTCAGGTCTCGACCGTACGAGTTGACGTTCTGGCCCAGCAGGGTGATCTCGACCACACCGTCGGCCGCCAGTCGTTCCACCTCCTGCACGATTTCCTCGAGGGGACGCGAGATCTCCTTACCGCGGACCGACGGCACGATGCAGAACGCACAGCGGTTGTCGCAGCCGATCTGGATCGTGACCCACGCGGCGTACGGGACCTCCCGACGAACGGGCAGGGCGGACGGGAACGCATCGGCGTCCTCTGGGTCCGTGGCCTCGAAGATCTCGGTGATCGGACCGGCCCGTCGCGCTGCGTCGACGAGCGCGGCCGCACGGTGGACGTTGTGCGTGCCGAGTACCACGTCGACGTGCGGGGCGCGTTCGCGGACGAGGTCACGATCCTTCTGGGCGAGGCAGCCGGCCACCACGATCTGCAGATCGGGGCGCGCCCGCTTGACCGACTTCAGGTGCCCGAGGTTTCCGTACAACTTGTTGTCGGCGTTCTCGCGGATACAGCACGTGTTGAGGACGACTACGTCCGCCTCGTCGAGGCCCACGGCTGCCTCCATGCCGTCTGCTTCGAGAAGGCCCGCGATGCGCTCGGAGTCGTGCTCGTTCATCTGGCACCCGTAGGTCCGGAGCAGATACTTGCGGGCCATCCCCGCTCAGGTTAGGCGGGGTTCCGGCGGTGTCCGTTGTTCGCGTCGGGCAGCAAGCCGCCGCCACGTATGCGCAGCGGGCGATTCACCCCCTCGCCCCCGGGGAGGCAACAAGCGACGAGGGAGTGATTCGCCGAAGAGTCACTCGTCGAGTGTGATCGGCTCGTCTTCGGACCTGTCCACGATCTCGAGCGCCGGTGCGTCACCGGCCGGCTGGATACCCACCTGCACCCGGATGCGCTCGGAGATCTCGACCATGATCTCAGCGTTGTCGGCGAGGAAGCTCTTCGCGTTCTCGCGGCCCTGGCCGAGCTGTTCGCCCTCGTAGGTGAACCAGGCGCCCGACTTCTTGATGAAGCCGAGGTCGACACCGACGTCGAGGAGCGAGCCCTCGCGGCTGATGCCCTTGCCGTACATGATGTCGAACTCCGCCTGGCGGAACGGCGGTGCCACCTTGTTCTTCACGACCTTGACACGCGTGCGGTTGCCGACCACCTCGACGCCGTCCTTGATCGACTCGATGCGCCGGATGTCGAGCCGCACCGACGAATAGAACTTCAGTGCCCGCCCGCCAGGGGTGGTCTCGGGAGAACCGAACATGACTCCGATCTTCTCTCGCAGCTGGTTGATGAAGAGGCAGATGGTGTTCGTGCGGTTGAGGTTGGCAGTCAGCTTGCGCAGCGCCTGCGACATGAGGCGCGCCTGGAGCCCGACGTGGGTGTCACCCATCTCGCCCTCGATCTCTGCGCGCGGCGTGAGGGCAGCGACCGAGTCGATCACCACGACGTCGATCGCACCGGAGCGCACCAACATGTCGGTGATCTCGAGCGCCTGCTCACCGGTGTCGGGCTGCGAGATCAACAGCTCGTCGATGTCGACCCCGATGGCCTTGGCGTACACCGGATCCATTGCGTGCTCGGCGTCGATGTAGGCGCAGATGCCACCGTTGCGCTGCGCCTCGGCCACGACGTGCATGGCGAGTGTCGACTTGCCCGACGACTCCGGGCCGTAGATCTCGACGACCCGGCCCCGAGGCAGGCCGCCCACACCGAGCGCGAGGTCGAGGGCCAGTGCACCGGTGCCGATGGCCTCGATGCTCATCTCGCCCTTGTCGCTCATCTTCATGACCGAGCCCTTGCCGTACTGCTTTTCGATCTGACTGAGCGCCATCTCCAAGGCCTTGTCTCGCTCCACCGCTGTCTCCTTTGCTGCTTCGCCGTGTCAGGCGTTCGGTTGCTGGGCTGCGGCCGGTGCAGAGCAGCGGAGACGCAGCGACGAGGTCTGGGCCATCATCCCCAGGGGGTGTGACAGTGAAGCTCGGGACGAATGACATGAGCGTAGTTCCGAACAACTGTTCGCTCAAGCATTTCGGTCGCCTCGCCGCCCCAGGCGAGCATCTCGTGAAGTTGGTCACAAGCGGTTGATTTCCCAAGCGCGGTGCCGAAACTGGATACATGACCGACACCACGACGATCGAGCGCGCGACTGCAGCGAACGAGCGGGACGAGGCACTGGAATGGCTTGCCCGCCGAGTCCGGTGGGAGCACTTCCTCACCTCATTGCGTGAAACCTCCACCGCGGCCGACGACTCGGACGAGCTCGTGCGACAGCCCCAGGCCGCTTAGAGCTCGTTTCGCAAAGCTCTGAAGAAGAGCGCCCACAGGTAGAGACCCGCACTGTTGCGAACTGCGGCTCCTTTGTGGAACGAGCCCTTCAGTCAGGCAGCCCGAGCGGCACACGCGCGATCGTCTCGTAGCGCGGTCCACCCGGTCCGAGGTGGCTGCACACGAGCTCCATCTCGCCGACTTCCCACGCGCCAGACAATGGCTGGCCTTGTGCGGCGCGCAACGCCGAGCCCTTCTTGCGTGAGCGCTGTCGCGCCAGTGTGACGTGGCCTCGGAAGGGGCGGTCGTCCGGGGCCGCGCCGATCGACGCAGTGCCGGAAACGACGCAACGGGCCACGTCGTCGAGTCCCGACACCGGCGCCCACAGCATGTTGCCGACGCGCTCGACACACGGTCCGACGCCTGCCCGCACCGGTTGTGCCCGCGCAGCCGCGTGCTGCAATGCCACCTCGATGGTCGACGCGTCGTCGACCTCCCCCAAGAACCGCAACGTGATGTGCCACTCGTCCCGGGATGTCCAGCGGACCCCGTCGATCACCGGCCGGTCCAACCCCGCGAGCTGATCCACCACCGCGTCGTCCGGCCAGACCGCGACGAACAGCCGCACCGAGCCGCGTCACCCGCCTCAGCCGCCGCGAGCGAGCAACCGCCGGCGCAGCAGGTCGAGCGCCGAGATCGTCGTGAACTCGCGGATGCGCCTGCGATCGCCCGGTAGGTGCAGCTCGACAGCTTCGACGTCGTTGTCGATCGCCATTCCAATGAACACGGTGCCCACGGGTTGGCCGTCCTGCTCGGCCGGTCCCGCGACACCGGTGACGGCAAGCCCGACGTCTGCTCCAAGCACGCTTCTTGCCCCCGACGCCATCGCCTCGGCCGCACGAGCGGAGACCACCGGGCCCCGGGGCACACCGAGCACCGCGAACTTCACCTCGGAGTCGTAGCTCACGATCGAGCCCTGGAAGAAGTTGCTCGCGCCGATGGCATCTGTGAGCCGCGCGCCCATGAGGCCACCGGTGATCGACTCGGCCAGCCCGAGCGTCAAGCCGTGCGCGTCGAGCAGCGCGCCCACCGCCTGTTCCATGTTCTCGTCGTCGACGCCGAACACGAGTTGGCCCAACAGCAACCGCAGTTCGGCTTCCTCCGCCGACAGCAGGTCGAGCGCGCTCGACTCGTCGCCGGCTTTCGCAGTGATCCGGACCTTCAAGCCCTCGATCCCGCTCGCGAGAAACGCCAGTGTCGGATTGCCGGTGCGATCGAGCCGTTCGATCCGGTGACTCAGGAGCTCGGCGAGCCTCGACTCACTCTCGCCCCACGTGCGCAGTACCCGACTCATGATCACCGACGGCTCTCCCGATCGCGCGCGAAGGTCGGGTACGACCGCAGCGGACACGATCGTGCGCATCTCGTGCGGAACCCCCGGTACCGCGTAGATCACCTTCTCGCCGATCGGGCAGATCAAGCCCGGCGCCGTCCCCGGCTGCGGATCGTGGATTGCCCTCGCGCCCACGGGCACCTCGGCTTGGCGCATGTTGTTCGCAGCCATCACCCGCCCGCGCGAGGCGAACATCTGCTCGATCCGCGCGGCCACGTCGTCATCGAGCTCGAGAGGCACACCCATGACCCGCGCGATCGCGTCACGGGTGATGTCATCCTGCGTCGGACCGAGGCCGCCGCACACGACGACGGCGTCATTGCGATCCAACGCGATCTCCAACGCGCTGACGATCCGCTCGAGGTTGTCGCCGACGGTGCTCCCGTAGTTCACGTCCATGCCTGCGAGCGCGAGCTGCTCGCCGATCCACGCGGAGTTGGTGTCAACGATCTGGCCGAGCAGCAGCTCGGTACCGACGGCCACGACCTCGCAGCGCACAGAAAGACCTACGACGAGCCGGTGATGCGCGTCGCGCGACTGCCGGCCTGCACGTAACGGATGCCGGTCGCGAGGGTGAGCACGACCGCGGCCCACAACGCGGTGTCGGCGATCCATGGATGGTCAGCGGTCAGAGGCAGCAACGCGAAGCCGACTGCGACCTCTTGCACCACGGTTTTCACCTTCGCCCATTGCGTCGCGGGCACCGCGAGACCGCGCCGCCCCCAGAAGCTGCGGAACACGCTGATCACGATCTCGCGCACGAAGATGATCGCCACCGGGAGCCACCAGAACTGGCCCGCCGCGACCAACGCGATCATGGCACCGAGCACGAGCACCTTGTCCGCCAAAGGATCGAGGAACGCGCCGGACCTCGTGGTCCCTTGGCGTCGAGCCAGATAGCCGTCGATGCCGTCGGTGACGCAGAGGATGATCCACAGCGCGACCGCGGGCCAGGACGACGGGTGATCCACGATGAGCATCAGCAGCGGGATGGCGAGCAGCAAGCGGGTGATCGTCACGGCGTTCGCCGGGGTGGCGAGCGCAGAGGGACCGAACGACTGCTCGTAGACAGCCATCAGTCGGCCGTGAGATCCGGGCCGAGCGCGGCGGTGACGGTCAGCGACGCGAACGTGCCGGGTTTCAGTGAGTCGGGCACGAGGATCACACCATCGATCTCCGGCGCCTCGCGATGGCTCCGCCCCACGCCCGGCTCGTCCACGAGGACTTCGACTCGCGTACCGACCAGTTCGTCACGTCTGGCCCACGTGATCGCCTCTTGACGCTCCCGCAGCTCGGCCAGCCGCTCGTCGACGAGGCCTCGGTCGACCTTGCCGTCGAGCTTCGCGGCGTATGTCCCTTCTTCCTCGGAGAAGGCGAAGAATCCGCACCAGTCGAGCTGCGCCGCGTCGATGAAGGCGAGGAGCGCGTCGTGGTCGTCTTCGGTTTCGCCCGGGTAGCCGACGATGAAGTTGGACCGGAATGCCGCGGCTGGTTCGTGACGACGGATGCGTGCGATGCGACGAAGGAACCGATCACCGTCGCCCCACCGGCGCATGCGCCGGACAAGCGGCGCCGAAACATGCTGCAACGACATGTCGAAATACGGGACGCCTGTGGCGCAGATCGCATTCTCCAGACGATCGGTCAGATCGGACGGGTACAGATACAGGAGGCGCACGCGGTCGACCCGCGGCGCGACCGCTTCGATGAGCGGAACGATGGCGCGCTCGCCGCGGCCTTGGTCGCGCCCGTAGCTCGCGAGGTCCTGCGCGACGAGCACGATCTCGCGCGCCCCGAGCGCATCCACCTCGTCGAGGATGTCGTCGATGCTCCGTGAGCGCTGCTTGCCGCGGAAGCTCGGAATCGCGCAGAAGCCGCAGGCTCGATCGCAACCCTCGGCGACCTTGACGTACGCCCACGGCCTCGTCGCCTTCGGCCGGGGAAGGCGCAACAGGTCCATCGCCGGCACGACGGGCTTGTGGCCGAGCGACACCGGCACCGCGTCGGCGAACCCCGCGACCGCATCGACCTCCGGCAGAGCGCTCGCGAGTTCGGCGCCGGCTCGTTCGGCCAGGCAGCCCGTGACCACCAACCGAGCGCCTTCCTTGCGTTCGTCTGCCATCCCCAGAATGGCCTCGATCGACTCTTGCCGCGCCTCTTCGATGAACGCGCACGTGTTGACGACGACGAGATCGGCGTCGGCGGGCGCGTCTGCCGGCACCAGGCCGTCCGCGACGAGTGTGCCCGAGAGCTTGTCGGAGTCGACCTGGTTCTTGGGACAGCCGAGGGTCTCGACCCAGAACCGGCGAGGCATCGGGCGCCAAGGGTACTAGTCGGTCACCGCTGCATCCGAAGGTGCCCGTCGGGGATGCCGTCGAGATCCGCAGTCGCGACCGCAGCGTCGACCCGTGGCACAGCTTGTGCATCGCGGCAGTACGCGAAGCCGGTCGTGCACCAGTCGTCGCTTCGTTCATAGAGGGTGAGCGCGCCGAAGTTGCCCTCGATCCATCCGTCGCCGGCTGTGGTCAAGCCCTCTCGAAACAACGCGCGCGCTTGCTCCTCACCTTTCCGGAAGACGGCCGATCCGATCTGCTGCAGGGTCACCACGATCGACTCGCGGTACACGATGGGATCGGACAGGTGCCACCGATAGAAGGACACGAGCGACCAGCCGCCGGTCTGGTCGCGACGGGGTCCGGCCACGAGCGGCGCACCCGACTCGGGCGCGGCGAACTCCGCGAGTCCCCACGCGGAGCCCAGGTAGTCCTCGGTACCGGTGCCGCAGATGGTCGGCGTCGACTCCCCGTCGAAGTAGACCTTGATCTCGCCTTCGCCCCACCAATGACGGTCGAAAGGACGGACGCCGCCGGTCAGACCGAGGAAGCGACCGGGGCCGCGCAGCCCGTCGAGGATCACGAGATCGCGCTGTGGCGTCGTCGGGTTCTCCCGGGTGAACATGGCGTGCAGCAACCCGATGTCGTCGCGCTGCGGACCGAGCAGCACGTCGACTTGAAAATAGAGCAGAGCGATGTCGTCGAATGCGTTCTCGTACTCGATCCTGATCCGTCGATCGAAAGGCATCGGGATTCGAGCGTCGAGGCCGAGGCCGTCGTTGCACGCGGTCAGCGTCGACGCGTACGAGGCGGGCACACCGTGCACGACCCCGAACAGATCGAGCGCGGGCACGCTCACCGACGGTTCGGAGAGATCGTCATAGAAGATCTCGAGTAGCTGCGCTCGCAGGAATCGCGGCGACGAACCCGTCAACGAGCGCAACTGCGTGACCGTCATCCACATGTGCGTGATCCGCCCCGGTCCCGTGAGGTCCGCGAGCACGACCCGCTCGCCGGGAGCGATCACCCGATTCGGTGCGCCTTTGCGTCCCGCCGCGGCGCGGCCGCCGGCCGCTCGCTCCCCGGTCGGGTTCTCGAACGTGACGGACCGACTCTCGTGACCGGGCCAAAGGCAGGCCGGATCGACGTCGCTCACGCGTGATAAGCGAGTTGCAGTCCCGGCCGTGGCCAGTCCGTCGCGAGCAAACGACCCGAGCCCGAGCACGTGATGTACGCAGTGCCAAGGCCGGGTCCGCCGAAGCAGATGTTCGTGGTGAGCGGGTCGTCAGTGGGCGTGTGCTCGACGTTGCTGCCGTCCGGCGACACCGAGGTGATGCCCCCGTTCGCGAGCGTGGCGATGCAGACCCAGCCGTCACCGTCGACTGCGAGCGAATCGAAGAACTGGTAGCCAGCCGGTGCGACGAGCAACTCGCCACCGTTCGGGCCCAGCGGATTTGCACCTTCCACGGTGCCGGCCGAAGGGACGTTCCATGCCCAACCGCGGCACGTGTGCGTCTCCGCGACGTAGAGACGATCGCCGCTCGGTGAAAGTCCGATGCCATTCGGCGCGTCGACGGGAAAGATCACTTCCGTGATCGAGCTGCCATCAGCCTTGGCGTAGTAGATGCCTGTGCGGTCGCTGTTGCGTCCCGCGCGGACACCGTGATCCGTGAACCAGAAGCCGCCCGCAGTGTCGAACACGATGTCGTTGGGGGCGCGCAGCGGCAACGTGTTGCCCTCCGCGTCCTCGAACTCCTCGTACAAGGTCTCGACCTTGCCGCTCGCAATGTCGACGCGCTGGATCGACCCGCGGCCCGGCCACGACGCGGGCGGTGGCGAGCCGGGGAACAGCATTCCCATGACCTCGTGCCAATCGAAGCACCCGCCGTTGTTGCACACGTACATCGCGCCGTCGGGACCGACAGCCGCGCCATTCGGTCCGCCGCCGGTCTCGGCGACCACGTCCTTGTCGCCGGTCTCGACGTCGACCCTGGTCAGCGTGCCGCGCGCGATCTCGACGAGGATGACGCTGCCGTCGTCCATCGCGACAGGCCCCTCGGGGAAACG
>DATAES010000138.1:0-4896 GCA_036257895.1 Acidimicrobiales bacterium
GTGCGCAACACGACCTCGGCGATGATCCCGAGCGTTCCGAACGAGCCCACGAACAGCCTGGGCATGTCATAACCGCTGACGTTCTTCACCGTCGGCCCGCCGCCTTTGATCAACACGCCGTCGGCCGACACATAGCGAACCTCGAGCAACGCGTCGCGCACCGGTCCCCACCCGAGCCGGCGGATGCCACTGTGGCCGACCGCGAGCACGCCGCCGACCGTGGCACCGTCGTTCGCGGGGATCGCGACGCACTGACCATGCCTGCCCAGCGCGTCGTCGAGCGCGGCAACGGTCGTCCCCGCCCTGACGCGCACGGTCATCTCAGCAGGCTCGTGCTCGACGACACCGACCGGTGCCCGCACCTCACGGGCCGAGCCGTCCACCACACCTCCGATGCCGAACTGCGTCCGGCCACCGACAGCCACGACCGGCCCGCCGTCGACTCCCCCGACCTCCGCGGCGAACTCCACGAGCGTCACACCCACAGACCCTCCGGGATGCGCGCCAGTTCACCGCAACGCGATCCCGCGGGCAGCACCTTGCCGGGGTTGGCGGCGCCCTCCGGATCGAACACCTCGTGCACTCGCGCCTGCGCGTCGAGATCGTCGCTCGAGAACATGCGCCCCATCAGGTCGCGCTTCTCGATCCCGATGCCGTGCTCGCCCGAGAGAACGCCACCCGCTTCGATCGAGGCGAGCACGATCTCCTCACCGGCAGCGAGAACCTGCTCGAGTACTCCAGGCTCGCGTGCGTCGAACGACAGCAGCGGGTGCAGGTTGCCGTCGCCCGCGTGGAAGACGTTCAGCACCCGCAGACCGCGCGCTGCCGCGATCTCGTCGACACGGCGGAGCACCTCGACCAACCGTGTGCGCGGGACCACCGTGTCGTGCAGGTAGTAGTCGGGCGCGATGCGAGACACCGCACCGAACGCAGACTTGCGGCCCTTCCACAGCAACTGCCGTTCAGCTTCGTCGGCCGCAACGCGTACCGTGCGCGCACCGTGTGCCCGGCTGATCGAACGGATGCGCTCGACGGCATCGTCCACGAAGGCCGGCAGGCCGTCCACCTCGACGAGGAGCACCGCCGCCGCGTCAGTCGGGTAACCGGCGTGCACGAATGCCTCGACTGCGTCGATCATGTCGCCAGCCATCATCTCCAACGCGGCGGGCACCAGGCCTGCGGCGATGATGGCGCTCACGCATTCGGCGGCGTCGTCCATCGACGCGAAGTCGACCAGCAACGTTCGCAGCGCGGGCGGGTCGGGCGTGAGCCGCACCGCGACCCTCGTAGCGATGCCGAGCGTCCCTTCGCTGCCGACAAAGAGACCACGCAGGTCGTAGCCGGCGGGTTCGGGCTCGAGACCACCCAGAGTCGCCGACGACCCGTCGGGCAACACGGCCTCGATGGCGAGGACATGCGCGGACGTGACGCCGTAGGCGAGACAGTGCGGTCCGCCGGAGTTGTTGGCGACGTTCCCGCCGATCGAACACGCCTGCTGGCTCGACGGATCGGGCGCGAAGTGCAATCCGAAGGGCGCGAGCGCGCGCGTGAGATCGAGGTTGATCACACCCGGCTCGACCCACGCGACGCGTTCGTCGGGGTCGATCGACACGACCCTGTTCATCTTCGTCGTCACGATCACCACGGGCCCACCCAGCGGAACCGCGCCGCCGGCGAGGCCGGTACCAGCACCGCGCGCGGTGAACGGCCGGCCGTGGTGCCGCGCCAGCCTCACGCACGCTTGCACCTCCGCGGTCGTCAACGGGAAGCACACGACTGCCGCGTCACCACCGTCCGCGATCGACGCGTCATGTCCGTAGAGCTCGAGCTCGTGCGGTTCGGCGCGAACTCTGTCATCCGACAGCGCAGCACGTAGATCAGCCAGGAGCGCGGCGCGCGTATCGTCGCTCACACCGCCGACACGACCGATGCCTCCCATGAATCCATCTTGCCCCCAACTAACGTGCACTCGGTGAAGAACCACCCGCCCGAGGATCTGCACGAGTGGATCTCGTTCGATGATCCCGATGAGGCGCGCACGTGGGTCTTCGACGTCACGTTCCTGACCAGCCCGTGGGCCTGCATCTTCGGCGACGGTTGTCCCGGTGTTCTGACCGGACCGGCGCCCGAGCTCGTCCAGGGGTGCTGCTCGTACGGTGCGCACTTCACCGACAAGGCCGACAGTCGACGCATCGAGCGCCTGGCGAAGAAGCTGACGCCCGCCGAGTGGCAGTTCAAGAAGCAGGCAGAACGGCGGGGAGGCCCGATCAAGGTCAATGCCGACGGCGAGACGGTCACCCGCATGATCCAGGGCGCGTGCATCTTCCTCAACCGTCCCGGCTTCCCCACCGGCCCGGGCTGCTCGCTGCACCAAGCCGCCCTGCGCCGTGGCCAGCGCCCGCTCGACTGGAAGCCGGAGGTGTGCTGGCAGTTGCCGTTGCGGCGCATCGATGACGCCGACGTGTACGGACACGTCACGTCGACGGTCCGCGAGTGGAAGCGCCGTGACTGGGGCGAAGGCGGTGACGACTTCCACTGGTGGTGCACCGACTCGCACGAGGCCTTCGTGGCCAAGGAACCCGTGTACGAGAGCCTCCGCGACGAGCTCATCGAGATGGTCGGCGAGACCCCCTATCGCATGTTCGTCGACCTCGTCCGGCGCCGAAACGGCACCTCGCTTCCCCACCCCGCGCTCAAGGTCAGGGGGGCGCGGCCGAAGTAAGTAGTCCATGCTGAGTTTCACCGCCGACGAACTGGCCAAGGCCGCCGACGAACTGGACATGGTGTATCCGGCCCATGTGCTCGACCAGCTCGTCGCCGCCATCGACTCGGGCAAGCACGTCGTGCTCACGGGCCCGCCGGGCACCGGGAAGACGACGCTCGCGTACCTGTCGGCGGACGTGGGGCAGCAGGCGATGCTCTGCACGGGCTACCTCCCCACCACGGCGACCACTGAATGGACCACGTTCGAGACCATCGGTGGCTTCCAGCCCACAGTCGACGGGTACATCTACCGCCCCGGTCTCTTCGTGGATGCGATCGAGTCCGGTCAGTGGCTCGTGATCGACGAGCTCAACCGGTCGAACTTCGATCGAGCCTTCGGCCAGCTCTTCACCGTCCTGTCGGGGCAGCCGGTCGTGCTTCCTTTCAAGCGCGCCGGGCAGACCAAGTCCTTGTCGATCGTGCCCCACGGCGTCGAGCCTCCCCAGGACACCGAGCCCATCCGGGTGCCGCCGCGATGGCGGATTTTGGCCACGATGAACGTGTTCGACAAGAACCTGCTGTTCGAGATGTCCTACGCGCTCATGCGGCGGTTCGCGTTCGTCGAGGTCACCTCACCCAGCGAGGACGTCTTCCACCGGCTGCTCGAGGGCAGGGGGGCAGTCGTACGACAACTGCTGCCGTTGCGCGCCTATCGCGATCTCGGACCTGCGGTCTACCTCGATGCTGCGAAGTTCGCGGCGCGCCGCGCGGCGGACAACCCAACCGAGTCACGGCTCCTGTACGAGACCTTCTACGCGTACTTCCTTCCGCAGTTCGAAGGCATGGACGACACACGCGCCTCGGCGCTGTACCGCACGATCGCGGCAGTGCTGGACCCGCCGGAGCAGCAAGAGGCTCAGCGCACGATCATGGAGGTCCTCGGCGTCGACGTGATGCCGTGAGGGGCCGGCATTGACATTCGACTCGACGACCGAACTGTGGGCGAGGCTGGCGCGGCCGTTCGATCCGACCGGCGCGGTGGAAGCCTTGACCGGATTGCACCCGACGGCGGCACGCCAACTCGTCGGCGCCCGCCTCGCCACCTCGCGCGAGGCCGACCAACTGCTCGATCGGATGCACGTCATCGTCCGATCGCTCGCGGTCGCGACGAAGTCGAGCCCGATCCGCACGAAGGGCGAGGTGCGCGGGCCCGTGCTGTGGAGCGAGACCGCCGCGGCACGAGCCTCGAGCCCAGGCGCCAGCGACGTCTTCATTTGCGCGTCGCCGATGAAGGCCTACGACACGGACGAGAACCAGGTCCTCGTCCACGCGCTGACCGCGATCCGTGACGCGGCCCACGCCGCCGATCCGACCGGCCATTCACACGGCCATGACGAACTGGTCCGCCGGGCTCGCCACAACGGCAAGCGCGCGACCCGTGCGCTCGAGCACCGGACGCTGGCATCGATCCGACCGCAGCGACCGACCCCTCGCGCCCTGCAGAAAGCACGAACCGGTCTGCGAGCGCGCAACTACCGGCCCGCGGTCGCGGTGATCGAACGGAGCGTCGACCCCCTTGACGCGAACGATGTCGTGGAGCGGTGCGACGAGCAGACGCAGCGGCAGCACGCGTTGGTTCTGGCGCTGGCCGACCGCCTCGGCGAGCAGACCGTGCGAGTGGAAGCCGGAACGCTGCGAGCCGGTGCTCTCCGATTCGTGCCCGCCCACCGGGCGGAGCCCGGGACGGCGCATGGGATCGTGCTCGGAGACCTCGTGGTCGGGGACCTCGACGCCGAGCAGCCCGACGCGCACGCAATGGCCGATCGGGCCTTGGAGCAGTTCCGCCGCGACTCGGGGTCTTGACGCCGGGGCCGAAGCGCCATTCGGCCCAGAGTGACCACGGCAGGTCCGGCCGATCTGTAATGAATGCAAGCCAAGACTCGCAGGCTGGCCCTCGTCGTCCTCGCAGGTGGCGTCGTGTTCACCGCCGCGCTGGCAGTCGGCAGCCCGGCTTCGGCAGCGGCCTCCAAGGTTCCGCTGTGCCACGCCAAGGGTTCGACGTACATCTGGAAGTCCGTACCTAGTCGCCAGATCATCGGCGGGAGCGGTCACGGCGGCCATGCCCGCGACATCATCCCGACGTTCGACTACGACGGCGGACACTTCGTTGGACGGAACTGGACAGCTGAGGGC
>DATAES010000139.1:0-8766 GCA_036257895.1 Acidimicrobiales bacterium
CAGCGGCGCACGCAATGGGTCAAGGCACGCATGGTCGAAGCAGGTCGCGCTCGGGCGGCATCACTGGGTTGGCCGGACGCGTACGCGTACACGAAGGCGCTCGGTGAGCGCGCGCTCGTGGAGTCGCGCGGCGACATCCCGGTCTCGATCGTGCGGCCGTCGATCATCGAGTCCGCGCTGGCCGAGCCGAGACCGGGCTGGATCCGCGGCTTCCGCATGGCCGAACCGGTCATCATCTCGTTCGCGCGCGGGCTCCTGCGCGAGTTCCCAGGAGTGCCGGAAGGCATCGTCGACGTGATACCTGTCGATCTCGTAGTCGGCGCGGTGTGTGGCGTCGCGGCGCGCGGACCGTCACCGGACGGCGACGTCGACGTCACCCAGGTCGCGTCCGGTTCAGCCAATCCGCTGCTGTACCGGCGGCTGGTCGATCTCGTGAGCGGATGGTTCATCGAGCATCCGCTGTACGACAGCACGGGTCAGCCCATCGTCGTGCGGCCGTGGACGTTCCCGGGCCGAGGCCGCGTGCAGGGCCAGTTGCGACGGGCCAAGATCTCGCTCGACCGCGTCGAGCGCGTTCTCCAGTCGCTGCCGTTGCGCGGCAAGCAAGCCGAGCTCAGCGCGCGGCTCGAGGAACGCCGCGACGAAGCCGAGCGCGCACTGTCGTACGTCGAGTTGTACGGCGCCTACGCCGAGTGCGAAGCGGTCTACGGCGTCGATCACCTGCTCGCGTTGTGGGAAGGTCTGGAAAACGAAGAGCGCGACCTGTTCTGGTTCGATCCCCGGGCCATCGACTGGGACCACTACGTGTGCAACGTCCACTTGCCATCGGTCGTGCAGCACGCACGCGTCCGCACGGTGCCGGGCAAGTCGACCGTCGAGAACCGTGAGGACCGGTTACGCCGGCAAGTGCTGTCGCCGGATCGCCATCTCGCGGCGTTCGACCTCGAGAACACGCTCATCGCGTCGAACGTCGTCGCGTCCTACGCATGGCTCGCGAGCCGCCATCTGCGTACCGATGACCGACTTCGTTTTGTCGCGCGCACGCTGGCAGAGGCGCCGCGGCTGCTCGCGCTGGATCGTCGTGACCGCGGCGACTTCCTCCGCTACTTCTACCGTCGCTACGAGGACGCGCCCATCGAACAACTCCGCGCCGACTCGGTCGAGATGTTCAGCGACCTCATCGTCGCGAAGTCGTTTCCTGCCGCCATTCGCCGTGTGCGCGAGCACCGTGCGCTCGGTCACCGCACGCTGCTGATCACCGGCGCGCTCGACTTCGTGGTCGAGCCGTTGCGGCCCTTGTTCGACGACGTCGTCTGCGCGTCGCTCGCCTCGACGGCGGACGGCCGGTATGCAGGCGAGCTCACCGACGTTCCACCCACAGGCGAGTCACGCGCACAAGCCCTCTTCGACTACGCCGACGCCGAGGGACTCTCGCTCGCAGAGTCGGTTGCCTACGCCGACTCGGCGTCGGATCTTCCGATGCTCGAGGTCGTCGGATTCCCCGTCGCCGTCAATCCCGAGACCCGCCTTGCCGCGATCGCCCGCAAGCGGGGCTGGCTGGTCGAGCAGTTCGCCAAGGCATCCGGCGGCCCGGCGAAGCTCCTGCCGCTCGCGCCGATGATGCGTGCTGCCCGATGAAGGCGCTCCTGTTCGAACGCAAGCCGGCGCGCTACGCCGCGGCCAACGTCGCTGCCCGCGTGATGCCCGGCAAGGGCGCCACAGTCGGACCGCTGTCGCTGCGCGACGTGGACGAGCCGCCGCTGCCGGCCAGCGACTGGGTCCGTGTCCGTCCCCGCCTTGCCGGGATCTGCGGCTCGGACCTCGCCACGATCGACGGCCACTCGTCCCGGTACTTCGAACCGATCGTCTCGTTCCCGTTCACACCGGGCCACGAGGTGGTGGGAGATCTCGACGACGGCACCCGCGCCGTCTTGATCCCGATCCTCACCTGTGCCGTGCGGAGCGTCGTTCCGATGTGTGCGTGGTGTCAGGCCGGGCAGCCCAACCGGTGCGAGCGGATCGCGTTCGGTCACCTCGAACCGGGGCTGCAAACGGGGTTCTGCAAGTCGACCGGCGGCGGTTGGTCCACGGCCTTCGTGGCGCACGAGTCGCAACTCGTACGCGTGCCCGACGACCTCTCCGACGAGGACGCCGTGATTGTCGAGCCCACTGCGTGCGCGGTGCACGCGGCGCGGTCGGTCCTTCCGGGCGACGTCGCGGTCATCGGCGCCGGCACGCTCGGACTGCTCAGCGTCGCCGCCCTTCGCCACCTCGCTGTCGATCACACGATCGTTGCCACCGCAAAGCATCCTCACCAAGCGAGCTATGCCCACGAGCTCGGCGCGGACCGTGTCGTCGCGGTGAGCGAGCTGCCGCGCGTCGTGCGATCGCTCACCGGAGCGATGGTCATCGGCGCGCAACTGACCGCCGGCATCACGACCGTCGTCGATTGTGTCGGCAGCGCCGAATCGATGCAGCAGGCGCTGTCGGTGGTGGCACCCGGCGGGGAAGTCGCCCTCGTGGGCATGCCCGGGCCGAGCACCGCTCTCGACCTCACCGGCCTGTGGCACCGCGAGAGCTCGTTGCGCGGCTGCTACGCATACACCCGTGACGACTTCGATCGGGCCATCGAGCTCGTGCGTGAGCTGCATCTCGGCCGGCTCGTGTCCACCACCTATCCCCTCGCTCGCTATCGCGACGCCGTCGAGCACGCCGCCAACGCCGGCGGGCGGGGTGCGGTGAAGATCGCGTTCGACATGCGCGCTGAGAAGGAACGGAATCGCTGAGTCATGCCTCGTCCCGGATTCGTGCTCGACGTCGATCGGTCGACGCCACCGCTGCTGTTCTGGCACGGCGAAGGGTTTCGGCTCGAACGGCTGCCCGTCGAGCGCACCCGTGTCATCTACCCGCCCGAGCCACTCGAGCCGCTCAAGGATCCGCAGGACGCGATCCGTCACGCGCTCCTCAACCCACTGGGCGATTCCAAGCCGTTGCCCGAATTGCTGTTCTCGGGCATGAAGCTGACGATCGCGTTCGACGACATATCACTACCGCTCCCGCCGATGCGCCGGCCCGACAACCGCCAGCGAGTCATCGAAGCCGTACTCGACATGGCCGCTGAAGCCGGAGTCGACGACGTCCACTTGATTGCCGCGCTGGCGTTGCACCGCCGCATGACCGAAGCGGAGCTGCGTCACGCCGTCGGCGACCGGGTCTACGACGCGTTCGAGCCCTCGGGCCGGCTCTACAACCTCGACGCCGAGGACACGGACGCGATGGCGTACCTCGGCACGACCGACAACGGCGAGGAAGTCGAGATCAGCCGCCGCGCCGCGGAATCGGATCTGCTCGTCTACGTCAACATCAACCTCGTCGCGATGGATGGCGGTTGGAAGTCAACCGCCACCGGACTCGCCAGCTACCGATCACTCCGCCATCACCACAACGTGCGCACGCTGCAGCAGTCGCGCTCGCTCATGGACCATCACCGCAGCGAGCTGCACTCGAGCAACTGGCGCATGGGCAAGGTCATCACCGACGCCGGCGTGAAGGTCTTCCAGATCGAGACGACGCTCAACACGGACACGTTCCCGCCCCCGTTCGACTTCCTCATGAAGCGCGAGTGGGAGTGGACCGCTCGCGATCGCGCGCTCTTCATCGGTTCGAGCAAGAGCCTGGCTCGAACGCCGTCACGCCTCGCCCGACAGATCTTCCAGTCGATCAACGCGCCGCATCAGATGACGAGCGTGCAGGCCGGTGAGGTCGGTGCGGTCCACGAAGAGACGATTCGCAATGTCCACCGTCAGCAACTCGTGGAAGTCGAAGGTCAGACGGACATCCTCGCCATGGGCCTTCCGTACATCTGCCCCTACAACGTCAACTCGATCATGAACCCGATCCTCGTGATGTGCCTCGGGCTCGGATACTTCTTCAACCTGTACCGCGGCAGGCCGCTCGTGCGTGAAGGCGGCGTGCTCATCATGAGCCACCCGACGCGGTGGGAGTTCCATCCCGTCCACCATCCGAGCTACATCGACTTCTTCGAACAGGTCCTGTCCGAGACGACTGACCCGCTGCGCATGGAGGCCGAGTTCGAGAAGGGTTTCGCCGAGGACGAGTGGTATCGCCACATGTACCGGACGAGCTACGCCTACCACGGCGTGCACCCCTTCTACATGTGGTACTGGGGCGCGCACGCGTTGCAACACCTCGGGCGCGTGATCATCGTCGGCGGCGAGCCGCGGGCGGTGCGTCGACTCGGCTTCATGGCCGCGTCGACGATGAACGACGCGCTCGAGATGGCATCGGACGTCGTCGGCCGCACACCGACGATCACCCACCTGCACGTCCCCCCCTTGCTCCTGGCCGATGTGAAGTGAGACTGCCTCGCCTGGCGCGATTGCCGTTCCCGTTTGCGCCGGCGGCGGTGCCCGCAGGCATCGAACCGCTGTCGGAGAAGAAGCGCACGGGCGTCGACTACGAGACCGAGTGGGCCCGTTCCTACGGCGCACGTATCGTCCGCCTCGGTCTGCTCGAAGGCGCGCTGCGTCCGACGATGAAACTGCTCGCCGACCCCGACCGGCGCGGCCTCGATCACCTGCGCGATCTCGCCGATGTCGACCCGCCGCAGCCGGTGATCTTCGCCGCGAACCACCACAGCCATGTCGACACACCGCTGCTGCTTTCCTCGATCCCCGAGCCGTGGCGGCACAGGACCTTCGTTGCGGCCGCGGCCGACTACTTCTTCACGTCGCGCGTGCGTTCAGCCGCGTCCGCGCTCGTGCTGAACGCGATCCCGATCGAACGCACCCGCGTGTCTCGCCGGCCTGCCGACGATGCTGCTGCCCTGATCGATGACGGGTGGAGCCTGGTGATCTTCCCGGAAGGAGGACGTTCACCGGACGGTTGGGGCCAACCCTTCCGCGGTGGAGCCGCGTACCTCGCGCTTCGGTGCAAGGTGCCTGTGGTGCCGGTGCACCTCGAGGGCACCGGCCGCATTCTCCGCAAGGGCAAGCGACGCCCGGCCCGCTCTCCGACCCGACTCACGTTCGGCGAACCGCTCTGGCCGGCGGACGCCGAGGACTCACGCAAGTTCGCCGTCCGCATCGAACGCGCCGTCGCGGCGTTGGCCGACGAGGTCGCCACCGACTGGTACTCCGCGCGCGTGCGCTCACATCGAACGGACACCCCGTCGCTGTCCGGGCCGGAGGCGGCGTCATGGCGACGGGCGTGGTCACTCGGTGACCGCGGCCCGAAACGCCACCGCTCCGAAGTTGCGAACTCCGGGTCTCGGTGGCCCCTCTAGGGGCCACGGCGCACCAACATTCGGGAGCTACTCGACGAGGCGGAGGCCGCTCGGCGCCATCGACCGGTCAGCACGGGTCAGTTCGACCACGAACTTCGTCCGGTGCGCGGGAAAGACGTGCTCGCTCATCAGCACGGCTCGGCCGTCGACGTCCTCGGTCACCCGCTCGCACGACAGCACCGGTGCCCCGGGCGCAAGCTCGAGCAGTTCTGCGTCGGCGTTCGTAGCACTCGCAGCGGCGATCGTTTGCGTCGCCCGCCCCAACTCCACGGCGAGCAGTTCGTAGAACGTGGTCTGCTCGACGTCGTCGAGCGACAGATGCCGGCCGAGCAGCTCGCTGCACCACACGGTCACGCGTGCGAACGGCTTGCCGTCTGCCAGCGTGAGGCGTCGGACTTCGAGCGCCCGTCGCGCGCCGAGGGTCCGCCGGACGCGGGGCGGCGCGGTGACGAACCCGAAGTCGAGGACCTTCCTGGTCGAGGCGATGCCGGCCTCGGCCAACTGCGCTTCGATCGTGCCGAGCCGGCCGAGCGTCTGGCGCAACGGATCGGCGACCACGTACCACCCGACACCGCGCCGCGAGACGACGAGGCCGTCCTCGCGGAGAACATCGAGCGCCTTGCGGACCGTGATCCTGCTGGCGTCGTACGCTGCGCACAGATCGGACTCGCTGGGTAGGAGACGCTCGGCGAACTCGCCGGCATCGACACGCCGGCGCAGATCGTCCGCGATTTCTTCGTAGCGCACCGATCGCACTTGTATTAGACTTGTCTATATCAGGTCGAAACGCAAGCGGAAGAGAAGGAGCCAGCCATGGCCGTCACTGCCTCCACCCCTTTGAGTCTCGTCGAGCAGGTGTACGACCGCCTCTCCGAACGCGTGGCTCTCGGGCGAGAACGGCTACGCCGACCGCTGACCCTCGCGGAGAAGGTTCTGATCAACCATCTGCGCGACGCTCACAGTCAGGAACTGGAACGAGGCCGCAGCTACGCCGACTTCGATCCGGATCGGGTCGCGATGCAGGACGCCACCGCGCAGATGGCGTTGCTGCAGTTCATGACGGCAGGGCTACCTGAAGTGGCGGTGCCGACGACCGTGCACTGCGACCACCTCATCCAGGCCAAGGTCGAGGCCAACATCGACTTGAAGTTCGCCCTCGACGTCAACTCAGAGGTCTACGACTTCCTCCGCTCCGTCTCGGCCAAGTACAAGATCGGCTTCTGGAAGCCCGGCTCCGGGATCATCCACCAGGTCGTGCTCGAGAACTACGCGTTCCCTGGCGGAATGATGATCGGCACCGACAGCCACACGCCGAACGCAGGCGGTCTGGGCATGGTCGCAATCGGTGTCGGCGGCGCGGACGCGGTCGACGTGATGACCGGGTTTCCGTTCAACGTCCGGTGGCCGAAGCTCATCGGCGTCCACCTGACCGGGTCGTTGTCGGGATGGAGCGCGCCGAAGGACGTGATCCTGAAGGTCGCCGAAGTGCTCACGGTCAAGGGTGGCACCGGCGCCATCGTGGAGTACTTCGGACCCGGTGCCGACACGATCACCGCCACGGGCAAGGGCACCATCTGCAACATGGGCGCGGAGATCGGCGCGACGACGTCGCTGTTCCCCTACGACGAGAACATGGCTGCGTACTTGAAGGCCACGGGGCGCGAAGCGATCGCCGACGCCGCGAACGCGATCGCGCAACATCTTCGGTCCGACCCCGAGATCGAGCTCGATCCGGAGCAGTTCTTCGATCAGGTGATCGAGATCGACCTCTCGACCCTCGCGCCCTTGATCAACGGACCGGACTCCCCCGACCTCGCGCACCAGGTCTCCGAGGTCGGCGCATGGGCACGGGAGAACGGTGTGCCGACCGACGTGTCGTCCGCGCTCGTCGGCTCGTGCACCAACTCGTCGTACGAGGACATCACGCGGGCCGCGTCGATCGCCCGGCAAGCCTCCGCACGAGGATTGCGGGCCAAGACGCAACTGCTCATCACTCCGGGATCCGAACAGGTACGGGCCACGATCGAGCGCGACGGGCTGCTCGCCGACCTCGAAGCCATCGGCGGGACGGTGCTCGCCAACGCGTGCGGCCCGTGCATCGGCCAGTGGGATCGCACCGACCTCGACCCGTCGAAGGTCAACACGATCGTCAACAGCTACAACCGGAACTTCCCGAAGCGCAACGACGGCAACGCCAACACGAAGGCATTCGTCACATCGCCGGACATGGTGATCGCGTATGCGCTGGCAGGCACGCTCGAGTTCAATCCGCTGACGGACGAGGTCGACGGTGTCCGCCTCGAGCCACCGGTCGGCGAGGATCTGCCGGCCCGCGGCTTCGACCCGGGCGAGTCCGGTTTCATCGCCCCTCCGGACGACACCTCTGGGATCGACGTCGTCGTGGCACCTGACTCGGAGCGGCTGCAGTTGCTCGAACCGTTCGCGGCGTGGGACGGCGAGGACTACATCGACCTGCCCGTGCTGATGAAGGCGAAGGGCAAGTGCACCACGGACCACATCTCCGCCGCCGGAAAGTGGCTGCGCTTCCGCGGTCATCTCGAGAACATCTCCGGCAACTTGTTCCTCGGCGTGATCAACGCGTTCACCAGCACGACCGGCGAGGGCAAGGATCCCCTCGACGGACGGACACGGTCGTTCCCCGACATCGCCAAGCACCTCGGTGAGACGGGTACGCGTTGGTGCGCCGTCGGCGACGAGAACTACGGCGAAGGTTCGTCTCGCGAGCACGCGGCGATGGAGCCGCGATTCCGCGGCGGCGTCGTGATCTTCGCTCGCAGCTTCGCCCGGATCCACGAGGCGAACCTGAAGAAGCAGGGCATCCTGCCGCTCACGTTCAGTGACCCCGCCACCTATGACGAGATCGGTGAGGACGATCGCATCTCCGTCCTGGGTCTCGCCGACCTCGCGCCCGACGCGCCAGTGCGATGCCGCATCACGAGACCCGACGGCACGACGATCGACTTCGAGACCGTGCACTCCTTCAGTCCCGAGCAGATCGAGTGGTTCCGCGCCGGCAGCGCACTCAACATCATCCGGGCGAAGCAGACCGGATGACAGTCGACATGACCGTCGACGAGTTGCTCGCGCTGCTGGCGTCGTGCGAGGACTTCTACGACTCGCTCGGCGACGATGGCGACCCGATCCCGATCCTTCCCCATTCGCTGCAATGCGCGGCCCGCCTGTCGGAAGTCGCTCCGGATGACGACGAGTTGATCGTCGCCGGGCTGGTCCACGACATCGGCCACCGGTTGCAGCCGGGGCACCCCGTCGAGCACGGGACGGTCGCGGCCGACGCGGTGCGCGATCTGCTCGGCGAGCGCGTCGCCGCACTCGTGGAGCTCCACGTGCCGGCCAAGCGGTATCTCGTCACGGTCGACGACAGCTACCGGGCGGAGCTGAGCACAGGATCGACCGCGAGCCTGGCCCGTCAAGGTGGCGTG
>DATAES010000140.1:0-1885 GCA_036257895.1 Acidimicrobiales bacterium
ACACACGAGAACACCAGCTGGGACGCCGCACGGTTCGAGCTGTACTGCCACCGATTCGTCCACCTGGCCGAAGCAGGCTATGGCGTTGCGCTCGTAAACGAGGCGACTTATGGCTACGACATGCGACGGCACACTCGCGCCGATGGGGGCACGACGACGACGGTGCGCATGAGCGTGGTACGGGCGCCGCGCAGCCCGGATCCGCGAGCGGATCGGGGCCGCCACCGACGGCGCTTTGTTCTCGTTCCGGGGGCGACCGTTGCCGAGGCGGTCGCAGCGGGATATGCGCTGAACCTCCCCCTCCGGGTCACGTCAGGACATGGCAGCCCACCCATGCGGCCGCTCGTGGACACCGATGGCCCGGCGGCCGTGGTCGAGGCCGTGAAGCTCGCCGACGACCGCAGCGGTGACGTCGTCGTTCGGGTGTATGAGTCGCTCGGCGGCCGCGCGCGAAGCGTCCTGCGCACTTCTTTCCCGGTGGCCGAGGCCGGAATGGTCGATCTCCTTGAGCGGGCCACCGGCGAAACACTGGCGGTCGAGGCGGCCGGCGACGGAGCCGCTATTCCGATCGTGCTGCGACCGTTCCAGGTTCTGTCGCTGCGTCTTCGTCGGCCGGTACGCGCATCTCACGGGACACTAAGCTAGGGCGGTGTCCGCCGCCACCGCTTCGCGTGAGCGCGTCGCGAACCGGGCCGTGGCAACGATCCCAACCGTGCTCGGAGTGTTCTTCTGGTTCGGGATACCGGTGCTCTGCCTCGTCATGCTTGGGCTCGGCGTCGACCACCTCGCCCGCCATGTCAACAACGTGCCGGCCGGCACGCGCGGTACGTATGTCGTGACGTCGCACAGCTGCCAAGAACATCTGTGCATCACCGCGGGAACATTTACCAGCACGAACGGACGGATCGTCGAACCGAACCTGCTCGGCGACTATCGGTGGAAGCCGGGAATCAAGTACAACGTCGTCTACAACATCAACGCGGCCGAGGTCATCAGTCTCCCGGCGCACTGGGACCCGAGCGCGACGGTCATCGGCATGGCGGGGGCTGCGTGCTCTCTCACGCTGTGGGGCTGGTGCTTGCGCAATTCGTGGCGTCGCCGTCGCGCTGGTCCCGCAGCGGGGTCCGACTGATCGGAGCGTTGGCGTCTCGGTACCTCGCTGGCCGCATCGGCGAGGTATTCGGATGCCGTGGCCGCACCCATAGAATTGGTGTTCGAGTCGAGTACGGAATCGAGGGTTGCTGCGTGGCGATAAGGCAGCGCGGCGACCTGCGCAACGTCGCGATCGTCGCGCATGTTGACCACGGGAAGACCACTCTGGTCGATGCCATGCTCTGGCAGTCCGGAGTATTCACCGAGCATCAGGCCGAGAGCGGTGATGTCCGCGAGCGAGTCATGGACTCGATGGACCTCGAGCGGGAGAAAGGCATCACGATCCTCGCCAAGAACACGGCGATCGACTACACCACCCCGACGGGTGACAAGGTCACGATCAACATCGTCGACACACCCGGTCACGCGGATTTCGGCGGCGAGGTCGAGCGGGGCTTGTCGATGGTCGACGGTGTCGTTCTGCTTGTCGACGCGGCAGAAGGTCCGCTGCCGCAAACGCGATTCGTGCTCCGCAAGACGCTCGCCTCCAAACTTTCGGTCGTTCTCGTCATCAACAAGGTCGACCGCTCCGATGCGCGGATCGCCGAAGTCGTCGACGAGACATATGAGCTCTTCTTGGACCTGCTCGACTCGCCCGAGGATTCGGCCGAGGCGCTCGACTTCCCGATCGTTTACGCGTCAGCCAGGGCCGGCCGGGCCTCGCTCGAACGCCCAGCGGACGGCTCCCTGCCCGCCGATACCGACCTGCGCCCCCTCTTCGCGACCATCCTGT
>DATAES010000141.1:0-6260 GCA_036257895.1 Acidimicrobiales bacterium
CGCGCGCACACACGAGCTCGCTGGCCCATGCGACGCGCCGATGACTGTGGCGCGACGGGTCGGTACCGCGTGTAGCCACCGATGTAGCCACGACGGTTCAAGGCGGTGCGTTTCGGTGCGCTGTGGTCCCCGCAGTGCCCAGGCGGTGCATGGCCGATCAGGGTCGTTCGCTCGCCACTTCAAGATGGCATGCAAGAGGTTCGTGGGTTCGATTCCCGTCGCCTCCACCCCGTCGCCTGCACCCCGTCGCCGCCAGCGAGGTGTGCGCGCAAAACGACGTCAGAGGTGTTGGGCTACACACCTTCCTGGGTCATGTGTGAACATGCCGCATGACGTTCGACCGGCAGGAGATCGAAGACGCATTCCGCCGCTACCGCGACGCCGCGCACGAAGCGGGGCACTCCGGCAACTGGCAACCGTGGGTCGACTGCTTCACCGAGGACTGCAGCTACGTCGAGCACATGTACGGCACGTTCCGAGGCCGCAGTGAGGTGCTCGACTGGATCACGCCAGTGATGACGAAGTGGCCGTTCGATCACATGCAGCTGTTTCCATGGGACTGGTACTCGATCGACGCCGAGCAGGGCTGGGTCGTCGGACAGGTCGAGAACCGGTTCGTCGACCCGGGAGACGGCGAGGTGTACGAGGCTGCCAACTGGACACGGCTGGTATATGCCGGCGGCGGGCTGTTCTCCGAAGAGGAGGACGTCTACAACCCGGCGGAATTCGAGCCGGTGGTCAAGGCGTGGTTGGCCGCGTGGAAAGCGAACCATCCTGCGCCGTAGCCGGGACGTGCGTGCATTCGTCGCGTGCAAGTTCGTCCGGTACGACCTCGTCGCCGTCGAAGTCAGCCAGCGTGCTGATCCGGAAGCGCCCGTCGCGCGCGGATGCGTCTGTCATCGTCGTGCGCCGCGCCTCGTAGTACTGCGCGCGGCTGTAGGCCTCCGACACCGGCGCGTAGCTGGCGACGAGCACTCGACGCGCAGAAGCGCTGCGATTCGCCTCGCTGTAGTGCGGCGCGAACCCGTCGATGCACACGGCGTCGCCCGCACGCAACTCCGCGGGCTCGAACGTCAACTCGGCAACCAGATCAGCGCGCACTGCACCGCGCTCGTCGGTCGGCAGCTCGGAATAGACGCCGCTCGCCAACCACAGGCAACCTGACTCGAGCGAGCAGTCGTCCACGGCGACCAGGACCGACAACACACGGTTGACGCCGGGATACGCAACCACGTCCTGATGGGGGCTGAAGCCTGCGCCACCCGGTTGCTTGTAGTTCATCTTGTCCTTGAACGCGACCGCCGGAGTGCCGAGCGCTTCCTCCACGATGGCCCGCAGCCCGCCCTCCACGAGCGCACAGACCTTCGGCTCGCACGCGGACACGTTCTCCGTGCGGCAAATCGCAGGTCCGCTCGACGTCTGTTCCGCGTAGTGACCCCAAACATGGCTGCCGGCCGGCCAGGCCTGCATCGAGGTGGCAGCTGCTTGCAGGGCGGCCAGCTCGTGCAACGACAGCACCTCTCGCCGGATCACGTCGATCATCCGAGCGCGCTTCCGGCCTCGGCGGCCCACTCGACTCGCGGGACGTCCGACCAGAGCCGCTCGAGCTCGTAGTAGCGGCGCGCCTCGTCCAGAAACACGTGCACGACGAAGTCGCCGTAGTCGAGCAGCACCCAGCGCAGGTCGTCCAACCCCTCTGTCCGCAACGGCTTGGGTCCGCCCTCCTCGGTGATCTGGCGTTCGACTTCCTCCGCGATCGTTCGCACCTGCCGGTGGTTCGACCCGCTGGTGATCACGAAGTGGTCAGTGATGGCGAGGACGTCGCCGACCGCGAGGACAACCGGGTCGGTTGCCTTCTTGGACGCAGCCGCGCACGCGGCGAGCACCGGCCATCGATCGATCTGTTCAACCACCACTGCCTCCGTACTTCGCGGTTGCGTCGGCTCCGAGTATCACCGTGACGTCTTCGACGTCGGTGGGCGTCTCGCTCTTGCTCACCTCTCCGAGGCCGAGCGCGTCCCGCAGCTTCTGTGCTGCGGGCGCGAACTGATCCTCGTAGTAGACGATCTGCGTCGTCGGATAGTCGAAGCGATCGGCGTTGCCGATGATCGTGATCTCGCCGCCGCCCGACACGATCTTCGCCGCGACCACGTTCGGGCTGCCGATCGGACCCACGCCGCTCAACAACCGCACGCGCGCGCGGTCACCCGCGTTCGCCGGTGTCGGCAGCGGTACGTCCTGTGCCATGAGCGCCTGGACTCCGGCAGGGTCGGCAACGAACGTCTCGACGCTCGCCCCGGGAGCCGACTGGGGTCTCACCGGAAGGGTGGCGATGTCGGCGGCTCCCTTCGACAGACCGAGCAGATACCTACCGAACCCCACAGTCGTCTCGCCCGGGACCGCGCCCGGTGAAGCCTTCGCCTTGATCGCTTCCAGCCACGCGGACCACACCGCTTGCTTGCGGTTGAGGTGCGCGAGGTCGCTCTCACTCGGGTTGTGGACCTGCATGTAGCTGGCGATCTGATCGGCACTCAGCTGGAGTCGACCTGCCGGGAAGAGCGTCGACGTCCGACCCTTCGCGTCGCGGATCGCCACGCGATCCGGATTGTCAACGGTCAGCGGCGCGACCGGTGCCGCGAACTGCTGCCACTGGTCGGCGTTCATCACGATCGTTTGGTCGAAACTGAGCCCGACAAGGTTTGCCGTCGCCTGTTCGAGCGCGGCGACATCACCCGTTCCGAAGGTGTTCGACAAGGTGTCGAGCGTGCCGTCGGCTCGCTGCGAGACCGTGGACGGTGGGATGAAGACCACCGCGCCGCCCGTGTCGTTTGGCCCGAGGGCGAGCATGGTCAGACCTTGCAAGGTGTTGTCGGCGCCCAGCTCCGCCAGCAGTACCACCGGCGTCGGTAGCACGTTGGCCTCGTAGCGAGGCTTGTTCGGGTCGTTCTGCGCATCGATGCGTCGCCCGGTCGTCGTATCTCGTAACGCGCGGTAGCCGATCGTTGCAAGGACCGGAATGGCGGCGACGAGGACGACCATCGCGCTGGCATAACCGACGCGCCGGAACGTTCGACGGTGGAGCAACCGTCGGCGGCGGGCCGCTCGCACACCGCTACCCGACTCGGGGAGATCGAGGGCGATGGGCGGATCGGTGTCGGGCGGGGCCGTCATGGGCTGCTCAACGATAGAGGCGGCGGTCGTTGATGCAGGCAATCACAGCGGGCGTCAAGAGATAGTCAAGAGGACGTCCGTCGGCGATGCGCAAGCGAAGGTCCGTGCTCGACACCTCGAGTCTCGGCGTTTCGATGCGGTCCCACGCCCAGCCCGGTGGCGGCCGGCCGTCCTCGGCGCCCGGTCGCGTCGCGACGACGATCGTCGCCAGCCGGCGGACCTCCTCGATGCGCTCCCACGTCGGCAGGCCGGAGGCCGCGTCGCTACCGACGACGAGGAACAGCTCGCGTCCAGGGTCCTCGTCGCGCAGTGCGGCAAGCGTGTCGGCCGTGAACGATGTGCCGCCTCGCTCGGTCTCGAGTGCGGACGCTTCAAGGCCCTCCACCTCCCCCACTGCCGCCTGCACGAGCGCCAAGCGATCGGCGGCGCTCGACACCGGGCGCGTCGATGTCTTCTGCCAGGGATCGTTGGCTACGACGAGCAAGAGCCGATCGAGCGCGAGCTCATGGCGCGCGTTCACCGCGAGGACGAGATGCCCGACGTGAGGCGGGTCGAATGTTCCGCCGAACACCCCGAGGCGCTCACCCAACGCTGTGCACCGCCGTCAGCTCGTCGACAAGTGCATGCAGCCGAGCCGATACCCGCACCTCGTAGGGCGGGGCCGCGGGCTGGATGGAACGAAGTCGCGGAGGCAACGCACCGACCGACGCTGCACAGCGACCGTGCATCTCGGCCAACGTCGGAGGCGCCGTCAGACGTCGACCCGATTCGACGATGGGTTCGAGCAGCGCGCGACCGTCGCACGGCTCGCCGGCGAGGCAGACGACGTCATGATCCTCGGCGCGATGGATCTGCTTGCGACCCGGAAGCGTCGCCTTGCCCTCTGACAGCTTCAGCTTCGGACCGCGATCGTCACCGACCAGCTTGTACACGACACCCAGAGAGGGCGCGTCCTCGCTCGTTCCCATGCGCGTGCCCACGCCGAAGCCGTCGATGGGAGCACCGTCGGCCACGAGTGCGCCGATGACATGCTCGTCGAGGTCGCCCGACGCCAGTATCTGTACGTCCGACAAGCCACCCTCGTCGAGGATCGACCGAACCTTGCGAGCAAGCGCAGCGAGATCGCCCGAGTCGAGGCGGACGCCGTCGATCGAGATGCCTTCACGGCGTAGTTCGCGGGCGACGTCCACGGCGTGATGCGCGCCCTGCACCGTGTCCCATGTGTCGAGCAGCAAGACCGCGTTGCCGGGGAACGTGCGGGCGAACGTCCGGAACGCGTCGCGCTCGTCGTCGAACGACATGACGTACGCGTGTGCCATCGTGCCGCTCAGCGCGACACCGAGCCTGCAACCGGCTTCGACCAACGAGGTCGCCGATGCACCAGCGATCAGCGCGGCACGAGCCGCTCCGATCGCAGCAGCGACGCCGTGGTCGCGACGAGCGGAGAAGTCGACGAAGCTGCGGTCGCCGCATGCGATGGCGATCCGAGCCGCCTTGGAAGCCTGCATCGTTTCGGTGCCGATGATGTTCAGGACGAGGGTCTCGAGCAGCTGTGCCTCGATCACCGGGGCCGTGATCTCGACGAGCGGCTCTCCGGCGAACACCACTTCACCCTCGGGCACCGCGCGAATGCTGCCGGTGAATTGGATGGCGGCGAGATGGCCGAGGAAATCCTCGGAGAACTGGCCGAGCGATCGCAGGTAGTCGACGTCGTCCGCGTCGAAGCGCCAGTCTCGAACGGCCTCGAGAAGGTCTTCGAGCCCGCATGCCACGAGGAAGTTGCGCTCGTGCGGCAGCGATCGCACGGAGACCTCGAACGTGGCCGGGCCGGTGCGGCCGGTGGCGTGGTACGCGGCCGCCATCGTGAGCTCGTAGAGATCGACGAACAGGGACGGCCGGACCCCTCCGAACAACGCTCGTGTCACGTCGTGACCGCGGCCCGTTCGCAACTCACCGACAGCCACCGGTGACACAAGTCACAGGACGTCCGGGAAGGCATTGGGGCCCGTACACGCTGGTGATTCTTGCACTGGGCGGCGCCAAATCCGTTTTCGGTACGGCTGCGTATCGAGTTGTATGGGAATGCGGGAATGACACCCCAGTAGTTCGCGTTGAGGGCCTTTGCCATGAGTGACTCCGTCGGTCAATACCTGAACGAAATCGGCCTGGTTCCGTTGCTGACCGCGCAAGAAGAGCGAGAGCTGTCCCAGATCATCGAGCGGGGCCGTGATGCCCAAGCAAAGCTCGATGCTGGCGAGCGGTCCCGTGACCTGCGCAAGGCGGTACGGGATGCCGCGGCGGCCAAGGACCGATTCATCCGAGCCAACCTTCGCCTCGTCGTGAGCGTGGCCCGGCGCTATCCGATGCCCCCTGGCATGGAGCTGCTCGATCTCATCCAGGAGGGCAATCTCGGCCTCGAGCACGCCGTCGACAAGTTCGACTGGCGCAAGGGCTTCAAGTTCTCCACCTACGCCACGTTCTGGATCCGCCAGGCGATCGGCCGCGCGCTCGACCAGAAGGCGAGTCTCGTCCGTCTGCCTGGTGACCGTTCCGCCAGCCTGCGGGCGGCTCTACGGGCCGTGTCCGGCGACAGCGACGAGCTCGACGAGGAACACGCCCGCCTCCACCGGCTCACCACTCCGACTTCGCTCGACCGCCCGGTCGGCGACGACGACGGTTCCGAGCTCATCGACCTCATCGCCGATGTGAAGCCCGGTCCGGAGGACATGCTGCTCACGCGTGAGCAGGACAACCTCGTCACGAGCCTCCTCGACGTGCTCGACTCTCGGGCCCGTCATGCGGTCGAGCAGCGGTTCGGCCTCAACGACGGTCGCAAGCGCAGCTACCGCGAAGTCGGCGACGAGCTCGGCGTCACCGCCGAAGCCGCCCGCCGCCTCGTCAAGCGAGCCGTGAACACCGTCAAGGAAGAGGCGGCCGCGAGAGTCGACGCTGCATAGACGTCGGCCCGGGAAGCGCCAGCGGCGGGCCGACCGGCATGCGGAGGCAGGAGCGCAGCGACGCCCGCAGCATGCAGAGATACAGCGGCCGCCCGAGTCGACGCTGCATAGACGTCGGCCCGGAAGCGCCAG
>DATAES010000142.1:0-35909 GCA_036257895.1 Acidimicrobiales bacterium
CGTCGTCCGGTCCGATGTCGAGCACTTTCCCGTTCGGGATCGCGAGACGGAGCGAGCGAACGTAGTTGGCGAACGAGCCGTCGACGTGGTGGTTCTTGCCGTGGACGTCGGCCGCGATCGCGCCGCCGACGGTGACGAACCGCGTGCCTGGGCTCACCGGGACGAAGAAGCCCTGCGGGATGACGTGCGCCATGAGCGTGTCGAGGCTGGTGCCGGCAGGCACGGTCACGACGCCGTCGACCACGCGGATCGCGCCGGCTGCGCCGGTGCCGGTGGTGTCGAGCACCGTGCCGCCAGCGTTCTGCGCCGCGTCGCCGTAGGCCCGACCGAGGCCCCGGGCGATCGCGCCCCGTTCGCCCGCGTCGACGAGATCGGCGGCGAGTTCGTCGACGTCCGCGGGAACGCGTAGCTCGGCTGCGGACGGCATGGCGCGGCCCCAGCCGGTGAGGAGTTTGCGCTCGCGTTCGGTCATTGCACCCTCATGCCGCGCTCACTCCAACCTCATGCCGTGTGCACTCCGAGCCCGAACACGACGAGCCACACCACGCCGATCAGTTGGAGCTGGCGGTCGGACATCACGATCTCCTCGGGCGCCTCACCCTTGCCTTGATCGATCAGCAGCGCGTACCGAAGGAGCCCGAGTACGAACGGCAGGATCGACAGCTGGTACCACGGCACGCTGGCGCCGGCCTCGTGCGCCTTCTCGAATGCCCACAGGCAGTAGCCGACGAGCACGGTCCCCGACGACACGGCGCGCAGGTACGCGAGGTAGCTGTCCGAGTACTCCGCCAGCGTGGCCCGCACCGTGTGCGCGTCGGCGCCCATCTTGGCAAGTTCAGCATGGCGCTTGCCGGTCACCATGAACAGCGAACCGAACGACGCAACGATGAAGAACCAGTCGGAGATGGGGACCCCTGTGGCGGCGGCCCCGCCGATCGCCCGCAGCACGAACCCGGATGCGATCGCGACGATGTCGAAGACCGCGACATGCTTCAGCCAGATCGAGTAAACGGTTGTGACTGCGACGTAGGCCGCGACGGTCACCGAGAGCTGCCAGCGCGCGGTGAAGGACAGTCCGATGCCGGCGACGATCAGGCTGATTCCGACCACCCGTGCCGTGGTCACGGACAGAGCGCCAGATGCGATCGGCCGGAAACGCTTCTTCGGGTGGAGGCGATCAGCCTCGATGTCGGCGGCATCGTTCAGGAAGTAGGTGCCGCTCGCCGCCAAGCAGAAGCACACGAACGCGATGAGCGTCCTCACCAGTGGTTTGGCTTCGGTGAGAACCCCGGCGGCGGCGGGCGCGGCGAACACGAGAACGTTCTTCGCCCACTGGCGCGGGCGCGCCGTGCGTACGAGAGCGCTCAGCATGGAGCCTCGAGGTTCGTCCGGGTCGAGATCGCGCAGATCGACCGCTTCCCGCACCATCGGCCCAGCGTACGCCGGACCCGCAGACACCTCAGGCTCAACCGCGCCGGGTGGTCTCAGCGGGAGGCCGAGACCCGGCGCCAAGCGGCCCGCGGCATGTGCCGAAACGCGCTCATCATGAAGCGCAGCGCGGGCGGCACCCACACGATCTCCTTGCCCGACGCGAGCCCGTGGACGATGGCATTTGCAACATCGTCGGGGCCGGTGGCGAACGGAGCAGCCTCCATGCCTGCGGTCATCTTCGTGTGGACGAAGCCCGGTCGAACCACGAGCACCCGCACCCCCGATCCGGCGAGGCTGTCACCGAGACCCTGCGCGAACGCATCCGCCGCCGCCTTCGTCGACCCGTACACGAAGTTCGCCTTGCGCACGCGCTCGCCGGCCACCGAGGACAGCACCACGATCGTGCCATGACCCTGTCTGCGCAGTGCGCGTGCCGCGGCCAGACCGCTCGACACCACGCCGACGTAGTTGGCACGGGCGAGCTCGGCTGCCGCCTCGGGATCATCGTCGAGCACGGCCTGATCGCCGAGAACCCCGAATGCGATGATCACGAGGTCGATGTCGCCGCCGGCGAAGCACGAGTTGATGATGCCGGCATGCGAAGCGGTGTCGAGCGCATCGAACGTGACCGCGGTCACGTTCGTCGCACCGGCCTCGTGCAGCGCATCGATCTCGCTCGCGAGCTCCTCGGGGCGCCGCGCCGCGAGCACCACCGTGCGACAACCCTGAGGCACGAGACGGTGCAGGGTCGCCTGTGCGATCTCGGAGCCTCCTCCGAGCACGAGAGCCGACTGGACAGCACCAAGAGCGTTCTTCATCGAGCAGTGAAGACTTGCACAGTGAACGCCACGAGGATCGCCAATCCGCACAGGAGTGCGGCGATGATCAGGCGCCTCGTGCTCATGCGACTGGGGCGGACGTTAGCCGTGCTCGCGCCACGTACCGTTATCCGATGAGCGATCCTTGGACGTGCCTCGTCACCGGCGGCGCGGGCTTCATCGGCTCGAATCTCGTCGATGCCCTCGTCGAGCAGGGCCACGAAGTGCGCGTGCTCGACGATCTGTCGACCGGGTATGCCGTACAGCTCAACCCGGCAGCGAGGCTCACGATCGGATCGGTCGACGACCTGGGATCCGTTCGCATCGCCGTCGACGGTTGTGACGTCGTGTTCCACTTGGCCGCGCACCGAGCGGTACTCAGGTCCGTCGAGCATCCGCTGGCCACCGACAGCGCGAACACGCACGGCACGCTGACCGTGCTCGACGCCGCCCGCAACGCCGGCGTCCGTCGTGTCGTGTACGCATCGTCTTCGAGCGTGTACGGGGGAGCCGAGCTCAAGCCGACACCGGAATCCGCGCCGCTGCTGCCGAGGTCGCCGTATGCAGTCTCGAAGCTCGCGGGCGAGCACTACTGCCGCGTGTTCACTGAGCTGTACGGGATCGAGACGTTCGCCCTCCGCTACTTCAACGTGTACGGACCGCGCCAGCGCCCCGACTCGCAGTACGCCGCGGTCATCCCGCTGTTCATCGACGCGTTGCGAGAACGACGTCCGCCGACCGTGCACGGCGATGGCAAACAGAGTCGCGACTTCACCTACATCAGCGACGTGGTCGCCGCCAACATCGCTGCCGCGAACGCACCGGCAGAGGCAGCCGGTCGCGCCTACAACATCGCGGGCGGCGACGAGCACTCGCTACTCGATCTGCTCGAGGTCCTCGGGCGGCTGCTCGATGTCGAGCCCGAGCCCGAGCACACCGATCCGAGGCCCGGCGACGTGCGCCACACGTGTGCAGAGGTGTCCGCTGCGGCTCAGGATCTGGACTGGCGGGCAGAAGTGTCGTTCGAGGAGGGCCTCACGCGAACCACCGAGTGGTTCATGCAGGACGACCGTTAGAGTCAACAACAGTGACCGAAAAGCACCATGACGTCGTGATCATCGGTGGCGGTCCCGGTGGTTATGCAGCCGCCCTGTACGGCGCTTCCGCCGGCCTCGACATCGGGATGATCGAGAACAACAAAGTGGGCGGCACGTGCCTCCACGTCGGTTGCATCCCGGCCAAGGAGCTGCTCGAGACCGCGTCCACGTACCGGCACGTCGCCGGCGCGAAGGAGTTCGGCGTGCTCGCCGACCAGCCCGGCCTCGACTGGTCGGTGACGATGTCGCGCAAGCAGAAGGTCATCGATCAACTCTTCAACGGGCTGAGCGGGCTGCTCAAGCGACGCAAGGTCACGATCTACCTGGGCACGGGCACGCTTCGATCGGGCAGGACGGTCTCGGTCGCGGGTGGTGAGTCCGGCGAGGTCGAGCTCAGCGCTGACGCGATCATCCTCGCATCCGGGTCGGTGCCGAGGACCATCCCGGGCTTCGACATCGACGGCAAGCTCGTCGTGACGAGCGACGAGCTGCTGTCCATCGATCGGTTGCCGGGCTCGGCCATCGTGATCGGCGCCGGTGCCATCGGCTGCGAGTTCGCCTCGATGATGAGCGATCTCGGCACGAAGGTGACGATTCTCGAGGCGCTTCCCAAGATCCTTCCGGGCTGCGACAGCGACATCACCCAAGTGGTGCTCAAGTCCTTCAAGCAGCGCGGCATCGACGTCCGCACCGGCGTTGCTGTCACCGGCCACGAGCCGAACGCGACCGGCACGAACGTGCAGTTCGGCGAGGGCGAGTCGATCGAGGTGGACCTCGTCGTCATGTCGGTCGGCCGTCGCCCGTACTCGGAGTCGCTCGGCATCGACGGTTCCGGCACGAAGGTCGTCGTCGACGACCGCGGATTCGTGGAGGTCGACGCGTTCTGCCGCACGGCGGAAGACGGCATCTGGGCGGTCGGCGATGTCATCGCTACGCCCCAACTCGCGCACGTAGGTTTCGCGGAGGGCATCTGCGCGATCACCGACATCCTCGGCGAGGATCAGGTGCCGGTCGACTACGCCAAGGTTCCGTGGTGCATCTACTGCCATCCCGAGGTGGCATTCGCCGGCTACTCCGAGGAAGCGGCGAAGGACGCGGGCCTCGACGTCATCACGTCGAAGCATCGCTACAGCGGCAACGGCCGCGCGCTCCTCATCGGCGAGCCCGATGGGATGGTGAAGATCATCGCCGAGCGCGACCCGTCCACCGGTAACGCCGGCCGCATCGTGGGCGTCCACATGGTCGGACCGTGGGTCACCGAGCAGCTCGGCATGGGTTACTTGTCGGTCAACTGGGAAGCCACCGTTGCGGAAGTCGCCCACTTCATCCAGCCGCATCCGTCGCTCAGCGAACTGTTCGGTGAGTCCGTGCTGGCGATGACGGGAAGGAGCCTGCATGGCTGACGTGACGATGCCTCAACTAGGCGAGACCGTCACCGAAGGGACGATCACCAAGTGGTTCAAGCAGGTCGGCGATCAGATCGCCGAGGACGAGGTGCTCTTCGAGGTCTCGACCGACAAGGTCGACTCGGAGGTGCCATCGCCGGCTGCCGGCTACGTGTCCGAGATCAAGGTGCCCGAAGGTGAGACCGTCGACGTCGGCGTGGTGCTGGCGGTGATCGCGGACGCGCCGCCGGGTGACGGCGAGGCACCTGCCGCCGAGCCAGACGCGACGGGTGAGGACGAAGGCGCGGACGCCGGCGCAGAGCCCGAACCGGAGGCCGAAGCGCCGCCCGAACCGGAGACCGAGGAGGAAGCGGCTCCGACGCCCGAGCCGTCGGCCCGGGCCGAGCCCGAACCCAAGCCGCAACCTGCCGCCGGAGCCGCGCCTCCTGCTCGGAGCGACGACGGCGGCGCAGCGACGGACAGGGTCCTGTCGCCGGTGGTGAGACGGCTCTTGGCCGAGAACGACCTCGACCCGTCCCAGGTCACCGGAACCGGTTCCGGCGGCCGCATCACCCGCAACGACGTGCTCGCGGTGATCGAATCGAAGCCGCAAGCCAAGGCTGCGCCGAGCCGACCGGCACCGGCGGAGCGATCGACCCCGCCGGCTGCTGCCACGGCTGCCGCGCCTGCGGCGCCGGTCGAGCCGGGACAGCGCGACACGCCGGTGCCGTATTCGAACATCCGCAAGCGGACCGCCGAGCACATGGTCCGGTCGAAGCAGACCTCCGCGCACGTGTATGCCGCCATCGAGGTCGACTACGAAGCGGTCGAGCAGGTGCGCAGAGCCGAGCGCGACTCATGGAAGGCGGAAGAGGGCTTCAGCCTGACCTATCTGCCTTTCGTCTCACGCGCGGTCATCGACGCCATCCGCGAGTTCCCCGAGGTCAACTCGACCATGGGCGACAACGAGTTGATCGTGCACAACTACGTCAACCTCGGCGTGGCGGTCGACCTCGACTTCAAAGGCTTGATGGTTCCGGTCATCCACGACGCGGACGCAAAGCGGATGCGCGCCATCGCGCGTGAGATCAGCGACCTGGCGGCGCGGGCACGATCGAAGAAGCTGAGCCCGGACGAGATCGTCAACAGCACGTTCACGATCACCAACCCCGGCCCGTTCGGCACCCTGCTCACCTTGCCGATCATCAACCAACCACAGGTCGCGATCCTGTCGACCGACGGGGTGCGGCGCCGCCCGGTGGTCGTCGATCTCCCTGACGGAAGCGAAGGGATCGCCATCCACTCGATCGGCAACATTGCCCTCGCGTGGGATCACCGAGCTTTCGACGGCGCCTACGCCTCGGCGTTCCTTCGTGACGTCAAGACTCGACTCGAGACGCACGACTGGGCGCAGGAACTCTAGAAGCAGTGTTGCGCGTCCGGTGGCTCGGTCGTGTCCGCTACCGCGACGCCCTCGCACTGCAACGCGCGCTGTTCGAGCGCTCGTCTGACGATCACCTTCTGCTGCTCGAGCATCCTCACGTGTTCACGCTCGGCGTGCGGGCTGATCCCGCGCACGTCCTCGTGGCACCCGACAACGTCGGTGCCGAACTCGTCCGTGCCGACCGCGGAGGCGATGTCACGTACCACGGTCCTGGCCAGCTCGTCGGCTACCCGATCCTCACGGTTCCCGGCAAGCGCGGCGGAGGCATGGGCGACACCGTGGCCTATGTCCATTCCGTCGAGCAGCTGCTGATCGACTCGCTCGCGGATCTCGGGCTGCCGGGCGCGACCCGGCTCGACGGGTATCCCGGCGTCTGGATCGAAGACCGCAAGATCGCGGCCATCGGCGTCCGGTTGAGTCGGGGCCGCACGATGCACGGCTTCGCGCTGAACGTCGAGCCAGACCTCAGGTACTTCGCACACATCGTTCCGTGCGGCATCCGCGACAAGCAGGTCACGTCCATCACCGCCGAAGGCATCGACGTCGACATGCACACCGTGGTCGACGCGGTGACGGCCCGGGCCACCGCTCTGTGGGGCACGACGGGTGTCGAGCGTCAGGACGTCGTGTGGCGTGAGCACCGCGAACAACCATTGCGATTGTCGGGTCGGCTCGCCGAGGCCGGAGTGGTCGACGGCTTGTCGATCAGCGCCCGTAAGCCCGACTTCGTCAAGGCCCGGCTGCGCATCACCGACGACTATGTGCGGCTGAAGCGAACGATGCGCGACCTCTCGCTGGTCACGGTGTGCGAAGAGGCGGGATGCCCGAACATCTTCGAGTGCTGGGCCGCGGGAACAGCGACGTTCATGATCAACGGCGAGCGGTGTACGCGCGCGTGTGGTTTCTGTCTCGTCGACACGCGGCACCCGTTGCCACTCGACCACGACGAACCGGCGCGAGTCGCCGAGGCCGTCGACCGCATGGGTCTGCGCTTCGCGGTGCTCACGGCGGTCGCGCGAGACGATCTCGACGACGGCGGGTCTGCGGCCTTCGCAGAGACCATCGCGGCCATACGGCGCCGCACGCCACACGTCCGCGTCGAGGTGCTCATCCCTGACTGCAAGGGGGATCCCGACTCGCTCGACACCATCTTCCGAGCCGGTCCGGACGTGGTGAACCACAACATCGAGACAGTTCCTCGATTGCAGCGCGTCGTGCGTCCGAGTGCGTCGTACGCGCGCAGCCTCGCGGTGCTCGCTCGCGCCAAGGCGGCGGGGCACACGACGAAATCAGGCATCATCCTCGGCCTCGGCGAGAACGAGGACGAGGTCATCGGAGCCATGGCCGACCTGCAAGCCGTGGGCGTCGAGATCGTGACGCTCGGCCAGTACCTGCGGCCGACCGAACGGCATCTGCCGGTCACGCGTTGGTGGACACCCGACGAGTTCACGCGCCTGAAGGACGCGGGCGAGTCGATGGGCCTCGCCCATGTCGAGGCATCGCCGTTGACGCGATCCAGCTACCACGCCGCCGAGGCTGCGTCCGTATCGCTGCGGATGCCCGTAGCCCCGTAACGTTTCTTTCGTGCTGCACGAACGGATGAGCAGGGCGCGCGCCCGTATGGGCGAGCTCGGTGTCGACGTGCTGCTCCTGTCGGTGGGCCCCGACCTGCCATACCTGACCGGTTACGAAGCCATGCCGCTCGAACGGCTGACGATGCTCGTGGTGCCACGCGACGGCGATGCTTCGCTGGTCGTGCCTCGACTCGAAGCTCCGCGGGTCGAGGAGCGTCCCGACCTGTTCACCCTCCTGCCGTGGGAGGAGACGGACGATCCCGTCGAGCTCGTTGCCAACCTCGCGGGATCGCCGGACACCGCCGCCGTCGGCGACCGGACGTGGGCTCGGTTCGTGCTCGAGCTGCAGGCCCGGCTGCCGCGCACCACGTTCCACAAGGCGAGCGACGTCATGGGCCCGCTCCGCGCCGTGAAGGAGGAGGCCGAGATCGACGTGCTGCGGCGCGCCGGCGAGGCTGCCGACCGCGTGGCGGCGCAGTTGCAGGCGGGAGACATCGCGCTCGTCGGCCGGACCGAGGCGGAGGTGTCGAAGGACATCGGACGACGTCTCGTGGCCGAAGGCCACCATCGCGTCAACTTCGCCATCGTCGGCTCGGGGCCGAACGCGGCGAGCCCGCACCATGACGCGACCGGTCGAGTCATCCAGGCCGGCGAGGTCGTCCTGTGCGACTTCGGCGGGACGATGCGCGGGCCGGGTCCGGCGGCAGCAGGCATCGGGTATTGCTCCGACATCACGCGCTGCGTCTGGACCGGCGGCGCAGAACCGCCCAGCGAGTTTCGCGACCTGTACGCCGTGCTGCTCGAAGCACAACAGGCAGCCGTAGCCGCAGCGACCGTCGGGACCCCGTGTGAGGACGTCGACGGCGTCGCTCGCCGCGTCATCACCGAGGGCGGCTACGGCCCGTACTTCATCCATCGCACTGGTCACGGCATCGGCATCGAAGAGCACGAGGACCCGTACATCGTGGGCGGCAACTGCGAAGCGCTCACGGCTGGCCACGCGTTCTCGGTGGAACCAGGCATCTACTTCCCGGGCCAGTGGGGCGCGCGCCTCGAAGACATCGTTGTTGCATCCGACGCCGGGCCCGACACACTCAACAACGTCGATCACGCCCTCGTCGTCGTCGATGCCTGACCGCTCGTACTCTGACAACTCGTCGTCTGACAGCGCGCCCGGATGATCAAGCTCGACGCGGCAACGGTCCTGCTGCAGTGGGCGACAGGCGGACTGTTCTTCCTCTGGATCACCACCAGGCGTCGTGAGGTCGGCATCGGCTACGGCTGGTTGCTGCGCGGGACATATCTGTTGATGGCCGCCGCGGCCGCGATCATCGGCGTTCGCGTCGAAGCCGTCCCGGTACGTGACGCGTGCGCCGCGCTCGTTGCACTCGCGGCCACGATCGCGCTCGGGGTGTCGATCGTGCGGCGGCGTGCCGGCGTCGCACTGGAACGCCAACGCGTCGCGTCGCGATCGGCTCGTGTCGCGGCGATGACGGGGATCGATCGGGCCGCGGACGGTCCGTTGGAAGGCGTCCCGGAGTTCCCGCCGGCGCTCGATCTCATCGCGCCCGTCATCGGGCTCGTCGGTCTGATCTCCGCGGGCATCCACGCGGGAGATCCGGCGGCGCTGTCGGTGGCCCGCACGGTCGTCGGTGCCGCCTTTCTCGGCAGCGTCACCGACGCGATGTTGCTCGGCCACTGGTATCTCGTGCAGCCCGGGTTGGCGCGCGGTCCGCTGCTCGAACTCGTGCGCTGGGTGGAGATCGTGTGGCCGTTCGAGATCCTCGTGATGCTCTGGCCGACCGGCATGGTGTCGGTGCTCAACGGGACGATCGACGACGGCTATGCGGGGCTACTCGGATGGTTCTGGGTCGCCTGCGCGGTCACCACCATCGTGCTGGTCGTCGTGACCAGGGCCGCGCTCCGCGAACGCGCCTACTCCGCCGTCATGGCCGCCACCGGTCTCCTCTACCTCGCCATCCTCACCGCGTTCGGTACCGATCTCGTCGCCCGTGCCGTTCTCGCGCCGTGAGCGCGTCGGCCGGACGAGGAGCGCAACTCCGAGGCCGATGAGAAGGATCGGCCACAGCCAGCGGAGGCTGTCGGCCAGACGGTGCGGCGGGACCGCGATGCCGTAGAGCCCGATGCCGAGGAACAGCAGGCCGGCGACAAGCGCCGTCAAGTTCGCTTCATGACGCCGCATCTCGCACCTCCACCTGTCCGAGGCCGACTTCGGCGTCGAGGTTCAGGTGTGCCGCGCCTGGTGCTGCGTGCAACTGCGAGTCGCGATCGACACGTACGCCGCCCTGTCCGTCGTCGCCGACCATGCGCACCTCGCCCGCTCCGGCGTGTCCGTGCACGTCCACCTCGACACCACGAGGAACGATCACCACGAGATGCCCGGCGCCGACGGTTGCTTCGACGTCGGTCGTCGAATCTCGGGGGAGCTGGACGCGGCCGAGGTCGACCGTCAGCTCGCCGGCAGCGAGGTGGTACTCGCGTTGCAGCTCGGTCGTGCTGATCGGTCGCTCGATCCGTTGACCGAATCCCCCCTTGAACGGGACGTCGATGAGCGCGCTCACGGACAGCAGCCCCACGAGCAGTACGCCCACCGCGATGAGCCCGACACCACGACCGAACCAGGTCGCGACGACGAGCGCGGCGCCGACGACCACGAGCGCGGCGCCGAAGACGCGGGTCGGTTCGATACCGTCGCTCGTCGCGAAGATCAGCCCCACGACTCCGGCGCCGACGAGGAGGATGCCGAAGGTCATCGCCGTGACCCCGCTCCGCCGCCGCTGCCGCTCGCGGGGGGCGGGGCGCGGCGGCAGCAGCGGCAGGGGTGGCACCGGCGGTGGAGGCGGCGGCCACACGGAAGCGGATGGTGGCGGAGGTGGCGGCGGGACCGAAGTGGATGGTGGCGACAGCCACGCGGTCGGAGCTGCTGATGCGGTCGGAGCTGCTGGGGGGGTCGGCGGCGCCGTTGGGGTCGGGTCGGTCGTGTCGGTCGTGTCGGTCGTCGTGCCGCCGTCGCTGCGACGCGAGAGCAGGTACACACCGAGCAGGATGAGTGCGACTGCCGTGACGAACTGGCCGCCAACCCACCAGAGCGGGCGGAGCAGCAGCGAAGCGGCGATGGCGATCAGCACGAAGCCGGCGATGCGGACCCAGTTGCGGTTGCGAAGGGCGTCCTCGCCGACGCTCGTCGCCTCGCCCTGCTCCGGGATCAGCAGCCAGCCGGCCACGTACGCGATCGCGCCGGCGCCGCCGACGAAGGTGAGCACCACGAAGGCGATGCGCACGAGCACGGGGTCGATGGCGAAATAGTCGGCGACACCTCCTGCGACCCCGGCGAGATAGCGGTCCTGCGAGCGGCGCACGAGTCGTCGTGTCGCCGTCGACTGAGATTCCATGGCGCCATCATCCGGTCGTGGCGGGTCGCTCGCAATCGGGGATGACCCCGACCGCGTCAGGGTGCTGCCCGATGGTCGCTCGCGGACCGCTGTGGGATCATGCCGAGGCGATGGCCCCAAGCGATCGACTCCGTCTGGGCACGATGCATCGTGGCGAAAACCGACTGATCGCAGGCGTCTGCAGCGGCATCGCCGAGTCGCTGCACGTGGATCCGATCATCGTTCGCGCGGCGTTCATCATCCTCACGGTCGCCGGTGGGTTCGGCATTCCGCTCTACCTCGGCTTGTGGTGGTTCATGCGCGAACCCGACGGCAGCCGCGGCATCAACCTCGACCGCGTCAACGTGTCGACCGGTGACCTTCGCCAGCCGGTGGCCGTCGGACTGATCGTCGCCGGCACGCTCCTGCTGCTGCGCGAGCTCGGCTTGTGGTTCAGCGATGCCGTGGCGTGGCCGCTCACGTTCGCCGGGTTCGGCGTTGCGTTGCTGTGGGCCCGGACCGGGACCGAGGAGAGGGCGCGCCTCACTCGTGCTGCCAACCGCCTGCCCGGCCGCCCGTTCGAGGCGATGGCCGGTGGGCGCCAGTCGCTGCTTCGGCTCGGTCTCGGTGCGGTGCTCGTGCTCGCCGGACTGGGTGCGTTCCTCGCCGCGAACGACGCGCTCGCCGCGGCGCGTCAGGTGGCCATCGCCATCGTGGTGACCGTCGCCGGGCTGGCTCTGATCCTCGCACCGTGGATCCGGCGGATGACGACGGAGTTGGCCGAGGAGCGACGCGAGCGCATCCGCTCCGAGGAGCGCGCGGAGATGGCTGCTCACCTTCACGACTCCGTGTTGCAGACCCTCGCGCTCATCCAGCGAAAGGCGGATCAGCCGCGCGAGCTCGTCGCACTTGCTCGACGACAGGAGCGCGAGCTCCGCTCGTGGTTGTACAGCGGCAACGGTCCGGTCTCCGGCACGCTTGCGAGCGCGATCAACGACATGGCGGCCGAGGTCGAGGACGTACACGGTGTCGACGTGGAGGTCGTGTCCGTCGGTGACACCCAACTCACGCCGACCGTCGAAGCGCTCGTACAGGCGGCGCGTGAAGCCGTCGTCAACGCGGCCAAGCATTCGGGGGCCGCGTCGGTGTCCGTCTATGTCGAGGCGGAAGGCGCCCATGTCACGGCGTACGTCCGAGATCGGGGGCACGGCTTCGATCCCGACGACGTGCAGGAGGACCGGCGGGGGATCGCGTCGTCGATCCGAGATCGCATGAACCGCCATGGCGGACGGGCGACGATCACGTCGTCGTCGGCGGACGGCACCGAGGTGATGTTGGAGTTGGGCCATCGATGAGCGAGCGCAGCCCCCGTGGAGATGCGATGAGCGAGCGCAGCGAGTTCGTCGCGCCGGGCGAGCGAACGTCAGTGAGCCGGACGGCGATGGGGTCCGGGGACGCAGCCCCCGTGGAGATGCGATGAGCGAGCGCAGCGAGTTCGTCGCGCCGGGCGAGCGAACGCCAGTGAGCCGGACGGCGATGGGGTCCGGGGGCGCAGCCCCCGTGGAGATGCGATGAGCGAGCCGCGTGTGTTCCTCGTCGACGACCACGGTCTGTTCCTCTCGGGCGTGCGCGCCGAGCTCGACGGCGTGGTCGATGTGGTCGGCACGTCGACCGAGGTGCGCGATGCGATCGATGCGATCCACGAAGCGAAGCCGGACGTCGTCCTCGTCGACGTGCACATGCCGGGCGGCGGCGGCCGGGCCGTGATCGAAGCGGTGTTGCGCACCGACCCCGGCGTCCGGTTCCTTGCGTTGTCTGTGTCCGACGCGGCCGAAGACGTGATCGCCGTCATCCGGGCCGGCGCGCGCGGCTACGTCACGAAGACGATCGGGCCCGCCGAGTTGGCCGATGCGATCCGTCGCGTCCACGACGGCGACGCTGTGTTCTCGCCGCGGCTCGCCGGGTTCGTTCTCGATGCGTTCGCGGGCGAGCCGACGACGGTGACGGCGACGCACGACCTCGAGCTCGACAAGCTGACCTCCCGCGAGGGAGAGGTGCTCCGCCTCATCGCCAGGGGCTACACCTACAAGGAGATCGCCCGCCGGCTCGAGATCTCGGTGAAGACGGTCGAAACCCACGTGTCCGCCGTGTTGCGCAAGCTCCAGCTGTCGACCCGCCACGAGCTCACACGGTGGGCCAGCGACCGTGGCGTCGTCTGAATGGCCGTCGACGTCACGCTTCGTCCGCCGCTCACCACGGACGTCGACGCGATCGTCGCCATTTTCGATGAGCCGGATGTCGCGCAGTGGTGGCCGCGTTATGACCGTGCCCGCATCGAGCGCGAGTTCGTGACCGACGTCGACGATGACACCGCGGTGTACGTGATCGAGGTCGACGGAGAAATCGCGGGCGTGATCCAGAGTTGGGAGGAGCCCGATCAGGAGTACCGCCACGCAGGCATGGACATCGCGGTCGGCACCCGGTGGCACGGCAAGGACGTCGCGATCGCGGCGCTACGAGGCCTGGCTCGTCACCTCGTCGAAGACCTCGGCCATCATCACCTCACGATCGATCCCGCCGCCGCCAACGTGCGAGCGATTCGGTGTTACGAGAAGCTCGGTTACCGACCGGTCGGGATCCTCCGACAGAACGAGCTCGGCGCCGACGGAACGTTTCACGACACTTGGTTGATGGATCTCGTCGCCGAGGACCTCGTGCTGGAGGCCCCGATTGCCGTCATTCGGAAGGTGGCCGGCTGACGAGCACGCCCTCGGTCTCCAATCGATCGATCTCGTCGTCACCCAGCCCGAGCACCTGAGAAAGGACTTCGCGGTTGTGCTGGCCTTGCCACGCCGGGCTTCCCGAGGTGCCTGCGGTGGCGGCGGAAAAGCGGAACGGCGACCGCGGCAGCCGCAACGTCCCGCTGTCTTGGTCGCCCACGTCGACGAGCGCGTCGCGATCGTGTGCCCATGCGGCGGTCTCAACATCCGTCAGCGGCTTCATCTGGCCGACGGCGAGACGGCCGGCACTGAGAGCGTCTTCGAATTCGTCGAAGCTGGTGAAGGTCGCCGCGAACTCCTCGAGCACCTCGAGCATCTCGGCGCGGTGAGCGTGGCGCGCCTCTCGAGTGACGAAACGTTCATCGGCCGCAAGATCTGGCCGCTCCATGGCGACGCACCATGCGGGAAAGCTCGACACCGGGTCGCCCGGGATGTGGACGACAGTGCCGTCGCCCAGCTTGAGCACCGGCGCGTTGAAGCTCCCGAAGATGTGGAGGAGTTCGCCGGTGCCGCCGGCCAGCTCGACCGCGGTCCACTCCGTTGCCTGCAACATGACCTCGGCCATCGCGACGTCGATGTGCTGCCCTTCACCGGTTGCAGCTCGCTGGACGAGCGCGGCGAGGATCCCGATGGTCGCTTGGAGACCGGAGTACAGATCCGCATGCGAGACGGCTTCGGCGCGCGGGTCGGTGGCAAACCGGCGGGCCGCGAACTCCATGAAGCCGAGCTCCGCGTGCATCACGGGCGCGTACGCCCTGCGCGCCGACATCGGACCGTCCTGCCCGTAGCCCGTGATCGAGCAGTAGATCACGCTGGGATTGCGGGCCTCGATCGTGGCGTAACCGAGTCCCAAGCGGTCGAGCACACCGGGCCTGAAGTTCTCGAGCACGACGTCGGACGTCGCAGCGAGCGCCGCGACCACGTCGCGGCCGGCCGCGAGTCGCAAGTCGACCGAGACGCATCGCTTCCCGCAGTTCTGCTGCGCGAAGTACGCGGGGAATCCGCCGACGCGGGGTTGTGCAGTGCGCGTGAGATCGCCCTCAGGCGGCTCGACCTTGATGACATCCGCTCCGAGATCCGCGAGCGCCTTCCCGCACGACGGCCCGGACAGCACCCGCGACAGGTCGAGCACCCGCACGCCGTCGAGCGGCCGCCGTGCCGCCGGTTCAAATGCTTCCGTCTCGGGCACGGCCGGACGGTACTCTGCCGCCCGTGGCTCTCGACGCCGTCGCTCTCGACGTCCTCACATGGCGCGAACGGTCGTGGCGAGTACGCACGAATCCCCAATGCGGCTAGATCGCCGCTTCCTCATCCAGCGTCAGAGGAAGCGGCGGGATACGGGACGCGGGCACCTGCACTGAAGCAGTCGTTGCGCGCGCCGTTCCTGCCATCGAGCAAGGAATGGTCCGTCAATGCCCATGCCCCATCGAACGCAGGCGCAAGTCATCCGCCGCAGGCTGCGAGGCAAGGAAGGCACCGCGCGCCTGCGTGAGCTGCATCGCATCCTCGACGATCTTCCCGACTACAAGAACGGCCCCTATGCCGACCTCCGCAAGTGGGTCAACGAGGAGATCAACAGGACGCGCGTTCGCGCCAAAGCCGTCCACCGCGACAGCATCGCGGTGCGCCGTCAAGGAGCCGCCCAGATCTGCCTCGTCGGGGCGCCCAACGCGGGCAAGTCGTCCCTGCTGCAAGCACTGTCCAACGTCCAGATCAAGACCGGCGACTACGCCTTCACGACCACCCGTCCGGTACCTGCGACCACACGGATCGGTGGCGTGCTCGTCCAGCTGGTCGAGATCCCCGGGCTCATCGCGGGCGCGAACGACGATCGAGGTGGAGGACGCGCGTTGCTCGGCGTCTTGCGGGGTGCGGACGGGATCGTGTTCTGTCACGCGGTCGATGCTCCGGTGTCGACGCTGCAGGTCGTCCGTCGGGAAGTGACGGCAGCCGGCATCGAGCGTCCGTCGCTGATTGCCGTGACCAAGTCCGATGAACAAGCGACACATGAGCGGGAGCGGTTCCATGAGGTCGCGGACGGTCTCGAGGTCGTCCCTGTCTCGATCCTCGACGACGACTCGCTCGACGTCCTCCGAGAGAAGATGTGGACCCTCACCGGACTGATCCGCGTCCGACTCCGCCACGACGACGACATCACACAGCATCCGGTCGCGCTCCGTCCGCCCGTCACCGTCGCCGACGTCGCGCACACGATCCATCACGACATCGGCGAGAGCTGCACCGGCGGCCACATCTGGGGACCGTCCGCACGGTTCCCGGGTCAACACGTCGGCCGCAACCACGTGTTGCGCGATAGCGACGAGGTCGCCATCGAGACCCTGCGATGAGGTGTGTGCGCTCATCGCCGCGATAGGTAGTTGGGCGCGCACACCTCGCAAAACCGGGCAGACTTGTCGGATGGCAAGAGCGATCTGGAGCGGGTCGATCAGCTTCGGGCTGGTCAACATCCCCGTAAAGCTCTACAACGCAGTGTCCCGGAAGTCCGTGTCGTTCAACCAGATCGACCGCCGCACGGGCGCTCGCATCCGTTACCGCAAGGTGTCCGCGGCCGACGAGGCCGAGGTCTCGAACGAGGACATCGTGAAGGGATACGAGCTCCCGTCCGGTGAATACGTGTTGATCGACGACGACGAGCTCGCCGCCCTCGATCCCGAGGCGGTGCGCACGATCGACATCGAGGAGTTCGTCGATCTCGCCGACATCGACCCGATCTACTACGACGCCGCGTACTACCTCGCGCCCGACAAGGCGACGACGAAGCCGTACGCGCTGCTCGCCGAGGCGATGGAGCGCTCGCAGAAGGTCGGCATCGCGCGGTTCGTGATGCGGTCGAAGCAGTACCTGGCCGCGGTGCGACCGAAGGACGGCAAGCTGCTGCTGTCGACGATGGTGTACCCCGACGAGGTCAACGACGCCGATGGGATCAACGAACTCGACGGTCTCGACGGCGTCGATGTCAGCGATCGTGAGCTCGGCATGGCCGAGCAATTGATCGCATCGCTGTCCGGGCCGTTCGAGCCCGAGAAGTTCGAGGACACGTACCGCAACCAGGTGCTCGGCCTGATCGAGCGCAAAGCGGCGGGCGAGACCGAGTTGGTCGCCGCGCCACAGCCGGTCGCGGCGGACAAGGTCGTCGATCTGATGGCTGCGCTCGAAGCGAGCGTGAGCGCGGCCAAGGAGGCTCGGAAACGCCACCCGACAGGACGGCCCGCCGACGACAAGCCGGCTGACGGCGAGGCCGAGGAAGCAGCGAAGCCGGTGCGAGCAGGCAAGGTCGCAGCCAGGAAAGCAGCACCGAGGAAGCGCAAGAGCGCGTAGGTCGAGTCCGTCCGCGGGGTAGACCTTCGACGTGCCGGAGTCGAGGCAGACCGCGGTGACGGTCGGCGGACGCGAACTCAAGTTGTCGAACCTCGACAAGGTGCTCTATCCACAATCCGGGTTCACCAAGGGCGAGGTCATCGACTACTACGCCCGTATCGCGCCGGTGCTGCTCACCCATCTCGGCGACCGCGGCATCACGATGCGCCGGTTCCCCAACGGAGTCGATGCCGGTTCGTTCTTCGAAAAGCGATGCCCGAGGCACCGGCCGCCATGGGTGCAGGTGGCGCCCGGTCCCGGCGATCGCGGCGGGGCCATCGACTATTGCCGGTTGGCGGACGAGGCATCGATCGTGTGGGCAGCCAACCTCGCCGCACTCGAACTGCACGCGCCAATGGCCCGCGGTGGCGACATCGAGACGCCGACGATGGTCGTGTTCGACCTCGATCCGGGCGCGCCAGCCGACATCAACGACTGCGCCGAGGTCGGCCTGTGGATCCGTGACACGCTCGACGGGCTCGGCTTGCAGTGCTTCGCCAAGACGTCAGGGTCGAAAGGGATGCAGGTCTACGTGCCGGTGAACCATCCGCCGCTGACCCACGAGCAGGCATCGGGGTTCGCGCTCGCCGTCGCGCAGGCTATGGAGAAGCACCATGGCGACCGAGTGCTCTCGAACATGCGCAAGGACCTGCGCAAGGGCAAGGTGTTCATCGACTGGAGCCAGAACTCGCGCCACAAGACGACCATCTGTGCTTATTCGATGCGAGCCCGGCCGGAGCCGACGGTGTCGACGCCTGTCACGTGGGACGAAGTCGACGCCGCCGTCGGCGGCACGCCGCTGTCGTTCGAAGCGCCAGACGTCCTCGACCGCGTGGACGAGTTCGGTGATCTATGGGAACCGACCGCGACGTTGCAGCAGGACCTTCCCTGATTCGACACGAACTCGCTCTCCTGCGGGTCGCTCGTACGTGGTGTCGGCTCGTCGCTGGCGCTTCCCTCGCCGACCTTGCATCGCCCGTCGCGATAGACCGGAGCCGTGTACGAGGAGATCGCCCAGCGGCTGCTCGAGGCGTACGACAAAGCCGCGACGGTCGATCCGATCTCGGCGACCGTCGAGGACTTCGACATGCCTGCGGCGTACGCGGTGCTCGATCACATCGCGGCCCGTCGTGAGCACGCCGGGTGGGTCAGAGTCGGACGCAAGATCGGCTTCACCAACGCGACGCTGTGGGACCTCTACGGCGTCGACCGGCCGATGTGGGCGCATGTCTGGTCCGAGACGGTCGTGCACGCCGAGGGCAACGTCGCGGAGCTCTCGCTCGATCGGTTCGTCCAGCCGAGGATCGAGCCCGAGGTCGTGTTCAAGCTCCGGACGGAGCCGCCGTCGACCGACGACCCGACGGAGGTGCTTCGTGCGGTCGAGTGGATGGCGCCAGGCTTCGAGATCGTGCACTGCCACTTTCCCGAGTGGCGGTTCACGCTGGCGGATTGCACTGCGGACTTCGCGTTGCACGGCGCGCTGGTCGTCGGCACACCGGTCGCCGTCGACGGCGACAACGTCGATGCGGCTGCCGAAGCCCTGCCCACGTTCGAGCTCGCGCTCTCGCGAGGCACGGCGGTCGTCGATCGCGGCGTCGGGAGCAACGTGCTCGGCGGTCCCGCGCACGCGCTGACGCACCTCATCCGAGTTCTCGACGACGGGCCGGAGTCGTCCCGGCTGACGGGCGGCGAGTTGGTCACGACCGGCACCCTCACCGACGCGTGGCCGATCGCCGCAGGCGAGCAGTGGACCTCTGACTACGGCAGGCTCGGCCTCGGCGGCCTCACGATCACGTTCGCCTGATCACGTTCCGACGTCGTAGGCGAGGTCACCGCGGTCACGCTTGGCGAGGATCACGTCGGCAACTGCGTCGACGCCGGTCGGTGGATCGACCAGCACATGGCTGTCATCGATATCTGCGTTGGCGAACTCGTGATGCATCTTGCGCGTCGCGTCCTCGTCGGAGAACACGTGGTCGAGCCGGGTGCGAACCCCTTCGAGACAGCGCTCGACCGACGGCAGCAGCATCACGTACTCGATCGACGTGAGCCCGCACGCGCGAGCGAACGTCGGAAGGAACCACGGACCGACGACGCCGTCGTACACCGTGGCGTAGTCGCCGCGCGCGAACCGGCCGGCGCACGCCGCAGCTGCTTCGGTCACGATCTCGTTCTGCACATCCGACTCCGGAAGCCACGGCTGTATAGCGCCAGTAGCGAGAAATCCGAAGAAGGCATCGCCCTCGACCAGCACGCTCGGATCGAACGCATCAGCCAGTCGCCGCGCCACCGTCGACTTCCCCGCACCGGGCGGGCCGGTGACGATGAGCAGGAAACCCATCCGACGATTGTGCCGCGCCGCGCCCGGCCGCGGACCTGGCAGGCTGGGTGCGATGAGGGAATCGTCGTACTGGTTCCACGCCAAGCGGTACGGATGGGGATGGGGACTGCCGGCCACCTGGCAGGGCTGGGCCGTGCTCGGCGGGTACGGCGTGGTCGTGCTGGCCCCGCTCACCTTGGGCGGTGAGACCGGCGCTCGCGGGACGCTCATCGCCCTGGCGCTCGCCACCCCGGCGCTCGTGTGGATCTCGTACCGGAAGGGCGAGCCGCCGCGCTGGCGGTGGGGCAGCCGGTCCTAGCTGTCGGCAGCTGGCCGAACTTCGGGTCGCCGTGGGCCCTATAGGGGCCACGGCGCACCAACATTCGGGGGCGAGGCTGCCCGCCGCCGGGTGCAGCAGCTATCGGGCGACGAAGTACTTGGCCTTCGGGTGGTGGCAGATGATGGCGGACGTGGTCTGCTCGGGCTGGTACTGGTAGCCCGTCGCTTCCGAGCACGCGAGCCCGATGCTGCCGCCGTCGAGCAGGTCGAGCACCTTCACGTTGTCCTCGAGGTCCGGGCACGCGGGATAGCCCCACGAGTACCGCCCGCCGCGGTACTGCTGCCGGAACAGCCCTGCGAGCGAAGGACCGTCCTCGCCGGCGAAGCCCCACTCCTCGCGGATGCGGCGATGCCAGTACTCCGCGAGCGCCTCGGCCATCTCGACACCGAGCCCGTGCAGGTGCAGGTAGTCCTGGTAGCGATCGTCCGCGAACAGCTTCGCTGTGGCCTCCGACACCGCCGGACCCATCGTCACGATGTGGAACGCGACATAGTCGACTTCGCTCGTCTCGATCGGGCGCACCATGTCCGCGATGCACAGATACGGCGGCTTCGTCTGACGGGGGAAGCCGAAGCGAGTGATCTCACGGTCGCGTGACTCGTCGTCCCAGATGACGATGTCGTTGCCATCACCGGATGCGGGGAAGTAGCCGTACACCACGGCGGGCTGCAGCAAGTCGTCGGCCCTTGCCTTCGCCAACTCGTCGCGCAGGATCGGGCGAATGCGCGCCTTGAACGCGTCGTCGTCCTCGCCGCGTTCGGGCCGGTACTGCCACTGGTTGCGGAACAGCGCGGTCTCGTTGAGGAATCCCGCGATGTCGTCGATCGGCAGCCCCTTGACGATGCGCGCACCGGTGAACGGCGGCACGAAGATCTCGTTGGTCTCTTCGACCTCGGGCGACCGCGCCGGCAGCGAAGCCGGATCGACGGCGGCGCGCTCGGCGAGCCCGACCGACGACCGTGAAGGCACTCGCGACTCGGACGGCACGCGACCCCAGTCAGGATCATCGGCCTCGTCGCCTCGTCGCACCGCGCCGATGCGGTCCATGACCCGTAGCCCTTCGAACGCGTCCTTGCCGTAGAAGAGCCGGCCGTCGTACACGTCACGCAGATCGCGCTCGACGTACGAGCGCGTGAGCGCGGCGCCGCCGAGCAGCACCGGGATGTTCGACAGGTTGCGCCCGTTCAACTCCTCGAGGTTGTCGCGCATGATCAACGTCGACTTCACGAGCAGGCCACTCATGCCGATGGCGTCTGCCTTCACTTCGAGAGCCTTCTCGATCATCTCGGTGATCGAGACCTTGATGCCGAGGTTGTGCACCTCGTAGCCGTTGTTCGTCAGGATGATGTCGACGAGGTTCTTGCCGATGTCGTGGACGTCGCCCTTCACGGTGGCGAGCACGATCCGGCCCTTGGCGTTGCCGCCCTCGACCTTGTCCATGTGCGGTTCGAGGTAGGCGACCGCGGCCTTCATCGTCTCGGCCGACTGCAGCACGAACGGAAGCTGCATCTGTCCGGACCCGAACAGTTCGCCGACGACCTTCATGCCGTCCAGTAACACGTCGTTGATGATGCCGAGCGGTGAGAAGCCGGTCGCCAGCGCCTCGTCGAGGTCGTCCGTGAGGCCGTCGCGGTCGCCGTCGATGATGCGCTGCGACAGCCGCTTCTCGAGTGACCAGCCCGACCGGTCCTCTTTGACCGTCGTGGTGGCATCGACATCGGCGAACAACTCGAGCAACTTCTGCAGGGGGTCGTAGCCGCTCGACGGATCGCGCCGGTCGTAGATCAGGTCGAGGCACACCTGCACGTGCTCTTCCGGGATGCGGTTGAGCGGCATGATGCGCGCCGCGTGCACGATGGCGGCGTCGAGGCCAGCCTCCCGGCACTCGTGCAGGAACACCGAGTTGAGCGCGTGTCGGGCGGCGGGCTTGAGGCCGAAGGACACGTTCGACAGGCCCAGCACGGTGTGCGCACCGGGCAGCTCGGCCTTGATGCGACGGATCGCCTCGATGGTCGCGATCGCGTCGCCACGCAGATCCTCGTCGCCGGTGGACAGCGGAAACGTCAGCGCGTCGAAGATGAGATCGGTCGCCTCGAGGCCGTACCGATCGATCGCGATGTCGTGGATGCGGCGCGCGACACGCAGCTTCCACTCGACATCGCGTGCTTGGCCCTGCTCGTCGATCAACAAGCAGATGACCGCGGCGCCGTACTCACGGGCCAAGGTGAACACGCGGTCGAGGCGAGACCCTGGCGCCTCACCGTCCTCGAGGTTGGCGGAGTTGAGGATGGCACGACCACCGAGCCATTGCAGCCCGGCCTCCATGACCTGCGGCTCGGTCGAGTCGAGCACGAGCGGGACCGTCGCCTGCGTCGCGAACCGACGGGCGATCTCGTCCATGTCGACCGTGCCGTCGCGGCCGACGTAGTCGACGCAGACGTCGAGGACGTGCGCCCCTTCCTTCTCCTGGTCACGGGCCATCTGCACGCAGCCGTCCCAGTCGCTCTCGAGCATCGAATCGCGGAACTTCCTGGATCCGTTGGCGTTCGTGCGCTCGCCGATGGTCAGGTACGTGATGTCCTGGTCGAACGACGTGAACGAGTAGATCGACGCCGCACCCGGCTCGTGTACTGGATGCCGCGGCGCCGGCGTCAGGTCGCGGCACCGTTCGACCACCGCACGAAGATGCTCGGGCGTGGTGCCGCAGCAGCCGCCCACGACGTGCACACCGAGATCGGTGATGAATCGCGCGTGGAAGTCCGCGAGTTGCTCGGGTGTGAGGTCGTAGTGCATCTCGCCGTCGACGACCGACGGCAAGCCCGCGTTCGGGATGCAGGAGATCGGCATCCGCGAGTGCTGTGACAGGTGGCGCAGGTGCTCGGTCATCTCCGCCGGGCCGGTCGCGCAGTTGAGGCCGATCACGTCGACCTTGAGGGCGTCGATCGCACACAGTGCTGCCGCGATCTCGGTTCCGGGCAGCATGCGCCCGGTGAGCTCGACAGTGACCTGCGTCTGGAGGGGGACGTCGCGACCGATTGCCGCCATCGCACGGTGCGCCCCGACCACCGCGGCCTTCAGGCCGAGCAGGTCGAACTGGGTCTCGATCAAAAGGAGGTCGACGCCACCTTCGAGGAGCCCGCGGCACTCGACCTCGTACGCGTCCCTGAGGTCGGCGAAGCTGATCTGGCCGAGGGACGCGAACTTCGTGCCCGGGCCGATCGAGCCGGCGACGAACCCGTCGTAACCGCTCGCGACTTCGCGTGCGATCTGGGCTGCTCGGAGATTGATCTCGTGAGCCCGGCCGGCGATGCCGTATTCGCCGAGGGGAACCGCGAACGCTCCGAAGGTCGCGGTCTCCACGACGTCCACCCCGACCTGGAAGAACGCGTCGTGCATCTGGGCGATCAGGTCGGGCCTGGTCAGCACGAGCATCTCGTTGCAGCCTTCGAGTTCGGGGCCGCCGAAGTCGTCGCTCGTCAGGCCCTGTTGCTGCATGTAGGTGCCGAAGGCGCCGTCGTAGATCACGACGCCCCGCTCGACCGCCTCGAGATACCCGCTTCCGGCCATTCGGGCAAGTGTACGGGTCGCCCCCAACCGCCCCGAAGCCCATTCGCTCCACACCTAGGCTCCGCGCTGGTGAAGATCTACACACGCAAGGGCGATGACGGCACGACCGGGTTGCTCTTCGGCGGGCGAGTGCGCAAGGACGGTCCTGCGCCGACGGCGTACGGCGCGGTCGACGAGGCGCAGGCCGCGATCGGCGCGGTGCGGGCCGAGTGCGAGCGCGGGAGCGAGCTCGAGGTGATGCTCGTCGGCCTCGAGCGCGATCTGTGGGTCCTGATGGCGGAGATGGCCACCGACCCCGCGAACCGATCCAAGCTCACCGTGGGCAAGAACCTCGTGTCCGATGACATGGTGACGGCGCTCGAAGCGTCCATCGATGCGCTGTCGACGCGGTTCGATCCACCGACGGAGTTCGTCGTTCCCGGCGAAACCCGGATCGCCGCTTTGCTCGACGTGGCCCGTACGATCGTCCGCCGTGCCGAGCGCCACGCGCTCGCGGCGGCGGAGGAGGAGTCCTTTGCCGTGCCGTATCTCAATCGCTTGTCCGACCTGTTGTGGACAATGGCCCGCTGGCAGGAAGGAACTTCGTTGCCATCTCGGGAGGCTCAGTGATCTCGTTCGACCTCGCCCGTGACGTCCCCGACGACGTCGACCTCGTCGTGGAAGGCGTCACCGTCGGATCGGAGCCCGATGATCCGGTGGTGCGAGCCGCGGGATTCGAAGCGAAGGTGGGGAGGACGTTGTTGCTCCCGGGCCGGCTCCTCGTCGGCCTCGGTGACAACGGTTCGAACGGACCCGACGATCGAGCACTGCGCACGGCGGCGGGTGCGGCCGCGCGCGCCGCGGCCAAGTGCGAGCGAATCGCTACGACGCTGCCGGCGAGCCAAGCCGTCGCGGAAGGCTTCGCGCTCGGCGCGTACCGATTCACCAAGTATCGCTCCGACCCGAAGCCGAGCCAGATCCGATCCGTGACCGTGATCGGCGGCGGAGGATCGCGTGCGCGCGCGGCACTCGAGCGCGGCGCACGCATCGCCGAGGCCGTCGGTGTCGCCCGCGATCTCGTCAACGAGCCCGGCGGGTCGCTGACGCCGCCTGCGTTCGCGGACGAGTTGCGCGCGCTGGCGAAGCGATCGGGGCTCGAAGTCAAGGTGCTCACCGAGAGCGCGATCAACAAGGCCGGCTACGCAGGTCTCCTCGCCGTAAACCGCGGCTCGACCAGCCCTCCCCGTTGGGTCGAGTTGACCTACGAGCCGGAGTCGGCGGCGCGCATGACGGTCGCGCTCGTCGGCAAGGGCGTCACGTTCGACTCCGGTGGCCTGTCCATCAAGCCGACCGACGGCATGGTCGGCATGAAGGGCGACATGGGTGGAGCCGCGGCCATCGCAGCTGCGCTGTCGGTCGCGCGCGACGTCGGCGTACGCGTGCGGGTTCGAGCGTTCTTGCCGTTGACCGACAACATGCTCGGCGGCGACGCGCAGCGGGTCGGCGACGTCATCCGGTACCGCGACGGGACGACGGTCGAAGTGCTCAACACCGACGCCGAGGGGCGTTTGATCCTGGCGGACGGACTGGTAGCCGCCAGTGAGGAGAAGCCTGCCGCGATCGTCGATGTGGCGACGTTGACGGGTGCGGCCGTGGTCGCCCTCGGCAACAAGGTGGCGGCCGTGCTGGGGAACAACGAGTTGTTCACCGCGCAGGTGCAGGCCGCGGCAGATGCCGCAGGCGAGCCCCTGTGGCCGTTGCCGCTCTACGGCGAGTACGCGCGCGACCTCGAGTCCAAGGTCGCTGATCTCAAGAACGTCGGCGGCCGCGCCGCGGGCACCATCGTCGCCGCTCTGTTCCTGCGCCGATTCGTGGGCGAGGGCATCCCCTGGGCGCACCTCGACATCGCGGGTCCTGCGTTTGGCGACAACGACGACGGTGAACAATCCGCAGGGGGAACCGGCTACGGCGTACGGACACTCGTCGAGCTGCTTCGCACCTTCAAGCGCCCGTAGCCACAGGAGGACATCGATGCACATGGGACGCGGTTCGTTGCGGACGGCCGCACTGGCCCTGCTGGTGGTCGGATTCGGAGCGACGGTGCTCAGCGCGTGCACGAAGAACGGCGCGACGCTGGCGCGTCCCGATGAAGCAGTCGTGCTGCAAGGCTCGGCCCTACCCAAGCTGCTCGGTTCTGACCCGATGCACGTGGTCGGCTTCGCATGGAACGGCAGCATCTGGGTGCAGGTACCCGTGCAAGTCGACCAGCGCGACGAAGTCAATCCCGGCAAGATCTTCAATCGGCCACTCGCGAGCTATGCGACGCTTCCCGGAGGCGCGCCCTACACGCTGCTCGTGTACACGAACCCGCAGACGGCGAGCCCCGGCTACTCGTGGACGCCGACGTACACAGGCGTTGCATCGCACAGCGGCCTCGGCAACGTCGACGAGGTCTCGTTCCTCGCCAGCGACACCGGGCAAGTGGCGCCTGTTTCGGCGGGCGCGCCGCCGAACGTGGTCGCTTCGACGCGTGAGCAGGTGCGGGCCACCGATCCGCTGCAATCGAATCAGTCGGGCGTCGTCTATCTGTTCCACTCCGACACGCTCACCGGCGGCGGCGCGGGGACGACGGGCGTGCACTACACGTTCAACCTCACGTCGGGGGACTACATGGCCACGTACAAGATGGGCACGGCGTCGCAGGCGCCGAACAACGTGGCCGGACCGAATCCCGAGACCTCCACTGTCGTGACGCCGGGCTACACGCAGCACTTCGGCGATCGCTGGCTCAACGACGGCATCACGATCACGCGCGGGGGCTCGACCGGACAGAACATCCTCGAGCGGTCAAGGGTGCAGGTCACCAGTGCCGGCTGCAGCCGGACCGAGGACACGTTCGACGACGTGGTGCCGTCGAGTCCGTACGAGGGCGCGTTCATCGTCAACATCAGCGGTCCAGTGCGGGCGATCCGCTCGCACATCGGGACCAACAGCGGCACCTACACGACGAGCACCGACATCTTCTATCCGACGCGCGAGGACTCGTCGACCGAGTTGCGCGTGCATTCGATCCCGGGCGTGTCCGTGTTCGAGGATCTCGCAACCTCCGCGACGGGCATGACGTACTTCGACGATCAGAACAGCAGCGGCTTCGCGATCGACGGCGTGCCGGATACGCCGGTGATGAACCACGCGGCGCCGTGGCAGATGGTGAGCGGTGCGCAAGGGTCGCTCGTCACCGCTCGTGAGGTGCAGACCGACATCGTCGGGCTCACGATGTCGACGTACTACCTCGACCAGAACCCGGCGAGCACGCATCCCTGCACCGGCGATGCGGCCGCCTGGGGCCAGCACGGCACCACAGTCGTCGGTCCCGGTGGGTCGCTGCCGTGTACCGACCCAACGTTGTGCGCGGCGGCGAACGTGCTCGACAGCACGCGCACCCGGTACTTCCGCAAGCCGGCGTTGCCCGTCAGCACCGCCTCCAACCTGGCCGCGCAGGCCGCCAGCCCGCTCCAGACCACCGTTACCGGCTGACCTCGCCGTCCGCTCCGTCCGCCGCCCCGCGTCCTGGTGTGTCGTCCGCCCCCCGTTCTGGCGTCAACCAGTGCGCATATGCGCCGTACGTGACGCCAGAACGGGGTTGGGGTTGGGGTGGGGGGAGGGAAGAGAAGAGTTCGTTAGGCCTAGGCCGCGGGGTCGGTGCCGGGGGCAAAGCCGTCCGCGGCAGCGCGGGCCTCGGCATGTCGCCGCCATGCCCACGCGGTCGCTTCGCGCGCGATCGCGGGCGGGAACCGCCACCGCAACAGCTGTGCTTCGGCGGTCTCGACGCCTTCACCGAGTTCGAACAGGCTGAGCGCGAGGCGCCGGCCCCGGATGCGCTGGCGCGCATCGGTCTGCTGCGGGCTCGCCATCCACTCCTCGTGCTCGCATTGCAGGTGCTCGGGAAGCTTGCCGACTTGACCGCGCGTCAACGGCGGCAACTTCCGGCGGGCGAGGATCGTCGCGGTCCGTTCGTCGAAGTGGACGAGACGGAACTGCGAGCAACGAGTGACGGTGCGCAGGAACGGCGAGTTGCGACCGCCGCGAGTGCCGAGTCCCAACGTGCGGGCCGTGTCTTCCAACGGCAGCGTGAAGCCGGACGGACTCGTTTCGAGCTCAGCGGCGAGCCTGCGTAGGAGCACGACGGAGCTCGGGCCGAGGACGCCGAGCCAGAAGCGCTCGACGTAGGCGGATCGCGGATCGTGACCGACTTCGTCGATCACGGAGTCGGGCCAGGGACGAACTGCGAACTCGGTGGGCGTGCCTTCGGCGACGGCGACGAGCATGGGCTTCCTCCACGGAAGAGCGACAGGGCGACATCCGAGGGGAAGCGAGCACGGTGAGTTTCGTGTTGTTTCATGTTCACGTCAAGGGCCGATATCGTCGCCCCGTGTCGGGATCATCGAGACGGCTGCGGCGATGGTTCCGCCGCGGCGAACCCGGCGTCACCGGCCCGCACACGGCCGAGCTCAGCACCGCGTTCTCGACGATTTACGAGAACGAGACCTGGACGGACAAGTTGCCGGGGATGCCGAGGTCCGGCCGCGGGGCGCTGTACGAGCGCTCCTTGTCCGTCGTGCAGTTCATCGAAGATCGCATCGCGGCCGGAGATGTCCGGTCGATCGTCGACGTCGGCTGCGGTGATCTCACCTACATGTCCCACATCGATGCAGTCGTGAACGGCAACGTGTCGTACGTCGGCTACGACATCGTGCCCGCGCTGGTCGACGAGCACAGACGCAAGTCGTGGGGCGACTTTCGCGTCGGCGACATCACCGCGCCCGGGTTCCGAGTCGACGCCGATCTCGTCATCGTGAAGGACGTGCTGTTCCACCTCGAGGACGCCCAGATCGACGTCGCCCTCCGCAACCTTGGGTCGTCGACATGGAGGTGTCTCTTGCTCACCTCGACTGACAACGAGTCGAACGCAGGCCGCGCCTTCGACCGATGGCACTTCGCGCCGGTCAACTTCTGCGCGCCGCCTTACTCGTTCACTCCCGAACAGGTGCTCGAGCGGATCGACGGAGGTGGCTTCCTCGTGCTTCGACCGGACGGGTTGCGATGGCCGAGCTGAACGACGACGTCGAGACAGTCAGGCACTGGATCGAAGAGTCCGACCGCATCGCCGTGCTGACCGGCGCTGGCGTCTCGACTGACAGCGGGATACCCGACTTCCGCGGCCCGAACGGCGTGTGGACCAAGAACCCGGCCGCCGAGAAGGCGGCGACGCTCCAGCACTACGTCGACGACGCGCAGACGCGTCGCAACGCGTGGCGTTCCCGAGTCGACAACGTCGGCAAGGTCATCGAACCCAACGCCGGTCATCGCGCGCTCGTCGACCTCGAACGACGCGGCAAGCTGCTCGCGCTCATCACCCAGAACGTCGACGGATTGCACTACAAGGCGGGCACCGACCCGAGTCGACTCATCGAAGTTCACGGGCACAGCCGGGAGGTCGTGTGCCTGTCCTGCGGCGAGCGAGCACCGATGGAACGCGCGCTCGCTCGGGTCCGCGCCGGCGAAGACGATCCGCCGTGCCGGACGTGTGGGGGGATCCTCAAGGCGGCCACGATCTCCTTCGGCCAGTCGCTCGTCCAGGACGACCTCGTCCGTGCCGACGTCGCGGCCCGGACCTGTGACCTCATGCTGGCGGTGGGCACCACCCTGGGCGTCTATCCGGTGGCGAACGTCGTCCCGGTCGCCAAGCACCACGGGGCCCGCATCGTGATCATCAATGCCGAGCGCACCGAGATGGACGATCTGGCCGACGTCGTCCTCCGAGGGTCCATCAGTCAGCTGCTGCCGGTGCTGGTGGGAATGTCGACCGACTGAGTAGGGTTTTCACGGGTCCGGACGAGCTGACCCGACGAGAGGTAACCCATGGCGAGCTTCCGAGAGTTGCTCCAGCAAGCCAAACAGTCGATCCGCGAGGTCGACACCGCCACGGCCGACGAGATGCGCCACGAGCCCCGGGCCGTCGTCGTCGATGTGCGTGAGCCCGACGAGTACGAGCAAGGTGCGATCCCTGGCGCCGTCCACATCCCCCGCGGCCAGCTCGAATCCAACATCGAAGGGCGCATCCCGGACCGCACCACGCCACTCATCGTCCACTGCGCCGGCGGCACGAGGTCTGCGTTCGCCGCCAAGACCCTCGAGGAGCTGGGTTACACCGACGTCGTGTCAGTGGCCGGCGGCTTCAACAAGTGGAAGGACGAAGGTCGCGACTGGCGGGTGCCGCGGGCGCTCACACCCGAGCAGCGGAACCGCTACCAGCGCCACATCCTTCTACCTGAAGTAGACGTCGAAGGTCAGCTCAAGCTGCTCGATGCGAAGGTGCTCCTGCTCGGCGCCGGCGGGCTCGGATCGCCGGCCGCGCTGTACCTGGCCGCCGCCGGTGTCGGCACGATCGGCATCATCGACATGGACGTCGTGGACGACTCGAACCTGCAGCGCCAGATCCTCCACAACATCGAGCGCATCGGCGACCGAAAGGTCGATTCGGCCAAGAAGACGCTGACCTTGCTCAACCCCGACGTCAACGTCGTCACGTACGACGTCCGGCTCGGCGCCGACAACGTGCTCGACATCATCGAGGGCTACGACGTGATCGTGGACGGCACCGACAACTTCCCGACCCGCTTCCTCGTGAACGACGCGTCGGTGAAGCTCGGCATCCCCGTCGTGCACGGGTCGATCTTCCGGTTCGAGGGCATGGTGACCGTGTTCGATCCGAAGCGCGGTCCGACGTACCGCGACATGGTGCCAGAGCCGCCTCCGGCCGAGATGGCGCCGTCGTGCGCCGAAGCCGGCGTGCTCGGCGTGCTCCCCGGCATCGTGGGGTCGTTGCAGGCCGTCGAGACCATCAAGCTGATCCTCGACCTCGGCGACCCGCTCATCGGCCGGCTGCTGGTGTACGACTCCCTCGAGCAGAGCTTCCGCGAGTACAAGGTCCGTAAGGACTCGGCCAACGAGATCACCTGGGAGAATCGTGATCGCATCGTGGTGGCCGAACTCGACGAGCTCTGCATGCCGCATCCGCTCCAAGCGCCGCCAGCCTGACGCCCGATCACGCGCGACGGCTTCCGCTCGCGCGCCAGGGCCCGCGGTCGCGAATCAGCGGGGGCGGGCGAACATCCAGTGCATCGGCCCTTCGCGGTACTCGTGGATCGCCATGATCTGGGTGACGACGGGGAGGAACGACAGCTCCGGGTGATCGCAGATCCAGCGCGGGCGGGTCGAGATCAGCTCGATGGCGTGGGTCGAACCAAACCGGTGCTCGAGGGTCGACGTGATCCCGTCGTGGATGAGGTCGTGGCACTCGATCAGGAGCGACGACGTCGCGAGCGACGGTGCACGCTCGGGATCGAGGACGGCCGCCTCGCATCCCTCGCAATCGCTCACGACCAGCGCACCTCCTCGCGTGTCGCTCGCCTGCAGCACTGTCTCGAGCGTCGTCGCGTCGCACTCGCCGCCGATTCGCAGTCGGTCACCGACCTCGTTCTCGGCCGCGACCTCACGCAACACGGGGTGATGTGCCTCGTTCGTGTCGAACGCGTGCACGACCGCGCCCGGCAGACGACAGGCGAGCCCGACGGCGTAGTAGCCGTCGGACGCGCCGATGTTGACCACGGTGGTTGGCTCCGTCAGCACGAACTCCTCGACGGCAGCATGCAGTTCTTCCTCGTACGTGCCGAGCAGCTTGGCCGGGTAGGCCTCGATGGCCAGCGCGAGGTGCTGCGGATACCGCAGTCCTGCGAACGGACCCCGCAGCACCGTGTAACCGAAGCGGTCGCGGATTCGACGGCTGACCCACTCCAACGGATAGAGCCGCTCGTGGTCGAGCCTGGCCTCGAGCGACGCGACCTGCGCTTCGAGTGCGGAGGCGCGGCGGAAGGCGGCGATGCGATCGCGCACGGGCACCGCCACAGCGTCGCGCACCGGCCGTCCTCGACCGGTCCCGCTCTGTGACACTCTTGTCACCGCCATGAAGGGTCTGATCCTGGCCGGCGGGGCCGGCACCCGGCTTCGGCCGATCACGCACACGAGCGCGAAGCAACTGGTACCGGTGGCGAACAAGCCGATCCTGTTCTACGGACTCGAGCACATGATCGACGCCGGCATTCGTGAGTTCGGAATCGTCGTCGGCGACACCGCCGGAGAGATCAAGGCCGCAGTCGGCGACGGGTCGCGGTGGGGCGTCGAGGTCACCTACATCCAGCAGGACGCGCCGCTCGGCCTCGGTCACTGCGTTCTCATCGCGCGGGACTTCCTGGGCGACGACGACTTCATCGTGTACCTCGGCGACAACATGATCCAGCAGGGCGTCGCCACCTTCCTCGAGCATTTCGAACACGAGCGGCGGGTGTCGGACACGCTCACCCTCGACGGCGAGCGCCGGGCGCCGGCGGCGCAGATCCTCCTGTGCCCGGTGCCCGATCCGCACCGGTTCGGTGTCGCAGAAGTCGACCAGCACGGGCACGTCGTGCGGTTGATCGAGAAGCCGGCCGACCCGCCGTCCAACCTCGCGCTCGCCGGCGTGTACCTCTTCACTCCCGCCATCCACGAAGCGGTGCGTTCGATCGAGCCTTCCGCTCGTGGTGAGCTCGAGATCACCGATGCCATCCAATGGCTCATCGACCACGGTCACCGTGTCATCCACGAGGTGTTGGTCGGGTGGTGGCTCGACACCGGCAAGAAGGATCCGTTGCTCGAGAGCAACCGGCGCGTTCTCGAGACGATCGAGCCGCGTATCGAGGGCAAGATCGACGAGGGGTCGACCGTCGACGGTCGCGTGGTCGTCGAGGACGGCGCCGAACTCATCGGTTCGAACGTGCGCGGCCCCGCAGTCATCGGCGCGCGCACTCGGTTGGTGAACTCCTACGTCGGGCCGTTCACTGCGGTGGCGAGCGACTGCGAGATCATCGATTCCGAGGTGGAGCATTCGGTGGTGCTCGAGCACAGCCGCATCATCGGCGTGCCCCGCCTCACGGATTCGCTGATCGGTCGCTACGTCGAGCTCACACGGACCCAGCAGCGCCCCTCCGCCACCCGGGTCATGGTCGGCGACCACTGCTCGATCGATCTCGAGTGAGTGCATCGATCGGGGCCATGACATGAGGCAGTTCGTCACCGGTGGCGCTGGGTTCATAGGGTCCAACTACATCCGCCATGTCCTGAAGACCACCGACGATCAGGTCACCGTGTACGACGCTTTGACCTACGCGGGGAACCTGTCGACGCTGAGGGACGTCGACGACGACCGCCGCTTCGCATTCGTCAAGGGCAACATCTGCGACCCCGGCACGCTCGAGGAGGCGATGGCGGGCCACGACGCGGTGGTGCATTTCGCGGCCGAGAGTCACGTCGACCGATCGATCGCCGGTCCTGACGACTTCATCAATACGAACTGCTTCGGCACGAACATCGTGATGGACACCGCCCGGCGGCTCGAGATCTCCCGCGTGATCCACATCGGGACCGACGAGGTCTACGGCTCGATCGAGGTCGGCTCGTCGAAGGAGAGCGATCCGCTCGAGCCGCGGTCTCCATACTCTGCGTCCAAGGCCGGATCCGACCTGGTCGCGCTGTCGTACCACCACACGTACGGGCTTCCGGTGACCGTCACGCGGTGCACGAACAACTTCGGCCCGTACCAGTACCCGGAGAAGGCGATTCCGCTCTTCACCACGAATCTCATCGAGGGCAAGCGCATCCCGCTCTACGGCGACGGGCTCAACCAGCGCGACTGGCTCTACGTCGATGATCACTGCGCAGGCGTGTTGCTCGTTCTGCGCGACGGAGCGGTGGGCGAGATCTACAACATCGGCGCCGGCAACGAGACGCCGAATCGGGTGCTCGTGGACAAGCTGCTCGCGTTGCTCGGTGCAGGTGAAGACATGGTCGAGTACGTCGAGGACAGGCTCGGACACGACCGCCGTTACTCCGTCGACATCGAGAAGGTGACCGCGCTCGGTTGGCGCAAGCGCCGCACTCTCGACGAGGCGCTGGAGGCGACCGTCGAGTGGTATCGCAGCAACGAGTGGTGGTGGCGACCGCTGAAGAGCGCGTGAGAATCCTGGTCACCGGTTCCGGAGGGCAAGTCGGGCGTGAGCTCGTCGAGCTGTGTGGACGCAATGGCGACGACGTCGTGGCGGCCGACCATGCCGCGCTCGACGTGGCCGATCGTGACGCCACGCTGCAGGCGGTGCTCGCAGCCCGACCGGATGTCGTCGTGCACGCCGCAGCATGGACGGCCGTGGACGCGTGCGAGGGTGACCCCGGTCGAGCATTTGCTGTCAACGCCATCGGTACGCGCAACGTGTGCGAGGGCGCGCGGCGCGCCGGTGCCCACTTGGTCTACCTCTCCACGGACTACGTGTTCGACGGCACCAAACCGGAGCCGTACGACGAGTGGGACACTCCGAATCCGCCGTCGGTGTACGGCCGCTCGAAATGGGCGGGAGAGAACGAGATCGCCGCGGTCGGTGATGGCGGCGCGACCGTCGTGCGCATCTCGTGGGTCTGTGGTCGCTACGGCCACAACATGGTGAAGACCTTGCTGCGCCTGGCTCAGGACGGAGCCGATCCGTCATTCGTGACAGACCAGATCGGCCATCCGACGATCGTCGGAGATCTGGTACCAGTCCTGCGCCGTCTTGCGACAGAGCGCCGGCCCGGCCTGTTCCACGTCACGAACCAGGGGGCGGTGTCATGGTTCGAGTTCGCACGCGAGACGTTTGCCGCGGCAGGAGCCGATCCCGAGCGCGTGCATCCGATACGCACCGCCGACCTCGATCCGCCCCGACCGGCACCCCGTCCGGCGAACTCGGTGCTCGACAACGCCGCGCTGCGACTCGCGGGTCTCGCGTTGCTTCCCGACTTCCGGGAGTCGCTCCCTCGGTTGGTGGCGAAGCTGCGCGACTGACGCGGCCTATGCTCGCCACGGGCGGAACAACTCAGGAGGACTCGTCCGTTGTTACGCGACTGCGCGCGCGCCGGCCGGCTACTGCCTCGTGTCCTTGCGGGCGCGGCCCTGATCGTCACGGCCTCGTTCGTTCCACTGGCGCAGACGACGTCCGCGCATGTCGCCCACAAGGGACTCTTGATCGAGCCCAATGACGCGACACCGGGGTTCGACAAGGTCGTCGACACCGGGATGTCCTCCGACATGGTCGGGTTCACCTGGACGAGCATGTCGGAGGCGTCGCTCGAAGTGCGCGGTCTCAGCGACGCGAAGTGGGGTGACTGGACGCAGGTCGACGGCTCGCCGTCCGAGGCACCCGACGCGACGTCGCCCGAGCACAAGCAGCAGGTCGGCGCTGGTCCTGTCTGGCTGGGGTACGGCATCAGCACCATCGAGGTCCGGCTCACGACCGGCGTCGCCCACGCCTTGACGTTGCACGCGCTCGACAGCCGGCCGATCTCGGCCGGGGGCGGTGTGCAGCCCGCCGGTGCCGACACGCCGCTGCCGTTCATCACACCCCGCAGCCGCTGGAGCGCGGACGAGAGCCTTCGGTGTCCCGACGCCTCGTACGCGTCCAACGTGACGTTCGCGGTGGTGCATCACACCGTGAACTCCAACTCGTACGGCCCGAACGACAGCGCTGCGCTCGTTCGCGGGATCTACTACTTCCACACGCAGGTGAACGGCTGGTGCGACATCGGTTACAACTTTCTCATCGATCGCTTCGGCCAGGTGTTCGAAGGTCGCTACGGCGGCATCAACCGGGCGGTGATCGGAGCGCACGCCGGCGGGTTCAACGCGGGCAGTACGGGCGTCGCGCTGATCGGAAGCTTCGACTCGTCACCGGTCCCCACTCAGACGTACCAATCACTTCGCAGCCTGCTCGATTGGAAGCTGGCGTACCACCACGTCGATCCCATGGGTGCGACGACTCGCACGGTGGCGGACAGTGACTGCAACTGCCAGCGCTATCCAGTGGGCTCGACGGTGACGATCCCGACGATCACCAGCCATCGTGATCTCGACTTCACCGACTGTCCTGGCGCATTCATGTACGCCCTGTTACCGCAGTTGCGCGCGGATGTGGCCATGGACATCGGCAGACAAGGGCCGGCGCAGTGGTTCTGCCAGTGGGATACGGGATTCAACTTCGGGCCGGGCATGGCATCGCCGGCCGCGCGACGTGACGACGTCTACGTGCGCGGTGGCGACGGTCAGCTCTGGCAGAAGGTGCAGACGCCGACGACGACCAGCCGCTGGAGTCCGCTCGGTGGCTACCTGACATCGGATCCCGATGTCGCGAGTTGGGGACAAGGTCGGATCGACATCTTTGCTCGCGGCGGCGACGGCGCGCTCTGGCATCGATGGTACGCGGGTGGCTGGGGGCCATGGGAGTCAC
>DATAES010000143.1:0-15105 GCA_036257895.1 Acidimicrobiales bacterium
CGTGCCCGCTCCTCCGGACCATCCACCAATCCGGGCAGGGTTGTCCGTACGGTGTTGCGCCAACACGCTTCTGCGAAGGGAGAACCACGATGACGCGTGCTGACCTGGTGAAGGCCATGGCCGAGCGCACCTCGATGTCCCAGACCGAGGTCGACAAGGTGCTCACCGCCTTCCTTGACGAGGTGACGCAAGTGGTTGCGAAGGGCGGCGAGAAGCTGACGATCCCCGGCTACCTCACGTTCGAGCAGTCGCACCGCAGCGCTCGCACGGGGCGGAACCCCCAGACCGGGGAGCCCGTCGACATCCCCGCCACCAACGTGGCGAAGGTGAGCGTCGGCTCGAAGCTCAAGGCCGCCGCCAAGGGGTAGCCGGCCAACTAGCCGACGAGCTCGGCGATCTGACCGAGGAGCTCGGGCGGTCCCGACACGAGCATCGTCGTGAGAACGGTGCCCTTCCACTGCTCGAGCTCGTCGAGCACCTTGTCGCGCGGACCGACGAGCGCGATGTCCTCGACGAGCTCGGTGGGAACGGCCGCGATGGCGTCGGGCTTGCGCCCGTCGAGGTACGCGTCCTGGATCTTGTGACACGCCTCCTCGTGGCCCATCCGAGCGAAGACGTCGAAGTGGAAGTTCACGTCTCGCGCCCCCATCCCGCCGATGTACAGCGCCATCATCGGCCGCAGGAAGTCGGCGCAACCCTCGACATCGTCACCGACGATGACCGGGACCGTGCACGCGATCTCGAAGTCGTCCCACGTGTGCCGCGCGCCTTCACGGGCGAACCCGTCCTCGAGCGCGGCCCGGTAGAACGGGTCGCTCTTCGGTCCGAAGAAGATCGGCAGCCAGCCGTCGGCGATCTCGGCCGCCATGGCCACGTTCTTCGGGCCTTCGGCGCCGAGGAGGATGGGGATGTCCTCGCGCAACGGCTTGACGATCGACTTGAGCGGCTTGCCGAGACCGGTGCTGCCCTCGCCGCGAAGCGGCATCTGGTAGTGCTCCCCCGCGAAGTCGACCGCTTCGCGCCGGAAGACGCGGCGGAGGATGTCCACGTACTCGCGCGTGCGCGCCAGCGGCTTCCGGTACGACTGTCCGTACCAGCCTTCGACGACCTGCGGGCCCGATGCACCGAGGCCCAGCATGACCCGCCCGCCGCTCAGGTGGTCGAGCGTGATGGCCGACATCGCGGTGGACGCCGGCGTGCGGGCCGAGATCTGCACGACCGAAGTGCCGAGCTTGATGGCGGATGTTTCGGCCCCCCACCACGCCAACGGCGTGAACGCGTCGGAGCCGTAGGCCTCTGACGTCCACATCGAGTCGAAGCCGAGCTTCTCGGCCTCCGCGATCGACTCCCGGACACCTCCTGGCGGGCCTGCGTTGTTCCAGTAGCCGATGATGAGACCGAGTTTCACCGGGCAGTTCTAACCCGTGTGGTCGGTGGCACGAAACTAGAACGTGTTCTAATCTGTGGTCATGGCCATGCCCTCGGACGTGCCCGTCATCGACCTCATGATGGGCCTTCCCGAAGGCCACAAGAAGAACTGGTACGAGTTCCTGCGCAAGGGGTTCATGGACGACGAGTCCAAGGACATGGAGTTCCCCGCGCAGTACATGTTCAAGAACGTGCCGGCCGACATCCCCGACGACGCCGACCCGATCGCGGTCGTACTCGAGGAGATGGACCACTTCGGCATCGAGAAGGCCATGCTCGGTATCGGCGGCCGCGCCGGCTCCGAGCGCACCAACGCGCACCGGGCATTGCACGAGCACCCCGACCGGTTCTTCGGCAGCTACGAGGTCGATCCCAATCGGGGCATGGAGGGCGTCCGCGACCTCGTGCGCGCCCACGACGAGTTCGGCATCAAGGCGGCTACCGCGTTCCCGGCGGGAATGGTTCCGCAGGTGCCGATCAACGACAAGAAGTTCTATCCCTTGTACGCGAAGTGCATCGAGCTCGACATCCCGATCTGCATCACGACCGGCGTGCCTGGGCCACGGCTGCCGATGCTGTGTCAGAAGACCGAGCTGCTCGACGAAGTCTGCTGGTTCTTCCCCGAGCTTCGAGTGGTGATGCGTCACGGCGCCGAGCCATGGGACGCGCTGGCCGTGAAGCTCATGCTGAAGTGGCCGAACCTCTACTACTCGACGAGCGCGTTCGCGCCGAAGTACTACCCGCGCACGATCATCGATTACGCAAACACCCGCGGCGCACACAAGGTGCTCTACGCCGGTTACTTCCCGATGGGGCTGTCGCTCGAGCGCATCTTCAAGGACATGCACGACGTGCCGTTCCGCGACCACGTGTGGCCGAAGTTCTTGCGCGAGAACGCCGTCAAGGTGTTCAACCTGTGAGCGCGAACCGGTTCCCGTTCCCAGTGCCGTTCGGATGGTTCTGCGTCGGCTTCCCCGACGACGTCGAGATCGGCGAGGCCAAGCCGCTCTACTACTGGGAGCGACACCTGGTCGCGTGGCGCGATGCCCAGGGCGTGTTGCACGTCATGGACGCGTTCTGCCCGCACCTCGGCGCGCATCTCGGCCACGGTGGCACCGTCAAGGGCTGCGAGATCGCTTGTCCCTTCCACGGCTGGCAGTTCGACGCGGAGGGCCACAACGTCCACATCCCGTACAGCGCCCGTACGAACGCCAAGGGACGCGTCCGCTCCTACCCGGTCGTCGAGGTGAACGGCATCTCGTTCGCGTGGTACCACCCCGACGAATCCGTCGCGCCGATGTGGGACGTCCCCACCTTCCCGGAGTTCACCGACGACCCCGACTGGTCGACGGACATCCGCACGTCGTACGAGGTCGAGACGACGTGGCAGGAGATGGCGGAGAACGGTGTCGACTCGGCGCACTTTCGCTTCGTGCACAACACCGCGACGGTCCCCGAGCTCGAGTCGTACGAGACCGGTTTCCCGAGGTCGCATATGCGTTCGAGTCAGAAGTTTCCGACGCCGCGCGGCGTGATGGAAGGGCGCATCGACACGCAGTCGTGGGGCCCTGGCATATCACTCGTGTCGTTCGCAGGCATCGTCGACACGTTGAACCTCGCGGTGACGACGCCGATCGAGCGCGACAAGTGCGTCGTGCGGTTCAACTTCCGGTTCCGCACCATGGGTGATCCGGAGACGACCCAAGGCGTCGGCAAGGCGTTCGTCAACGAGGTCCACAAGCAGGTGCTCGAGGACAAGCCGATCTGGGAGCACAAAGCGCACCTCGTGCGGCCCGCGCTGGCCGACGGGGACGGTCCGTTCATGAAGTTCCGCAAGTGGTGCGCGCAGTTCTACGCCGAACCGGTGGGTGAGGGTGACGAGCGCATGGTGTTCCCGCCCCCGTACTGGCCGGACCGGCTGGACGAGGCGCCGCGGAAGGCGACCGCGTCGGCCCGGCTGGAGAACAGCTAGGTCGCAGCCTTATTTCGGTGGCGGCAGGAGCCGGACGTCGCCCGCCTGCATGCCGCCGTCGATCACGAACTCGGTGCCGGTGCAGTACGCGCTCTCGTCCGAGGCGAGGAACAGCACGAGGTTGGTGATGTCGTCGACCGTCCCGATGCGACCGGCAGGGATCGCTCGGTAGTAGTCGCTGTTGCCGTCGTCGCCGACGGCGGCGGTCATCTCGGTCGCGACTCCCCCGGGATGCACACTGTTGACGCGGATGCTGTAGCGGCCGAACTCGAGGGCCGCCGTCTTCGTGATCCCCCGCACGCCGAACTTGCTCGCGGTGTAGCCGGCGCCGAAGGGCACGCCCCACATGCCTGCGGTCGACGAGATGTTGACGATCGAGCCGCCGCCGCTTCCGCGCATTGCCTGCACCGCAGTGCGCATGCCCAGGAACGTGCCGACGAGGTTGACGTTGATCGCCCGCATGAACTCGTCGAGCGACGTTCGCACCAACGGGGTGAACCCACCGAGGACCCCGGCGTTGTTGACGAGGATGTGCAGTCCGCCGAAGGCGTCGACCGTCGAAGCAACTGTTTCCTGCCACGCCTCTTCGGACGTCACGTCGAGCTTCACGAACGCACCGTCGTCGCCGAGCGCGGCGGCCACGGATTCGCCCTCGGCGTCGAGGACGTCTCCGATGACGACCTTCGCCCCTTCGGCCACGAACCGCCGCGCCTCGGCCGCCCCTTGACCTCGCGCTCCCCCGCTGATGAGCGCGACCTTCCCATCGAGACGACCCACTACCTCACCTCACCACCCCGCCTCACCTCACCACCGAACTCCGGGTCGCCGTGGCCCCTATAGGGGCCACGGCGCACCAACATTCGCAACGGGCCGTCACGGTTTGTCGGCGCCGACGAGCCACATGGCGAAGAACTGGGAGCCGCCGCCGTAGGCGTGGCCGAGCGCCACCTTCGTCCCGTCGATCTGGTGCTCGCCCGCTTGTCCGCGGACCTGCATGGCGGCTTCGGCGAACCGGAGCATGCCGCTGGCGCCGATCGGGTTCGACGACAGCACGCCCCCGCTCATGTTGACCGGGAGATCGCCGTCCATCTGGGTGGCGCCGTCCTCCACCATCCGCCAGCCCTCGCCGGCCTCGGCGAACTGGAGGTTCTCGAGCCACATCGGCTCGAACCACGAGAACGGCACGTACATCTCGACGCAATCGATCTGTCGGCGCGGATCGGTGATGCCGGCTTGCCGGTACACGTCCCGGGCGCACTGGATCCCACCGAGTGGCAGCACGGGATCGCGGTCGGCGGACATCGTCGGCTCGGACCGCATCGCGGTGCCGAGAACCCACGCCGGCGGGCGCTCGCCCGACAGTGCATCCTCGGCCGCGAGCACGAGCGCGCACGCACCGTCCGACGACGGGCAGGTCTCGGCGTAACGAACCGGGTCCCACAACATGATCGACTGCTCGATCGACTCGAACGTGATGTCGTGGTCGTGCAGATGGGCGTATGGGTTCTTGAGCGCGTTCTTCCGGTCCTTGAGCGCGACGAGCATGCCGATGTGGTCGGGCGCCTTCGAACGGCGCATGTACGACCGGATGTGCGGCGCGAAGTAACCGCCGGCACCGGCGTGCATCGGTGGCTGGAACGGGATCGGCAGCGAAAGGGCCCACATGGCCTCGCTCTCGGACTGCTTCTCGAATGCGATCGTGAGCACTCGCTTGTGGATGCCGGCTTGCACGAGCTGCGAAGCGACGATCGTCGTCGAGCCTCCGACCGAACCCGCAGTGTGGACGCGGAACAACGGCTTGCCCGTCGCCGCGACCGCGTCCGTCAGGTACAACTCGGGCATGCACACGCCTTCGAAGAAGTCCGGTGCCTTGCCGATGACGACGGCATCGATGTCGTTCAACGTGAGGTCTGCGTCGGCAAGCGCGCGATCCGCGGCCTCACGAATCAAGCCCGACATCGACACATCGCCGCGCGTGGCCTGGTGCTTCGTCTGACCCACGCCGATGACGGCAACTCGTTCCTTGGCCACTACCCGTGCCTCCTCGGGGGCTGCGCCCCCGGACCCCATCGGCGTTCGGCTCCCTGGCGGGAGCTCGACCGCCACACCAGATGCGCTTCGCTCATCAGCCGTCTCCCTCGAGAACGCAGACGAGATTCTGTTGCAGGCACGCGCCGGACGTCGCGTGTGCGACGGCGCGGCTGGCCCGTCCGTCGATCACTCGCTGCGCGGCCTCGCCGAAACGGACGAGCCCCGCAGCCATGATCGGGTTGGCGCACAACGCGCCACCGGACGGGTTGATGTCGACGCCGTCGCCGAGACCGAGGGCAGCGCGCAGGATCAGCTCCTGGTGGCTGAACGGCGCATGCAGCTCAGCCACGTCGACGTTGCCGTCGCCGACACCCGCTCGCTCACCCGCCACGCGAGTCGACGGCGACTCCGTGAGGTCGCGCAGACCGAGAACGGCGGACTCGATGCGATGGTCGATGCCGCGGATCCACGCGGGACGGTCGCAGTGATCGCGGGCCACGTCGTCAGCGGCGAGCACGATGGCTGCCACGCCGTCGGAGATGGGCGGACAGTCGTCCTTGCGCAAGGGGTCGACGAGCATCGACTCCGCGAGCACCTCGTCGGCCGGCTTGTTCCACTTCAGCTGCGCATGCGGGTTGTCGAGCGCCGCGGCACGGCTGCGGGCCACGACTTCCGCGAACTCCTTCTCGGTCGCCTTGCCTGCTTCGATCAGCGCACGCGCCTGCAGCGCGGCGAGCGAGATCGCGTCGGGCCACAGCGGTGCGACGAAGAACGGGTCGAGTTGCCGGCTCAGCACCTCGTGCACCGGTCCAGGCGACGACTTGCTGTAGCTGTAGACGAGAGCAGTGTCGATCTCGCCGAGTTGCAGCTTGACCCACGCTTCGTAGAGCGCCCACGCCCCGTCCATCTCGACATGGCTCTCCTGGATGGGAGGCCACGGCCCGACCCCGTCGAGCGTCGACACGAAGCTGAACGCGGTGCCCGCGAGGTAGTCGGTCGAGCCGCTGCAGGTGAACCCGATTTCCTTCTTGTTCAACCCCGACTGCTCGACGGCCTTCGCCGTCACGGGCATCAGCATCTCGACTTCGTTGGCGTCGGTGACGGCACGGGTGTGGTCGCTCTGTGCGAACGAGATGATGGCGACATCGCGGCTAGGCATCGGCCAACGCCCCCCATCCGTGCTCCCCCGGCTGGTCGACCGCGGCATCAGGCTCGCCGTTCGGGCGGAAGTAGCGGATGCTCTCGAGCGTCGGACCGATCTTGTCGTCGTCCACCCACACCGCTTCGACCCGCATGCCGATGTGCACGTCTTCGACTGCAACCTCCTGCAGCAGGTGCATCAGCGGAAGATCGGCGCCATCGAGCTTGATCAGCCCGCTCGTGTAGGGGACCTCCATCGCCTGGCCGTAGAACTGCACGTTGACGATGCAGAAAGACGTGAGCGTGCCCTTGTGGGGCAGGTCGACCTGGTCACGCGTGGGCACGCCATCGGTCGGGCACGAGCCCCGCGGTGGCACATACACCTTGCCGCACACCGGGCACCGCTCGCCGAAGATCTTCTTCTGGCCGATGCCGGTGAGGAACCGAGTCGTCGCCGCGCCGGGTGTGTACTCGTACCGCAACTCGGCCGGCGTGCGAACGCTCTTGACGTGCTCGACGTTCTGCAACGACGGCGGCAGCGTCAACTGCGGCGCGTCGCGCTCGCTTCGCTCGCTCATGACTCTCCCTCCGGCACGAAGCACTCGATGTCGTTGATGTGTCCCTCGCGCTCGTCGCGCCAGCGAGGGACGACGCGCATGCCGACCGACATCCTCGCTTGCTCGCCGGCGTCGACCGCGTGCAACAGCGCGGACTCCGCCCCGTCGATCTTGATCAACGCCCAGGCAAACGGACGCTCGACCGGATCCTTCGGCGCGGGACGGGTCACCCACGCATACGTCGTCACCGCTCCCCCGGGACCGACCTCGACCAGTTCGGTGAGCGCCTCCCCTGTCGTCGGGTCGTACTCCATGGGCGGGACGAGCACGCGTCCGTCCTTGGCCTTCGTTCCAACGATCACCTGCTCACGCAGGCCGGTCAGGAAGGCGCCGATCACGGGCCCCGTCGTTCGCGAGAACGGGTACTCGATGACCAGCGGCGCCCTGAGCACCTCGGTTCGTTCTGCCATCGGCCGGGCACGCTAGCGCGGAAACTGAAACACGTTCTAGTCTGCGCCGATGGCTGAATTGGGCTTCTTCAGGCAAGCGGCGGCCGACCCCGACCGGGTCGCGCTGGTCGCTCCGGATGGCACCGAGGTCACGGCCGGGCAGCTGGCGGCACGTGCGAACCAGATCTCGAACGGTCTGCGAGCGCTCGGCCTCGAGCGGGGCGACACCCTCGCCGTCGTCGTCCCCAACGGCGTCGAGATGATGGAGCTCGTTCTCGGGGCGCAGCAGATCGGGCTCTACCTCACGCCCATCAACCACCACCTCGTCGGTCCCGAGATCGCTTACATCGTGAGCGACAGCGACGCCAAGGTGCTCGTCGGACACGAGCGTTTCGCCGGTGCCCTGACGGTGGCGGCCGACGAGGCGAACTTCCCCGAAGACCGGCGCTTCGCCATCGGCACGATCCCCGGTTGGCGCTCGTTCAGCGAGCTCACCGACGGCCAGCCCGCCACCCGTCCCGAGCAGCGCACGGCGGGCGCGCCGATGCATTACACGTCCGGCACGACGGGACGACCGAAGGGCGTGAAGCGCGCGCTCGTCGACATCGATCCGGACGAGATGGGCGCGCTGTACTCGATGTTCCTCATGATGTTCGGCGTGCAGGCCGAGGACGGCAACGTCCACATCACCGGCTCGCCGCTGTACCACACCGCCGTCCTGCTGTGGACCACGAACTCGCTGCATCTCGGCCACAAGGTCGTCCTCATGGACAAGTGGTCACCCGAGGAGATGCTGCGCCTCATCGACAAGCAGCGAGTCACGACGTCGCACATGGTGCCGACGCAGTTTCACCGTCTGCTCGCGCTGCCCGAGGACGTGCGCGCGAAGTACGACGTGTCCTCGCTGCGGTGCATGGTGCACGCCGCGGCGCCGTGCCCGATCGAGATCAAGCGCCGCATGATCGACTGGTGGGGCGACTCGATCATGGAGTACTACGCGGCGACCGAGGGCGGCGGCACCATCGTCACCGCAAAGGAGTGGCTCGAGCGTCCGGGCACTGTCGGCAAGGCGTGGGCGGGCTCGGAGCTCCGCATCCTCGACGACGACGGCAACCAGTTGCCGACCGGTGAGATCGGGACCGTGTACATGGCGCTGGCGCAGGCGACGTTCGAGTACAAGGGCGACCCCGAGAAGACGAACGCCAACCGGCGCGACGGGTTCTTCACCGTCGGCGATGTCGGCGAGCTCGACGAAGACGGCTACTTGTTCCTGCGCGATCGCAAGATCGACATGATCATCAGTGGCGGCGTCAACATCTATCCCGCCGAGATCGAAGGCACATTCCTCACGTGCCCGCTGGTCGGCGACGTCGCCATCTTCGGCATCCCCAACGAGGACTGGGGCGAGGAGATCAAAGCCGTCATCGAGCCTGCCGAGGGACAGGAGGCGGGACCCGCGCTCGAGGCGCAGCTCCGCGACTTCGCCGAGACCAACCTGGCGTCGTACAAGCGCCCCAAGTCCTACGACTTCACGTCCGAGATGCCGCGCGACCCGAGCGGCAAGCTCTACAAGCGCAAGCTCCGCGACCCCTACTGGGACGGCATCCAGCGCTTGATCTGAGCCGCACCCACTCGTTCTCCGGGTCGCCGTGGCCCCTATAGGGGCCACGGCGCACCAACATTCGGCTGAGCCGTAGCTCAGCCGTACTGGTCGAGCAGGAGGTGGCCGGCGATCTCGAGTTCGTCGCCGACATGGTTGATGCCGAACCATCGGTTCACCCAACCGACCAGCGACGAGAACCACACGTGACCCAGCACGCGGACGATGTCGTCGCGGGTGCGCGCGTCGAAGTCGGGCGGGAACGCGCCGGCGATGATCGAGCCCATGACGTCGCCCACTTCGCGCTGGCAACGTGCCGCATGCGGGTCGGTCGAGGTGAGCGCGGTGATCACCGCTTCGGACAGTTTCGGTTCCAGCTCCATGGCACGCGTCGCGCGGCGCAGTACGTCCACGACGCGATCGGCCAGCGTGTCCCCCTTCGGCGGCCGCCGGTTCACCTTGCGTCCGAGGTCCGCCGCCCACTCGACGAGCGTCTCCGCCAGCAGATGGTCCTTGGACGAGAAGTAGCGGTAGATGGTGCCGAGTGCGACACCCGCGGTCTGCGCGACGTCGCGCATCTGCACCGCGTCGTAGCCACCGTCTGCACCGAGGTTGAGCGCGGCTTCGATCACGCGCCCCCGCCGGGCTGCTTGGCTCTTCGTCAAAGTTGATGCCGCCTGGGCCATCGATCGAACCTACCTTGGCTCCCTCGGGAGGCCGAGGACCCGCTCCCCCACGATGTTTCGTTGGATCTCGTCGGTCCCGCCACCGATCGAGGACTGAACCGCGTTGATCCACTTCTGCTGGAACACGCCGTCGACGCGCGCGTCGGGATGGTCGAGCTGCCCGTACGCACCTTGCACGCCGATGGCGAGGTCACCGAGCTGTTTCACGTAGCGCGCATACGCGAGCTTCATCACGGACGCTTCGGGTCCCGGTCTGCGTCCTTGTGACAACGCCGTACGGCTGCGCAGCCGGAGATACCGGATCACCTCACTGCCGGTCCAGATCTGCGCGAAGCGTTGGCGAAACAGCGGATCGGACGTCGCCTCGAGTTGATTCGCGAGCTGCAGCAACCGCTCGGGATCCGACAGCCCGGAGCCCCCGGCGATCGCGACCCGCTCGTTCGACAGCGTCGTCACCGCGACCTTCCAGCCGTCGTCGACGTCGCCGATCACGTTGCCCGCGGGCACGCGCACGTCGTTGAGGAACACCTCGTTGAAGTGCGCCTCGCCGTTCATCTGCCGCAGCGGACGGATCTCGATCCCGGGCGTCGACATGTCCACGACGAAGTACGAGATGCCTCGGTGACGCGGCGCGTCCGGGTCTGTCCTTGCAAGCAAGATGCCCCACTCGCTGTGTTGCGCGTTCGACGTCCACACCTTCTGGCCGTTGACGACGAACTCGTCGCCGTCGCGCACCGCGCGGGTCTTGAGCGATGCGAGGTCCGATCCGGCGTCGGGTTCGCTGAACAGCTGGCACCACAGCTCCTCGCCCCGCAGCATCGGCGCGAGGAAGCGCGCCTGCTGGTCGTCGCGAGCGTGCTGCATCAGCGTCGGCGCCACCATGCCAAACGCGACGGCGAACACGCCGACCGACACGCCCCACTGGGCCTGCTCTTCTCCGAAGATGGCCGCCTCGATCGGCCTGCCGCCCCTGCCTCCGAATGCCTTGGGCCACGAGATGCCGGCCCAGCCACCCTCGAACAGCTGCCCCTGCCACCAGCGGCAGCGCTTGACGTACTCCTCGGGACTCATGTCCCCCGCGAAGTGACCGGCGGAGAAGTCCTCCGGTGAACCCTTCGGGATGGCGTTGGACGACAGCCACTCGCGGGCGGCGGCGCGGAAAGCCGCCTCGTCGGGTGTGTCGTCGAAGTCCACCGCCGCCTAGGTTAGAACGTGTTCTAGTTTTCGACCAGCTCCTCGGCGGCCTCTCGCTCGGACACCGCACCGTGCGTCCGCCCCTCGAGGTATTGCTGATGAACCGAGTGCAGGAATCGTTCGATTCCTTCGATCACGCGGGCCGTGCGGTACGAGGGGAACACGTCGAAGGCGTGCTCGGCGCCCTTCATCTCCGCGTACAGCACCGGAGCGTCGGACACCGCACGGAGCTTGTCCACGAAGTCACGCGCGTCAGCGACGGGAGCCAGCGTGTCGAGGTCGCCGTGGACGACGAAGAATGGGGGTGCGTCTTTCCGCACCTGATCCATCGGTGACGCCTTTGCGAATGCCTCCGGATCCTCGCTCAGCTTCTTCTTCATCACCACCGGCTCGAAGAACTGCCGGATCGTCCGCTTCGGCCACGTGCTGTTGCGGTTCGTGAAGTCGTACACGCCGTAGAACGGGACGGCGGCGTGCATGGTTGTGTCGGCGGACTCGAAACCCTCCTGATATTCAACGTCGTTCGCGGTCAGCGCGACGAGCGCGCAGAGGTGTCCGCCGGCCGAGCCACCGGTCACGCACAAGAAGTCGGGGTCCGCGCCATGCTCTTCGGCATGCTCGCGGTACCACGCGATCGCCCTCTTCAGATCGATGAGGTGGTCGGGGAACGTGGCCTTCGGGCTCAAGCGATAGTTGGCGTTCACGCCCACCCATCCGTTGGCGGCGAGGTGTTGCAACAACGGGATCCCCTGCTCGCGCTTGTCACCCATGACCCAGCCTCCGCCGTGGATCTGCAGCACACCCGGCCGGAGATCGCCGGGCCGCGCGTCGTCCGCCTTGACGACGTCGAGCTTGATCTTCTTCTTGCCGTAGATGGCGAAGACGATGTTCCGCACGGACACGACGCCTCGCCGATGTCGCATCAGGATCGGGAAGAAGACGAGCGAGCCCGGGAACCTCGGGGCGTCGCTCGTGTCGAGCTCCCCCATCGCGTCCCGCATGGTGACGACCGTTCGCCGCGTGCGCAGGAATATCACGACTAGTCCGACGGCGCTCGCCACCGCCAGTGCGAGACCGATGACGCCCTTCGTCCCCTCGATGGCACCCTCTGCGGCGAAGACCGCCACGATGACCGTCTGCCACACCAGCCACCACGGCGCGAGCTCGATGGTGAGCCACGCGCTCATGAAGCTGGGCAGGAGCAGCACGGGGTCCCGGCGGGGGAAGAAGGCATTGAGGACGAGCACCGCGCTGACGATCGACACGATGAAGAACGCCGTGGTCACCTGACCAGTCTGCCCGTGCCCCGTGTCCTTCCGAAACTGGAACGTGTTCTAATCTCCAATTGTCATGGCCTACAACATCGCCGATCTCTTCGAGCACGTCGCCGACCGGGTGCCGGACCGGTTGGCTTTGATCGTGGGTGACGAGCACGTGACCTACGGCGAGCTCGACGCTCGGGCCAACCAGGTGGCGCACCGATTCGCGTCGCTCGGCGTCGGTCCCGGCGACCACATCGGCATCTACGGCTACAACGGCACGCCCTGGGTCGAGGCGATGCTCGGGGCCTTCAAACTTCGAGCCGTGCCCATCAACATCAACTTCCGGTACGTGGAAGAAGAGCTCACCTACCTGCTCGATAACGCCGACTGCACCGTCGTCGTGTACGACCCCGAGTTCTCCACCCGGCTCGAGGCGGTCCGCCCACGACTGCCGAGGCTCGAGCATGCCGTGCCGATCGACGGGACCTGGGCCACGGCACGCGTCGCGCACAGTGCCGCGCGCGACTTCGACGCGCGATCGCCCGACGACCACTACATGCTCTACACGGGTGGCACGACCGGGATGCCGAAGGGTGTCGTGTGGCGTCAGGAAGACGTGTTCATGGCGCTCGGGCAGGGCATCGACGCGATCACGGGCCACAAGGTGGAGTCCGACACAGAGCTGGCGGCGAAGGCGGCCGCCAATCCGTTCCCCATCGTGTCGTTCATGCTGCCGCCGCTCATGCACGGCGCGTGCCAATGGGGAATGCTCGGCATGATGTTCCAAGGCAACACCGTCGTGCTCACGCCCAGGTTCGACGTCGACGACGTGTGGTCGACCGTGCAGCGCGAGGGTGCCAACGCGATCATGATCACGGGCGACGCGATGGGTCGTCCGTTGATCGAGGCGCTCGACACGGCACCTGATCGCTGGGACGTCAGCTCACTGCTGGCGGTGAGCTCGAGTGCAGCGCTGTTCTCGGCGCCGGTGAAGGATCGATTCTTCGCCCACTTCCCGAACCTGGTGATCACCGATTCCATCGGTTCGTCCGAAGGAGGCTTCAACGGCATCGCGCAGGTCGCCAAGGACGACACCGCGATGAAAGGCGGTCCGACCGTGAAGCCCGCACCGGACGTCGTGGTGGTCGACGACAAGTTGAGGGTCCTCTCCCCCGGCTGCGGCATCGTGGGCAAGGTCGCCAGAGGCGGCAACATCCCGATCGGCTATTACAAGGACGAAGCGAAGACTGCGACGACGTTCCTCACGGCGAGCGACGGCCGCCGGTACGTCGTGGCCGGCGACTTCGCGTTGTGGGAGGACGACGGCACCATCACGCTGCTCGGCCGCGGGTCGATGTGCATCAACTCGGGCGGCGAGAAGATCTTCCCGGAGGAAGTCGAGTCCGCATTGAAGTCGCATGCTGACGTGTTCGACGCGCTGGTCGTCGGCGCGGCGGACGACCGGTGGGGACAGCGCGTCGCTGCGGTCGTGCAGCCTCGGCCGGGTGCCGCGCCGAGTCTCGACGATCTGAGCGCGCACTGCCGCACGCGCCTCGCGGGGTACAAGGTGCCGCGCGAGCTGCATCTCGTCGATGTGATCGTCCGTTCCCCGAGCGGCAAACCCGACTACCCGTGGGCACAACAGCTCGTGGCCGAGGCGAATGAAGACGTGAACGCATGAACATCCTCCTCGTCGTGTCCGACCAGGAGCGGTCACGGTCCTGGCTCCCGGCATCGGTGTCGTTGCCATGGCGTGAGCGTCTCGTCGCCGAGGGACTCGACTTCACCAACCACTGGACACATTCGTCGCCGTGCTCGCCGTCTCGGGCCACGATGATGACCGGCCAATACGTCCCGCGGCACGGCGTGATCGACAACTGCATCTTCGATCACCACGTCTCGCTCGACACAGCCACGCCGACCGTCGGGTCCGTCCTGCGTGACGGTGGCTACCGGTCGAGTTACATCGGCAAGTGGCACCTGACCGTCGGCCCCAACCCGCCGATGGAGGCGTACGGCTACAGCGACTGGGAGGGCAACGACCGCCACTTCATGGGTTGGGCCGGCACGGGTGTCGCCTTCGATCCGGTGATCGCCGACTCCGCGGCGGCGTGGCTGCGAGCGAACGCCGGGTCCGCAGAACCATGGTTCCTCACCGTTGGGCTCGTGAACCCGCACGACGTCATGTGGTTCCCGATCGACCAACCGGTGTGGCGTTCGCTGCACCCGGATGCGCTCGAGACCGCGCGGGCTCTGCTCGAGGCGTCGCGGTGGAAGAACGACGAGACGCTGCCGGCGTACGAGCGTGACTATCCGTCCGTCGTCGAGACGCTGCCGGAGAACTTCCACGACGACCTCTACACGAAGCCCGACGCCCATCGAGCGTGGCGCTGGTCGCAGCAGCACGGCATCTGGGGCTACATCGATCCGTCCGACAAGGAGGCGTGGCTCCGGCACCTCGACTACTACGTCGAGTTGCACCGCTTGGCCGACGAGTCACTCGGCATCGTGCTCACCGCACTCGAGGAGGCGGGCGCGTGGGACGACACCGCGATCATCTTCACGTCCGACCACGGCGACATGTGCGGCTCGCACGGGCTGCGGTCGAAGGGACCGTTCGTCTATGACGAGATCATGCGAGTGCCGATGCACGTGCGCGTGCCGGGTGCGACGGCTCCGGGGTCGAGCACGGACGCATTGTCGAGTCACGTCGATCTCGCCAAGACCATCTGCGGGTTGGCCGGCATCGAGCCCGACCCCGCCATGCAAGGCGTCGACTTGTTCGG
>DATAES010000144.1:0-4844 GCA_036257895.1 Acidimicrobiales bacterium
CGAAGAGTCAATCGGGTAGTTCAGGGTAGGTTCCCCCTGCCGAGCAGGGGGAACCACCCATGCCCAAGTCAGTCGCCGAGATCCGGGCCGAGCTCACGGCGCCCGGCCAGCTGTGCGAGGTGGACGAGGTCGACATCGGCGGCATGCCGATGCGCGTGTGGAAGAACGCGCCGCCGACGCTGCGTGCAGTGCTGGATCTGTCGGCGATGCACGGCGACAAACCGTTCATCGTGTACGAGGACGAACGACTTTCGTTCGCCGAGCACTACCGCCGCGCCGCGACGTTCGCCCATCGCCTGATCGACGACTACGGCGTACGCAAGGGTGATCGTGTCGCCATCGCGATGCGCAACTTCCCCGAATGGTTGCTGGCGTTCTGGGGCGCGACCGTCACCGGCGCGATCGTGGTACCGCTCAACGCATGGTGGACGGGACCTGAGCTCGAGTACGGGATCGAGGACTCGGGTGCCAAGGTCCTGATCGTCGACGAGGAGCGCGCGCAACGGTTGCGTCCGTACTCGGACATGGGGCTGTCGAAGGTGATCGTCGGTCGTGCACAACATCCGTTGACCGACGCCGAAGTCGCATTCGAGGACGTGCTGGGCTCGGTGTCTTCCGACGTGTCGCCCCCCGACGTCCCGCTCGAGCCGGAAGACGACGCCACGATCTTCTACACGTCGGGCACGACCGGGTTCCCGAAGGGCGCGCTCGGCACCCACCGCAACATCTGCACCAACGTGCTGTCACTGGCGTTCGGTGCCATCTACGCGTCGGCGCGCAAGGCCGCGCTCACGGGTGATGCCGGCGGGCCCGACGTCGAGGCGCTGGCTTCAGGCGCGGCCGAGCAGGCCGTGCTGTTGTCGGTGCCGCTGTTCCACGTCACCGGCTGCCACGCCATCATGCTCGGGTCGATCAGCTTCGGCGGGAAGCTCGTGATCATGTACAAGTGGGACCCCGAGCGGGCGCTCGAGCTCATCGAGCGTGAACGCATCACGACCATCGGTGGCGTGCCGGCGATGGTGTGGCAACTGCTCGAGTCTCCCTCGTTCGACAAGACCGACATCTCGAGCGTCTCGTCCATCGGGTACGGAGGCGCACCGGCGCCTCCTGAGCTCGTGCGCCGCATCGAGGAGCTCTTCCCCGGCCGCACGCCCACGAACGGCTGGGGCATGACCGAGACCTCGTCGACGGCGGCCTCCAACAACGGCATCGACTACATCCAGCGGCCGGACAGTTGCGGTCCGCCCTTGCCGGTCAACGACGTGCGTGTCGTCGGCGAGGACCTTCACGATCTGCCGCAAGGTGAAGCAGGCGAGCTGTGGGTGCGCGGGCCGAACGTGGTGAAGGGCTACTGGAACAAGCCCGAGGCCACGGCCGAGACGTTCGTTGAAGGCGGCTGGCTGCGGACCGGCGACATCGCCCGCATCGACGAGGACGGGTTCATCACCATCACTGACCGCGCCAAGGACATGATCATCCGCGGCGGCGAGAACATCTACAGCGCCGAGGTCGAGGGCGCCTTGTTCGAGCATCCGGCGGTGACCGACGTCGCGGTGTTCGGCATCCCCCACGATGTCCTCGGCGAGGAGGTTGGTGCCGTCGTGCTGCTGCGGTCAGGCACCACGGCCACCGTCGACGAGCTGCAGACCCACGCCCGGGATCGCCTCGCCGCGTTCAAGGTCCCGGTCCGCATCTGGTTCTGGGACGACGAGCTCCCCCGCAACCCGGCCGGCAAGATCCTGAAGCGAGACCTACGCGACGCCGCTCTGTCCCGCGACTCGTGACCATCGTGCATTGACGTGGCCACTGGCGCGGTCAATGCACGATGGTGGACCGTCAGGCGACGCGAGACGAGAGCGCTCGTCCCGTCCGCCCCGTTCGCGCCCGCCGCGTCCGCTCGATCGTCTCGAGGACTTCGGCTGGACGCGTTGTCACGTGGGAGTAGGTGAACCTCATCGGCACGAGCCCTGCCGCCATCGCCTGAGCGTCCCTCCAACGATCGCGGTCGAAGTCGGCGACTCGCGCGTGCCACCGACGTCCATCGAACTCGAGGAGGACTCCCTCCGCGGGAAGGTACCGATCGACACGGCCGCGCCCGCGATCGAGCCAAGGAAAGGTCGCCTCCGCGACAACGACCGGCTTGCCTCTCAGGCGCCGGATGATGCGATCGGCGCGGCGCTCGAGCTCGCTGGCCGGTGGCGTGAAGCCCTCCACGCGCCGCTCGGCGATCAGGGGACGCATGACTCGCAGGCCCGCTCGACGGGCGCCGTCGTAGAACGCGAGTCGCTCGTCGAGATCGTCGACCGTGAGTCGGCGTGTCAGCAACAGGTCGTCGATGGTCCGCTCGAGACGATCGATCACGACCCGAGGTGCGATGTCGAACAACGTCTGGGCGGGAGTGGTGATTCGTAAGTGGTCCATCGTCGTCATCGCGGGTGACTCGTATCGACGGACCGTGGCCAGCGTGCTTCGTGCGTTGCCGCCGGGGGCGACGACGATCTCCGGTCGACCAGGTGCGAAGCCGGGGAAGCCGAGCAAGTGCGCTGCTGCCAGACCGGCGACTCCAGCGCCGGGGTTGCCGAGTACCGAAGCCCAACATTGTCGGTGGAAGCTGCCCGGATAGGAGGCGAGCGCGTAGACGCCGGCGTCGAGCCGTACCAACTGGCTGGTCTGAAGCCGGACGCGGAGCATCGGATCGGATCCGCCGGCCTGCAGAGCTTGTGCGTGGCTGAACGCACCGCACTGCCGGCGCGCCAGGCGTTCGATACGCCGGTCGAAGTCATGGTCGTACATGGCCCGCGATCCTGCCAAGAGGGTGTGACAGTGAAGCAACCGCTGTCTCCGTCTCGTGACCATCGTGCATTGACGTGGCCACAGGCGCGGTCAATACACGATGGTGGGAAGGAAGGGTGCCCGACGTCGGGGACGGTGGGTTGCCCTGGAGCCTTGGTCACAACTAACCTCGACCCTCCGTGCCCACGATCCAGCAGCTGGTCCGCAAGGGTCGGCAGTCGAAGACGACAAAGACGAAGACTCCGGCGCTGAAGGGCGCGCCCCAGCGGCGCGGCGTGTGCACCCGCGTTTACACGAACACCCCCAAGAAGCCGAACTCCGCGTTGCGCAAGGTCGCCCGGGTTCGGCTCACGAGTGGCATGGAGATCACCGCCTACATCCCGGGCGAAGGGCACAACCTCCAGGAGCACTCGATCGTGCTCGTCCGCGGCGGCCGCGTGAAGGATCTCCCGGGCGTTCGCTACAAGATCATCCGCGGCACGCTCGACACCGCCGGTGTCCGCGACCGTAAGCAGGCCCGCAGCCGCTACGGCGCGAAGCGGGAGGGCTGACGTGGGAGCAGAGCGAGCACGGCAGGCAGACCGAGCGAGCGCCAGCTCGCCGGGCTGCGATGGGTGTGGGGCGCAGCCCCACCGGGGGCGCTGAGCCGTGCCCCGCAAAGGACCCGCACCGCGTCGGGAGCTGATGCCCGATCCCGTATACCACTCGGTCCTCGTCACCCAGGTCGTCAACAAGATCCTGCTGCGAGGGAAGCGGTCCGTGGCCGAGCGCATCGTCTACGACGCGATGACGGTCGTCGAGGAGAAGACGGGCTCTGAGGCGCTTTCGACACTCAAGCGGGCCATCGAGAACGTGAAGCCGCAACTCGAGGTCCGGCCCCGCCGGGTCGGCGGTGCCACCTATCAGGTGCCGGTGGAGGTGCGTCCCCGCCGCGCGACCACCCTCGCCATCCGCTGGCTCGTCGGCTACAGCCGTCAGCGTCGGGAGAAGTCGATGGCGCTGCGGCTGGCGAACGAGATCTTGGACGCGAGCAACAACCTCGGCGCCTCCGCAAAGCGGCGTGAGGACATGCACAAGATGGCCGAATCCAACAAGGCGTTCGCTCACTATCGCTGGTGATCAACCGATAGGAATACGTCCGATTCGAACGGGGTTGAGGCCTAGGATGCGTCTGGTGACTCAGGAGAAGAGCAACTAGCGCCGTCCCCCTTGCGATCGATACCGGGGGCGGCAAGCCCCTGGCCTTCACGGCCGGGCCCGCGTGCCCGGCCGTTTGCATGTTCCAGACCTTTCAGCCGTACGACCCCACACGCCGACCGCCAGGCACGAGAAGAGAAAGAGATGATGCGCTCCACGCCGCTCAACCGAACCCGCAACATCGGGATCATGGCCCACATCGACGCGGGCAAGACCACGACGACGGAGCGGATCCTCTACTACACCGGCAAGAACTACAAGATCGGTGAGGTCCACGAGGGCGCGGCCACGATGGACTGGATGGTGCAGGAGCAGGAGCGCGGCATCACCATCACCTCGGCCGCCACGACCTGCTCGTGGAAGAACCACACGATCAACATCATCGACACGCCTGGCCACGTCGACTTCACCGTCGAGGTCGAGCGCTCGCTGCGCGTCCTCGACGGCGCGGTGGCCGTGTTCGACGGCGTCGCCGGTGTCGAGCCGCAGACCGAGACGGTCTGGCGGCAGGCCAACAAGTACGGCGTCCCCCGCATCTGCTTCATCAACAAGATGGACCGCCTCGGCGCGGACTTCTTCGCCGCGCTCGACAGCATCCGCGACCGCCTCGAGGCGACGACCGCCGTCGTCCAGCTGCCCATCGGCGCCGAGGGCCACTACAAGGGCGTCGTCGACCTCGTCACCATGCAAGCGCTCGTCTGGCTCGACGAGGACCTCGGGGCCAAGTGGGAGGTCCGCGAGATCCCCGAGGATCTCAAGGCCCAGGCCGACGAGTACCGGCAGCAGCTCATCGACGTGCTGTCCAGCTTCGACGAGAACATCCTCGAGAAGTACGTCGCCGACGAGGAGATCAC
>DATAES010000145.1:0-4790 GCA_036257895.1 Acidimicrobiales bacterium
GAACGGGCGCTCCGGCCGCACCCACGCGTACCGCGGAGGACGAGGCTCGTATCGCCGCCCAACAGGCCGAAGCGCGCCGGCAGGCCGCGCTGCAGGCGCAGGAGCGCGAAGCACGCCTCGCGGCCCGCTCCAGCGCGCAAGAGGCCGAGGAGGAAGCGCCCGCCGAGGAGGCGACCGCGCCCGAGACGACCGCCGAGGAGGCGACCGCGCCCGAGCCCGCCGGGGAGGCGACCGCGCCCGAGCCCGCCGGGGAGGCGACCGCGCCCGAGCCCGCCGGGGAGGCGAGCGCGCCCGAGCCCACCGAGGAGTCCTGACCCATGCCCGAGTTCACCGCCAAGGACGTCAAAGCCCTTCGCGACAGCACGGGTGCAGGGATGATGGACGCCAAGCGGGCGCTCGAAGCGAACGACGGCGACATGGAGGTCGCGGCGAAGTGGCTTCGCGAGCAGGGCATCATCAAGTCCGCGTCCCGCACGGAACGTGACAACACCCAAGGCGCAGTCGCAGTGGCGATCGCCGACTCCGCGAGCGCGGTCGTCGAGCTCAAGTGCGAGACCGACTTCACCGCGAAGAGCGACGCGTTCACGGCGATGGTGCAGACGCTCGCCGACGCCGTGCTCGCCGACGGCGAGGGCGCGGTCGCCGGCTACAGCGACACGGTCGACGACTTGAAGATCACGACGAAGGAGAACATCGACATCGGCAAGGTGGCGCGTGTGGAAGCGGGTCACGGCGACGTCATCGACACCTATCTGCACCGCCAGGACGGGCGCGGTGTCAATGCAGTGATCGTCGAGCTGCAAGGTGGATCCGCGGAGACTGCGCACGCGGTCGCACTGCACATCGCGTTCGCGAAGCCCAGCTACTTGTCCCGTGACGAGATCTCCGCGGACGCGATTGCCGCGGAGCGCGACACGCTCGAGGCCGTCACCCGCGCCGAAGGCAAGCCCGAGCAGGCGGTTCCGAAGATCGTCGAGGGCCGCGTCAACGCGTGGATCGCGGACCAGGTGCTGCTCGAGCAGAAGATGATCCCGGACGAGAAGCAGCCCGTCGAGCAGGCCATCGGTGACGCCAAGGTCGTCCGCTTCGTGCAAGTGGTGATCGGGGCTTGAGTCCCGAGCCGCGCTGGTCGCGCGTCCTCCTCAAGCTCTCCGGCGAAGCATTCGCGGGAGACGAGGGGTACGGCATCGACGGCAAGGTGGTCGAACAACTCGCTTCCGAGGTCGTCGAGGTCCGCGGCGAGCTCGGTGTGGACGTCGCGGTCGTCGTCGGCGGCGGCAACATCTGGCGGGGGATGACCGGCGCCAGCACGGGGATGGATCGCGCCCAGGCCGACTACATGGGCATGCTCGCCACGGTCATCAACAGCCTCGCCTTGCAGGACGTCCTCGAGCGGCTCGGACAACCCACCCGGGTCCAGTCGGCGATCACGATGGCAGCGGTCGCCGAGCCGTACATCCGCCGGCGAGCAATCCGCCATCTCGAAAAGGGTCGGGTCGTGATCTTCGCCGCGGGTACGGGAAACCCGTTCTTCACGACGGACACGACGGCCGCGCTTCGAGCGGTCGAAATCGAAGCAGGGGTGATCCTGCGCGGCACGCACTCCGGGGTCGACGGCGTGTACACCGACGATCCCCGCTTGAACCCCGACGCCACCAAGCTCGATCGGGTCACCTACATCGAGATGATCAACCAGGGCCTACGGGCCATGGACCCCACCGCAGTCACTCTGTGCATGGAGAACGATCTCCCGATCGTCGTGTTCGACCTCATGACGCGGGGCAACGTGCGATCCATCGTGCTCGGTGAGGCGATCGGTACGCTGGTCGAGTGACTCTCCGTCCCGCTCGACCATGAGCGAAGACTCCGGGCTGCTCGACCTCGTCATCGAGGAGACCGACGAGAAGATGCGCAAGGCCGTCGAGCATGCTCGCGCCGAGTTCGGCAGCGTGCGCACCGGGCGGGCGTCGTCCGCGTTGATCGAGCGCCTCCCGGTCGATGCCTACGACTCGACGTTGCCGCTGCAACAGGTGGCGAGCTTCAAGGTCCCCGAGGCTCGCATGCTCATGGTCATCCCGTTCGACAAGGGGACGATGCCGGCCATCGAGAAGGCCATCCGCAACTCAGACCTCGGGCTCAATCCGTCCAACGACGGCAGCGTGATCCGACTCGTGTTCCCCCAGCTGACCGAGGAGCGCCGGAAGGAGCTGGTGAAGCGGGTGCGCCATCAGGCCGAGGAGGGCAAGGTCGCCCTGCGCAACCTGCGACGGGGCGCGCGCCACGAGTTCGACGGCCTGGTGAAGGGCGGCGAGGCAACTGAGGACGAGGTCGCAAGGGCAGAGAAAGAGCTCGACAGGCTCACCCATTCGCACGAAGGGCAGATCGACCAAGCGCTCGAACACAAGGAGCACGAGCTGCTCGAGGTCTAAGGAGGCCCGTCCATGGACGAGGAGCTGTTTCCCCACGACAAGCAGCCTGAGGAGACGACCGAGGGGGTCAGGATCATCGGCGCCGACGAGGCGGAGAAAGCAATCGAACGCGAAGACGTCGCCCGGCGATTGCCGGAGGACGCGCCACGTTACGGCGACCGTCCCGAGGGTCCGCCTGACGACGGCCCTCGACCCGCCATCCGGTTCCCGCTGACGGGTTCTTCCGACCCGACCGACATCGAGCGGCCGCCGGTCCTGCCGCCCGACCCCGTCCGCACCTCCGGCGAGCACAACCTCCCGCACTGGACCGAGCCCGCCACGGGCGAGGTGCCCAAGGTGCTGGCGTCGTCCGGTGAAGGCGACGACGACCTCGACGCCTGGTCGTCGTTCACGACCTCCCAGCCCCGCTGGCGAGGCGAGGGTCCGCAGTCCGACCGCGACGAGTTCAACGACTTCTCACGGTTGGCGGACGAAGAGACACGCGTCGGTGCGCTCGATCCGAATCCGCCCGGTCCCGAAGAGTTCTTCGAGTTCGACGAACTCGGGCCGGATCCGGCCGACCCGCAACAGGCCACCCGCCCCATCTCGAGCGATCCACGCCAGGCCGGTGTCGGCCGGTCGGCCGGAAAGTCCGGGTTCGACCGGCCCGCGGACTCCGGCCGTGACCTGCAGCAGGCAGTGCTCATCGGAGTCGCGCTCGGCGCCGCGTTCGTGCTGTGCGCCTTGGCCGGCCCGAAGTACGTCATGGTGCTCGTCGTGGCGATCATCGCCGCGGCTGCGGTCGAGTTGTTCACGGTGATGCGTCGCGCCGGCTACCACCCGGCGACATTGCTCGGCATCGCCGCGGCAGTGACGCTGCCGATGGCCGCCTACTGGAAGGGGGAGTCCGCTTACCCGGTCGTGCTGTTCCTCACGGCGGTGTTCGGGCTGCTCTGGTATCTCGTGGGCGCGGGTGGTGACGACTCACCCGTGCTCGGTCTCTCGTCGACCTTGTTCGTCGTCTGTTATGTCGCCGTGCTCGGCTCGTTCGCGGCCTTGATCCTGACGCTGCCCGACGGCATCGGCGTGTTGTGGGGCGCGCTTCTGACCACCGTGGCCTACGACGTCGGCGCGTTCTTCGTCGGCCGCAGTCTCGGCACGCGGCCCATGTCGAGCGCGAGCCCCAACAAGACGTTCGAGGGTCTGGCCGGGGGATGGATCGTCTGCGTGCTGGCCGCGGTGGTGATCGTCGGATTCATCGCGCCGTGGAGCAACGACAGCGTCAGCCTCGGCGACAAGCTGCTGTTCGGTCTCGTCGCCGCACTCGCGGCCACGCTCGGTGACCTGTGCGAGTCGGTGATCAAGCGTGACCTCGGCGTCAAGGACATGGGCACGCTGCTGCCCGGCCACGGCGGCATCCTCGACCGGTTCGACGCGATGCTCTTCGTCCTCCCTGCCACCTACTACGCCGCCCTGATCCTGGTTTTCTGACGCGACCGCTACGAATGTCGGATGGAAACGGATGCGAGTGCGCCCGTTTCTCCCTGGAGTTCGTCGAGAGGACCGGCAAGTAGCCTGAGATGATTCATCGCTCGCTGGCCATTGTCGGCTCGACCGGCTCGATCGGCACCCAAGCACTCGACGTCGTGCGATGCGAACCGGGTGACTACGAGGTGATCGCACTGGGGGCGTCGTCGTCGGTCGAGTTGCTGGCGAAACAGGCCGCCGAGTTCCATCCGCGGGTCGTCGCGCTCGCCGACGAGTCCAAGGCGCCCGAGCTCGCGGCGCTGCTCCCGGACGGCATCGAGGTGGTCGCCGGCCCCGACGCGCTGGCGACCATCAGCACCGACGCCGACGTGGTGGTCAACGGCGTCGTCGGGTTCGCCGGCCTTCCGGTCACGCTCGCGGCGCTCGGCGCCGGACGCCGGCTCGCACTTGCGAACAAGGAGTCGCTGATCGCGGCCGGACCGGTGGTGCAGCGAGCCCGTCGAACCGCTGGCGCCGAACTGATTCCGGTGGACAGTGAGCACTGCGCGGTGCATCAGTGCCTCCGGGCCAACGCCGGAGGCGATCCTGCGAGGGTGGGCCGCATCGTGCTCACCGCGAGCGGCGGGCCGTTCCGGGGACGGACTCGCGACGAACTGACCGAGGTGACAGTCGAAGACGCGCTCGCGCATCCAACGTGGAAGATGGGTCCGAAGATCACCGTGGACTCGTCGACCCTGATGAACAAGGGCCTCGAGGTCATCGAGGCCCACGAACTCTTCGGGGTCGACTACGACCAGATCGACGTGGTGGTCCACCCCCAGTCCGTAGTTCATTCGATGGTCGAGTTCGCCGACGGCGCCACCATCGCCCAGCTGTCGCTGCCCGACATGCGCC
>DATAES010000146.1:0-17541 GCA_036257895.1 Acidimicrobiales bacterium
GGCGACACGCGCGGCGCCGCCGGGATAACTCGCTGCGGTGCTGTCCTCGACGCCGAAGTGGCGAGCGACGAGCGCGCCGAGGCGGACTTCGAAGAGAGCTGAGGCGCGCTCGGGATCGCGCCCGGATTCGAAAGTGGCTACGACGACTTCTTGCGCCGGCCGTAACGGCGCTCGAACCGGTCGATGCGGCCGCCGGAGTCAACGAGCTTCTGCTTGCCTGTGTAGAACGGATGGCACTCGCTGCACAGCTCGACGTGCATGTCGCCCTTCGTCGAGCGGGTGGTGAACGTGTTGCCGCACGAGCAACGGACCTCGGTCACCACGTAGTTCGGATGGATGTCGGCCTTCATAGGGCTTGCCAGGTTACCCGGTTGTGTGGCCGGCGCGGTCGGCGAGGGAAGCGCCAGCGACGAGCCGACAGCACGTACGAGCGACCCGCAGGGGAGTGAGTTCGTGTCGAGACACGGGGCTCCGAAGCGCGCGGCGATCGGACGGCCGCACGCGGTCGACCTCGTGCTGCTCGTCGTCGCGGTGGTCGCGGTCTCGTTCTCGGCGCCGCTCGTGCGCGAGGCCGCTGCTCCGGCTCTGGTCATAGCGCTTTACCGGAACGTGTTCGCGTCGGCCGTGCTCATCCCCGCGTCGTTCGTGCGTCATCGCGACGAGGTACGTCGGTTGCGCACGAACACGCTGGAGCGACGGCTTTCCACTCTGGCGGGCGTGATGCTCGCGGCTCACTTCGCCACGTGGGTGCCCAGCCTGTCGTTCACGTCGGTCGCATCGTCCGTTGCGCTCGTCGCGACCCAACCCATCTGGGCGGCGGTGATCGCGCGGGTGCGCGGCGACTTCGTCCCCACGATGGCGTGGTGGGGAATCGGCATCGCTTTCGCCGGCACGATCGTGCTGTCGGGTGTCGACCTCTCCCTGTCGGGTCGCGCGTTGTTCGGTGATGCGCTCGCACTTCTCGGCGGCATCTTCGCCGCCGCCTACGTCACCGTGGGATCAGAGGCGCGGCGCACGCTCAGTACGACGGTGTACACGTCCGTCTGCTATTCGGTCGCAGCGGTCTTGCTGCTGGTCGCCTGCGTCGTCGGGGGCAAGGACTTGTTCCACTACGACGCCAAGACGTGGTGGATCTTCGTCGCCATCACGATCGGACCGCAGTTGCTCGGTCACACCGTCGTGAATCGCGTGCTGCGAACGACGAGTGCGACTGTCGTGTCGGTGGCGATCCTGTTCGAGATCGTCGGTGCCACCGTGATCGCCTGGTGGTGGTTCGGCGAGACACCTTCAGCCGGCGCGTACCCCGCGGCGGTGTTGATCGGGATCGGTGTCGTCCTGGTGGTGTTGTCGGGACGAGAGCCCGCGGCGCCGCTGGACTGACGTCAGACGACGGGGATGCGATCGGTGCGCAACACTTCGAGCACCTCGACCTGGCCACCGAACCGCTCGCGGCCTGACTGCTGCGCATCGTGCTCCGCGGCGATCGCATCGTGAGCCTCGACTTCGAGGGCGGCGATCCGGCCCGACGGCAGCAGGTCGACGACGCAGAGGTAGGTCTTCACGCCCGGCTCTCCTTCTCCATCCGTCTCAGAATCGACCATATGCGAGTGCTCTTGAGGGATGGTGGCCATATTGGGTCATGCGAACTACTCGCCACTCTCGCCGCGATACCGCGGCGACGTGCTATGCGAGTGGCATGGACGACGTACCGCTTCCGACGTTCGACACCTACGAGCCAAAGGTGGCCGAGAGCATCCTGTCCGCCGAGAGCGGCATGATCACCGGCCTTCCCGCCTATCTCGGCGTCCGCACGGTCGACGTCGGGCCGGGAACGATGGTGGCCGAGCTCGACGTTCGTCCCGAACTGCTGAACCCGTTCGGCACCGCGCACGGCGGCGTCCTGTCGGCGCTCGTCGATCACGTGCTCGGCGCGGTGCTGTATCCCGTGATCCCGCGTGGTGCCTGGGCGGCGACGACCGAGTTCAAACTCAACCTCTTGGCACCCGTCCGTGACGGCGTGGTGCAAGCCCGGTCGCGGGTGATGAGCATGACGAAACGCACCGCGGTCGTGCGCATCGACGTCGTCAACAACGACCGCCTCGTCGGCTTGGCACAAGGCACGGTGACGATCAGCCTTCCCAGGAAGTAGCTCGACCTTCGAAGAACGCCGCCACCGCCTCGCGGTGGTCGCCGGTGAACGAAGACATGATCTGCGTGCGGTTCTCGAGATCGATGCCGGCCTGCAGGCTGCCGATCTCCAACTGGCTCCAACCGACCTCCTTCGTCATCCGCACCCCCCAGGGACTGTTGGCGACGATGAGGGCGGCGGTCTCGAGCGCCGATTCGATCAAGTCGCCGTCGGGAACAACGCGTGTGACGAGGCCGATGTGATCCGCCTCCGGCGCGTCGATGATGCGCCCGGTGAGCATGAGCTCCCATGCACGACTCGCGCCGATCAAGCGCGGTAGCAGCCAGCTCACGCCGATGTCGCAACCCGAGAGGCCGACTCGCACGAAGGCAACGTTGAATCGCGCCGAGGTCCCGGCTATACGGATGTCGCTGCCGAGGGCGAGCGCCAGCCCACCGCCGGCGGCGGGACCGTTCACTGCGGCGACGACAGGTACGGGCAACGAACGCAAATGGGGGATCAGCGCGGCGATGTGCGTCTGCGTTGCGAAGCCCGCTTGGACCATCCCGAGTCCTTCGGCGTGCGGCGGTGTGCCGTAGCCCGAGAGGTCGAGTCCGGCACAGAACCCGCGACCAGCGCCCGTCAAGACGACCGCCCTACAGCTCCGATCGCGCGCGACGTCGTCGAGCGCGGCGTGCAGGTCCTCGATCAGCTCGGCGGTCATCGCGTTGAGCTTCTCGGGTCGATTGAGCGTGAGCTGCCTGACGCCTTGCTGCGGTTGGGTGACGAGGAGGGTCGACATCCGGCCAGCCTCGCGCTCACGCTTCGAGTCGCGCGACCTCTTGCTCTGCCTTCGCCAACGCTTGTTGAGCGACCGCGAGCAAGCGCTCCGCGTCAGCCATGCGACTCGCCGCGTCCTCTGCAGCGACGCGCCGTCGCTCGAGCTCCTCGCGCGCTCGGACCAGTTCGGCCGAAGGCCCGCGAGGTGGTGGCACTCCGCTGACGTCGGGCCATTCGATCGCCGCAGACTCGTCGGTGACCTCGGTCAGGACGCCGTCTCGGAACGCCTGGGTCAACCGATCCGACGCCAGGATGGTGCTCAGCGCGGACGTGAGGTCGAGCTCGTGCGTGTCGGGCGACCGGCCGGACCCTTCGATGATCTGCCGAGCCGAGACCATGACATCGTGCAACCTGTCGCGACGCCGAGCGAGTGCGTCGCGGATGTCCTTGTCCTTGGCCGCCTGCGCCTCGGAGCTCGCGGCGACGACCTCGTTGACCTGGTCCGGTCGTTCTCGTGCCACCTGGTTCAACGCCCAGACGGGAATCGTCGGCCGCCGCAAGGCCTTGATCAGCTTTGCTTCCTCCTTCTCGTCCTCGTCGCGCAACTTCTTCGCAAGCAGGTCGCGGGCGGTGACGAAGTCCTTCGGATCGAGCGAGTACAGCGCGTGCGCCGATGCCGGTACCTCCATCTCACTAGCCTCGCGGATTCGATGCGCCTGGCTCTTGCCGCGATGACGTCGGACAAAGGTGACGTCGAGCGCAACCTCGGACGCCACGTGGATCTGATGGAAGCGGGTGCCGCCGACGGCTGCCATCTGGCGGTCTTCCCGGAGTTCTCGTTGACCGGCTCCGTCGATCCCATCCGCGCTCCCGAGGACTTGTTGTCGCTCGACGCCGCGCCGGTACATGCGCTCGCGGCGGCCACGAAGTCGACGGGCATCGGGGCGGTGTTCGGCATCGCGGAACGCGGCCGAGGCGGACCGCACATCACGCAGGTGTACGCACGCGACGGCGACCTCGTCGGCGTGCAGAGGAAGCGTCACCTCGGTGAAGACGAGGACGGCTACGTCGTTGCCGGTGACGATGCCTCGTTCAGCTTCGGCTCAGTCGTTTTCGCGGTCGCGATCTGTGCCGAGAGCGGCATCGATCGTCCATGGGAGGCAGCCGCGTCGGCGGGAGCATCCCTGGTGCTGTTCTGCTCCGCGCCAGGACTGTACGGCCGGCGTCGCGACGAGGCGGCATGGCGCGACGGCTACGAGTGGTGGCAGGGCTGCGGGCTCGCCGACGCCCGCAAGCAGGCGGCTCGCCACCGGCTGTGGGTGGCCATGGCGACCCAAGCCGGGTCCACCCGTGACGAGGACTTCCCCGGCCTCGCCGCGCTCGTGGGCCCGAACGGCGAGGTCGTCGCCCGCCTGCCCGATTGGCAGCCGGGGACACTCATGGTCGACGTCCCTTCTGGGTAGGTTGCCTTCGTGCCCATCGACGTGCGCCACAACGAGGCCGAATCCCGCTACGAGATCTTCGTCGACGGCGAGTTCCGCGGGTACGCGGACTACCGCGACACCGGCGACGCGATCGTGTTCCCACACACCCTCATCGAGAAGCCGTATCGGGGCAACGGCCTGGGTGCAGAGTTGGTGCGCGCGGCCCTCGACGACGTCCGCCGGCGCGGACGGCCGGTCGTCGCCAAGTGCTGGTATGTCGCTGAGTTCATCGACGACCACCCCGAGTACCGAGACCTCCTCGCCGCCTGATCCGGCCCACCCCGGCGAACTCGGGGTCGCCGTGGACCCTCTGGGGGCCACGGCGCACCAACATTCGGGCGGTTACGGGTCCTCGGGGGAGAGGGGGAGGCCCATCGGGTTGGGGAACGAGATGACGCCGCTGTCGAGCACGGCGTCGCTGAGCGGACGGAGGCCTTCCAACAGTGCGTCGGCTTCGTCGTCCAAGACCCGATAGGCCGACCACGCCAGTACGTCGGTGTGGTGTTCGATCTGCGCACGCGCGTCCCGGCCCTTGTCGGTGAGGTCGCCGTCGTCGCCGATCCACCCACGACCGCGCAACCGGTGCACCGCGTCCGTCCAGTCGTCCTCCGACCAGCCACGAGCGGCTCGGATCATCTCCGGAGCAAGACCTTTCCACCCGGCAGCGAGCACGTGCGCCTCGCATCCGTCGACATCGAGCGTCGTCAGTGCGGCGACGTGGCCGTCCCCGCGGTGTTCCCTGAGCGCGGTCGCGGCCTGCCACAGCCGCGCCACGGGATCGTCGCCCGGGTCGACAGCGCGGTTGGCTGCGAACAACGGCCGGCCGGCGTCGGGCGCGGCGTCGACGACGAACTCGAGTACGGGCGTCACCTGCTCGGCGCGGGCGACCACGTCCGGGACGATTCGCGTGATGGTGTCGACGGTCGACGTGCGGCGCGCTTCGAGGATCTGTTCGCACGACGAGAACGACCACGCATCGGGAATGGCGCGCTGCACCATCCCCGGGTGGAAGTTGAAGAACGTCGCGGTCACGACCGGCGCGTTGACCGGGCCCATCGGAGCCGAGCGCGCCGCGAAGTAGCCCATCCAAAACCCGCGCATCCCGGCGTCCCTGAGCACTTCGCGCGGGTAGTCGTCGAAGTAGAGGACGGCATGGATCGCTTCGAGGCGATGCCACAGCTCGCGGGCGGGGTGCACCGCCCGTGTCTATCGCACCTGTCACCGACGCTGGATGCGGAGCACGACGATGTCCATCGGCGCCGGAGGACGGAAGGCGTGGGCTGGCAGCCGCGCGACGACCGTGGCGTCGAACGAACCGACCCAACGTCGAGCGCCAGGAGCTTTGGCTGACATCCATCGACGGGCGACGTGAAGGGGCAGCACGATGTCCGCTGACAGCAAGTGGCTGCCGGGCGCGAGCACCCGGCGGAGCAGGGCAGTCGAGATTCCGAACGGGGGATTGGCGACGATCCGGAACGGCCGCGCCGGCAGGCGCAGATCCGACGCGTCGGCTTGGACGACCTTGACGGGCTGGCCGGCGAACCGAGCGCGGAGATCACGGGCGCGGCTGCCGTGTAACTCGACGGCGACGACGCGCGCGCCCGCACGGACCAAGGGTGCGGTGATCGACCCCGATCCGGCGCCGACGTCCAGCACGAGGTCACCGCGGTTGATGCCTGCCCCGGAGACGAGGCGGCATGCCCACCGGTCAGTGAGTCGGTGGAACCCCCATCGATTCGGACTGCCGCCGGACACGGCGGATCATCACTGTGGTCACGCCGGTCAGGATGGTTGATCCGTCCTTCCCCCGGCCACCGATTTCTCCACCGCAACGTCGTGTGGGTCGCCGTCGCGGTCTCGATCGCCGCGGTCCTGGCGGGCTGCGGCGACGATCCTGGTCCTCGATCAGCCGATCCGCGGCCACTTGCCTCAGCATCGACAGGGGCATCGAGCACACCGGGCATCGCGACCACCAGCACGGCGGTAGCCCCGGTCGACGCCGCAGCGCTCGGCGCACGTTTGCAATCGGTCGTCGACGGATTCACCGCACAGCAACCAGTGCCGTTCAGCGTGGTCGTCATGGATCTGTCCTCGGGCGCTCGGGCGACGCACCTCGCGGATCGGACCGTGCTGAGCGCGAGCCTCTACAAGCTGTTCGTGGCGCGCGAGCTCATCCGTCGCATCGGCGCAGGCGAGCTCGATCGGGATGCTCCGGCAGGCGACACGATGAACCGGACGATCGGTCAATGCATCGAAGCCATGATCGTGGTGTCCGACAACGCGTGCGGCGCGGCTGGTCTGCGTCTGGTCGGCAGTGGCGCACTCGACGCGGGTCTGCATCGCGATGGCTTCGTGTCGACATCACTGGCGAGTCCGCAACAGACGAGCGCGGCCGACGTGGCGCTGTTCCTCGAGCGAGCGCGTGACGGCGCACTGCTCGGGCCCGGCGGTGAGACGGGATCATCTGAGTTGTACTCGTTGCTCCGACGGCAGCAGGTCAACGATCGCTTGCCGCCCGGTCTGCCGGCGGGCACGCCGCTCGCGCACAAGACCGGAGATCGCCTGCATTGGGCGCATGACGCGGGCGTCATGACAACGCCTCGCGGCGATGTCATCGTCGTGGTGTTGTCCGGACCGTGGGACGCGCCGTGTTGCGACGCCGACCATCCCGGCGCGGCCGAGGCGAGCGCGTTCGGCGCGATCGCCGAACTCGGACGAGAGGTCTACGCGGCCGCGAGCTAACGGTTGACGGCGGCGCCGCTCTCGCTTGGCGCGTACACGTCGACGAGACAGGTCTCCTCGATGCCGAGCACGTTCAGAACGCGTCCGAGCCCGAGGAAGGCGGCGAGACACACTGTGAGGTCGAGGATCTCACCGTCGTCGAACTGCTCGCGCAGACGGTCGATGAACGCCTGGTCGATGTTCGTGTGGTCGAGCGCGAAACGTTCCGCGTACTCGATGGCGAGACGTTCCTGCGCCGAGTACCGATCGTCGACGTGGTACTCGGCGACGTGCTCGTAGAAGTCCTCGGTCAGACCTTGACGCTGCACCGATTCGGCCCGGAAGCCCATGCACACGACGCACTGGTTGAGCTGCGCGATCCGCATGCGCGCCGCTTCACGAACGCGCACGGGCAGCGTGCTCTTGTTGTAAGCCGCGTCGCTGAGCCGGTTCACCGCCTTGCCCATCTCGGGCCGCAGTGACCACACCATGACGGCGTCGCCGCCCTCGCCATTCGGGACTTCGATCCGTGCCATGGGCCGAGCGTAAACCGCATCGCATCAGCGGGGCGCGGCGAGGCCCGGAGCATGTATCGGTGAGGTCGCCGGCCCGGGAAGCGCCAGCGTCGGGCCGGCTGTCATGTGGAGGCAGGAGCGAAGCGACGCCCGGAGCATGCGTCAGGTCGCCGGCCCGGGAAGCGCCAGCGTCGGGCCGGCTGTCATGCGGAGGCAGGAGCGAAGCGACGCCCGGAGCATGCGTCAGTACGGTCAGGTCATGGAGCTTGGCGTGGTGCTACCTCAGACCGAGATCGGGCCGGATCCGGCCGACATCCTCCGGTTCGTCGAGGCCGCCGAGGCGAACGGGTTCGAGCACGTGGTCGTGTACGACCACGTCGTCGGCGCTGACCGGGCGACGCGGCCCGATTGGTCGGGTCCCTACGACCTGCACTCGTCGTTCCACGAGCCGTTCGTGTTGTACGGGTTCCTCGCGGCGCACACGCACATGGAGCTCGTCACTGGTGTGATCATCCTTCCGCAACGGCAAGCCGTGCTCGTCGCGAAGCAGGCAGCGGAGGTCGACGTGCTGACGGGCGGTAAGTTCCGGCTCGGCGTCGGCATCGGCTGGAACCCTGTCGAGTACGAGGCCCTCGGTCTCGAGTTCCGAAACCGCGCCGCGCGCTACGAGGAGCAGGTCGAGTTGCTGCGACTGCTGTGGACGCAGGATTCGGTGACCTTCGAGGGCCGCTACCACACCGTCGACCACGCGGGGTTGTTGCCGCGGCCTGTGCAGCAGCCGATCCCGATCTGGATGGGAGGCGGCCTCGCACCGTCGACGCTCGACCGCATCGGGCGTCTCGCGGACGGTTGGATCTGCAACACACCACCCGGCCACGGTCTCGAGGAGGCCTTGGACGTCGTACACGCCGCGGCCGACCGGGCGGGCCGCGCCGATGCGATCGGACTGCACGGGATCGCCCAACCGCGCGACGCGGACGACGTCATGACCGTTCTGCGCCGCCAGGTCGGCAAATGGGAGGCGATCGGGGCGACGCATGTGTCCGTCAGCGGCCTCTACGGCGGGCGATCTCCGAGCGAGCATGCCGAGTTCCTCGCACGGGCGGCGGCCGCCCTGAGCTGATTCCCCGGCAAGGTCGGTGCGCCCACCTACCTCAGAGGCAGCCGGGCGCACAGTCCTCGATACAAAGGACGAGAAACCACCCGTTCGGGTGATGCGCAATCCCGACCTCCGGCAGTTGTCGCCCAGTCGCTGCCCCTACGCTCTCAGGGTGGCGGAGGGGGACCGCACGGTCGTAGCGACGACCTTGGATCGGCTGAACAGCGGAACGCTCGACACCGCTGTGGTTCTTGTCGCCTCCGGGTTCCTGGTCGCCGCGACCATCGCGTACCCGTTCGTGTCCGACCAGTCGGCCATTCCACTGGCGATCTTCGCCGTGCCTCCGCTCATCTGCTCGACGTTGAGCACCGCGCGGCGCACCGCCATCGTGGGCGTGGCATCGGTCGTCGTGGCCGCCGCGTTGGGCACCCGGGACGACGTCAACTCGGACTCGTTGATCATTCGCATCGTCGTGATCGTGTTGATCGCCGGCCTCGCGGTCTTGAGCGCGGCGCTGAGGAGTCGATCGGAGCAGCGGCTCTCCGTCGCATCCGAGACCGCCGAACTGCATACCGCCTTTCAGCGAGGTCTCGCGCCGCGGGTCGCGCCACCACCGAACATCGCGGTGACGACGCGGTACATCGCCGGCGAGGAGCGCATGCATCTCGGCGGTGACTTCTTCGACGCCATCGGCCTACCGACGGGCGACCTCGCGTTCGTGGTGGGCGACGTCGCCGGTCACGGCCCGCGCGAAGCAGCCATCGGTGCGGCCGTTCGGGCCGGCTGGAAGAGCGCGGCGTACAGTGCGCCCGACAAACCGCTCGACTGGCCTCACCTCCTCGCACGGGCGTTCTTCGAAGATCGGCGGTTCGAAGAGTTCGTCACGATGTTGACGGGCCGTCTCGAGGTATCGACGGGACGCACCGAGCTGATCTCCGCTGGGCATGTGTGGCCGGTCGTGATCAACGAGCGCGCGTCGGTCGTGCCGATGCGAGCGGGACCACCACTCGGCATCAACTTGCCCCGCGATTGGCGCATCACGGAGGTGCAGCTCGACGCCGGCGACGTGCTCCTCGTCTTCACCGACGGATTGACGGAGAGTCGCATCACCGGACGTCACGGTCAGCGATGGGGCGAGGAAGGCCTCTTGCGATGGCTGAACGGCCAGCTCGTCCGCGACCCGGCGTGGCGTCCGGACCTCGATGTGATGCTCGACCACTTCGCCGACGGCGGCTCGTTCGCGGACGACGTCGCCGTCATGCTGATCGAGGTGCCACGACTCGTGAAGGCCGCCGACTCACTTCCGGTACAACAGGCGGAAGCCGCCCACAAGGAACACGAGGAGGCAGGCGCGGGGATCTTCGCTACGCGTCGGCGACGATCATGACGTCGAGGCGGATGCCGTACTTCGCCTCGAGCGCGCGAGCTCCCCGCAAGATGCCCTCACCGGTGTCGGTCGCGAGCGCGGCACGGATGTCGTCGGTGCTGTCGAACATGACCTCCGTGAACCGGAAGTAAGGGCCGTCGAAGGCACGAGACGTCCGCGTGGCGCTCGCGTTGTCGAGCTGCGCCAGCTTCGGGAAGTGGGCGCCGAGGTACTCGCGCTCGAAGGCATCGATGTCGTCGGGCTCGGTCCACAGACCGACCAAGCGGACCACCGTCGCAGCGTAGGTCGCCAGACGTTGGTCGGGAGCCCCCGTACTTGGCAGGATGGACGTGACCCGGGGAGGACCCATGCTCGATCTGATCATCCGCGGTGGCACGTTGATCGACGGCACCGGCGCGTCACGGCGCTCGGGCGACGTGGGTGTCGCCGATGGACGGGTGGTCGCCGTCGGGAGGGTCGACGAGCAGGCTGAACGTACCGTCGACGCTGACGGTGCGCTTGTGACACCCGGCTTCGTCGACATCCACACGCATTACGACGGCCAGGCCACGTGGGATCCGCGGCTTCAGCCGTCGTCCGGTCACGGCGTGACCACGATCGTGATGGGCAACTGCGGCGTGGGGTTCGCACCCGTGCGCCCGACGGATCATGCGCAGCTCATCGAGTTGATGGAAGGGGTCGAGGACATTCCCGGCGCCGCGTTGCACGAGGGCCTGCCCTGGGACTGGGGCAGCATCGGCGAGTACCTCGACGCACTCGACCGACGCCCTCACGACATCGACTTCGCGACGCAGGTGTGCCACGGGCCGGTGCGGCTGTTCGTGATGGGCCAGCGCGGTGCGGACCGGGAGCCGGCGACTGCGGAAGAGATCGCGGAGATGGGTCGCATCGCGGCTGAAGGGGTCCGCGCCGGCGCCCTCGGGTTCACGACGTCGAGGACGTTGAACCACCGCACCAGTCGCGGCGAGCCGACGCCGACGCTGACGGCGGCGCGAGCGGAACTCGTCGGCATCGCACGAGCGCTCGGAGAAGCCGGAGCCGGCGTGCTGCAGGTGGTGTCCGACTTCCCGGACTTCGACGACGAGATGGGGACGCTGCTCGAGATGATGCGCGCGTCCGGCCGTCCGCTGTCGGTCTCCCTGTCACAGTCAGCTCCCGGTCACGGCTATCGCCGCGTCCTCGACACGTTGACCGCCGCGAACGGCGAGGGCCTGCACATGCGCGCGCAGGTCGCGGCACGCGGTATCGGCGTGCTGCTCGGCCTGCAAGCATCCATCAACCCGCTGCAGGGGTCGGAGACGTTCCGTTCGCTCGACGCCGGCTCGCTTCCTCGTCTCGTGGCGCGGTTGTCGGAGCCGTCGGTCCGCGCCGCGATCATCGACGAGCTCGCCGGTGGCGGTGGTCGCATGTTGGCCATCCTCGATCGGGTCTTCGAGCTCGGAGATCCGCCGGACTACGAGCCCGATCCGTCGTCGAGCATCGGCGCTCGCGCCGCTGCGGCCGGCATCAGCCCCGCCGAGCTCCTGTACGACCTGTTGCTCCGCGACGGTGGGGAAACGTTGCTCTATTGGCCGATCCTCAACTACTTCGACGGCAACCTCGATCCTGCTGCGGAGATGCTGAGTCATCCGCATGCGGTGCCGGGGCTGAGCGACGGCGGCGCGCACGTGGGCACGATCTGTGACGCCAGCTTCCCGACGACGCTGCTCGCGTTCTGGGGACGCGATCGCAAGCAGGGCAAAACGTTCGACCCGGAGTGGATCGTGCAGCGGCAGTGCCGGGCCACCGCCGAAGCGGTCGGGCTCCTCGATCGCGGCATCGTGGCACCGGGCTACAAGGCCGACCTCAACGTGATCGACTTCGACAATCTCGGGATGCACCGCCCGCGGCTCGTGTTCGACCTTCCCGCCGGAGGCAAGCGCCTCCTGCAACCGTCCACCGGCTACCTCCACACCTTCGTGAGCGGCGTCGAGGTCTGCACCGGTGGCGAGTCCACGGGTGCTACGCCCGGACGTCTGGTGAGGGGCGCGAAGGCGGACCCGAAGTCCTGACGCAGTAGTTTCATAGCAGCCGATACACAGGGGGATTCTGAATGGACACGCAGGCCGCGATTCTCTGGGGGCCGCACACCGACTGGAGCGTGGAGGACATAACGCTCGACCCGCCCAAGCAGGGCGAGGTCCTGCTGAAGCTGGCTGCCTCGGGCCTGTGCCACTCCGACGAACACCTCGTGACCGGCGACATGGTCATGCCGCCCGAGATCGCGGACGAGCTCGGGCTCCAGCAATTCCCGATCATCGGCGGCCATGAAGGCGCCGGCGAGGTCGTCGAAGTCGGCCCTGGTGTCATCGGTCTCGCGCCCGGTGACCACGTCTGCCTCGGCTTCATCCCCTCCTGCGGTCGCTGCCCGTCCTGTGCGCGCGGCCGGCAGAACCTGTGTGACCTCGGCGCGTTCCTGCTCGCCGGTCGCCAGGTCACCGACTTCACCGCGCGGCACCACACCAAGGGAGGCGAAGACCTCGGCATCATGTGCTGCATCGGCACGTTCTCGCCGTACACGGTCGTGAGCGAAGCGAGCTGCATCAAGATCGAGAACGACATCCCTCTGGACAAGGCCGCGCTGGTCGGCTGCGGCGTCACCACCGGCTGGGGCTCGGCCACTTACGCGGCCGACGTGCAACCGGGTGAGACCGTTGTCATCGTCGGCTGCGGCGGCGTCGGCATCAACGCAGTGCAAGGCGCCGTGATGGCTGGCGCTCGCCATGTGGTCGTCGTCGACCCGGTTGCGTTCAAGCGTGAGCAGGCCGAGTTGTTCGGCGCCACCCACACGGCTTCCAACCTCGAAGAGGCAGCTCTCCTCGTGATGGATCTGACGTGGGGCGCGCTCGCCGACAAGGCGATCATCACCACCGGTGTCGCCGAGGGCGACATGATCGCTCCGGTCATGGCGATGGTGTCCAAGGGCGGCCGCTGCGTCGTCACCGCGGTCGCACCGCTGGCGAACATGGATGTGCAGCTGAACCTGTTCGAGCTCACGCTCCAGCAGAAGCAGCTCGTAGGCAGCATCTTCGGCAGCGCCAACCCGCGTCGTGACATCCCTCGCCTGCTGCGGCTCTACATGGAGGGCAAGCTCAAGCTCGACGAGCTCGTCACCCGCACGTACCCGCTTGCCGACGTCAACCAGGGCTACCAGGACATGCGCGACGGCAAGAACATCCGCGGCATGTTGATGTACTGAGGCGTCGCCTCCTCGAACTCTGGGTCGCCGTGGCCCTCATAGGGGCCACGGCGCACCAACATTCGCTGAGTACATTGGCGGGATGGCACTGACGGAGCATGAGGCTGCGCCCGCGGTCGACGACGACGAGGAGCTCGTCGAGGACGAGTTGCTGGTCGAGGAGATCTCGATCGACGGGATGTGCGGCGTCTATTGACCGGCGCCTGGGAGCTCGATCCCATGGTGGCGCTGCGTCCTGAGCCCTTCGGCGCGCTCGCGTACCACTACGGCAACCGGCGCCTCACGTTCCTGCGTTCATCCGACCTGGTAACGGTCGTGCGCTCGCTCGGCGATCACGACTCGGTCGACGCAGCACTTGCCGCGAGTGACGTGGAGCCGCGTCGCCGTCCGACAATCGAGCGGGCACTCGAATCGCTCGCGGATTCCGAGGTGATCCGGCCCCGTGCGTAGCCCGCTGGTCGAAGAGCTGAAGCACGGGCTCGACGCGCCCATCTGCCTCACATGGGAGCTGACCTACGGCTGCAACCTCGCGTGCATCCATTGCCTGTCGTCGTCGGGCCGCCGTGATCCGAACGAGCTGTCGACCGCTGAGGCGATGGCCGTCATCGACGAGCTGCGGGCCATGCAGGTCTTCTATGTGAACATCGGTGGCGGCGAGCCGACGATCCGATCGGACTTCTACGACCTCCTCGACTACGCGGTCGGCAACGGCGTCGGTGTGAAGTTCTCGACCAACGGCTCGACGATGACACCGGTGCGAGCGGCGCGCCTCACTGCGACGGACTACGTCGACGTGCAGATCTCCCTCGACGGCGCAGCCGCCGCCACCAACGACGCGGTACGCGGTGACGGTTCGTATGCCATGGCCCGTCGGGCGATGGATCACCTCGCCGCGGCCGGTTTCGGTCCGTTCAAGATCAGCGTCGTCGTGACCCGGCACAACATGGCCGAGCTCGATGCATTGCAGGATCTGGCCGACGGCTATGACGCGCAGCTCCGGCTGACACGCTTGCGTCCTTCCGGGCGCGGCGCGGACACGTGGGCCGATCTGCACCCGACGGCGGATCAGCAGATCGACCTCTATCAATGGCTGCAGGCGCACCCCAACACGCTCACCGGCGATTCGTTCTTCCATCTCTCTGCGCTCGGTGATCCGTTGCCGGGACTGAACCTGTGCGGTGCGGGCCGCGTCGTGTGCCTCATCGACCCGATCGGTGACGTGTACGCGTGCCCGTTCGTCCTGCATCCCGAGTTCCGGGCGGGCAGTGTGCGCGACGCGGGCGGCTTCAGTGCGGTGTGGCGAGCGTCGGAGCTGTTCGCGTCGCTGCGTGAGCCGCAGGCGGTCGGGGCGTGCGCATCGTGCGGGTCGTACGACGCGTGCCAAGGCGGCTGCATGGCTGCGAAATTCTTCACCGGCTTGCCGCTCGACGGGCCCGATCCCGAGTGCGTGCACGGGCACGGTGAGCTCGCGTTGCTCGGCGCGAGCCAGTCGGTGCCACGCGGTCCCGACCACTCGGTGCCGGTCCGCCTCGTCGCGAAGCAGTGAAGCTGTTCGATCCGCTCGACTTGCGATCGCGGCGCGCCCGCAACCGCATCCTGTTCGGACCGCACGAGACCAACTTGGCGCAGCGAAGGGCACTGTCCCACCGCCACGTCGCCTACTACCGGCGACGTGCCGCGGGTGGTGCCGGGATCGTCGTGGTCGAGGAGGCGGCGGTCCACCCGAGCGATTGGCCGTACGAGCGGTCGCCGCTGGCGACGGACGCCGTCGCGGGTTGGCGAGCGATCGCAGATGCCTGTCACGCGGAGGGCGCGCTCGTGGTCGCGGCGCTCGGGCACAGCGGGGGACAGGGGTCGTCGGCGTACAGCCAGCTCCCGCTGTGGGCGCCGTCGTCCGTCCCCGAAGTCAACAGCCGCGAAGTGCCGAAGGCGATGGAGCCGGAAGACATCCACGCCGTGATCGACGGCTTTGCGCACGCGACGGCATCGGCATCGCGAGCCGGTGTGGACGGCGTGGAGATCAACGCGGGCCAGCTCAGCCTCGTGCGCCAGTTCCTGTCCGGCTTGACGAACCATCGCGACGACGAATGGGGGCAGGATCGGCTGTCGTTCGCGCGGGAGGTCCTCGTCGCCGTCCGCCGTGCCGCCGGCGACGCGATCGTCGGACTGCGCCTGTCGTGCGACGAGCTCGCACCATGGGCGGGCATCGTGCCTGAAGCGGCGGCGGAGATCGCTGTCCACCTCGTCCAAGCGGGCGCAGTCGACTACATCACGGTGATCCGCGGCTCGATCTTCACGGTCTCGGCGACTCGTCCAGACGGCCACACGCCGCCCGGGTTCAACCTCGAGCTGGTGAGGTCGATCCGCGGCGCGCTCGACGACTCGGTCGCGGTGATCGCGCAAGGTTCGATCGTCGACACCGATCAGGCCGAGTGGGCGGTCGCCGATCGCGTCTGTGACGCGGTCGAGATGACGCGGGCGCAGATCGCAGATCCTGACCTCGCGAACAAGCTGCGCGCCGGTGACAGCTCGCGGATCCGTCCGTGCATCTTGTGCAACCAGACGTGCATGGTGCGCGACGCGCGCAATCCGATCGTGAGCTGCGTGGTCGAGCCGGCGTCCGGGCACGAGTGGGAGGACGAACCGGTCGACGGGCGTGCCGCTGATCCGCGCCAGGTGCTGATCGTGGGTGGCGGCATCGCCGGCATGGAGCTGGCCCGTGTCGCCGCCGGTCGGGGACATGCCGTGACGGTCGCCGACAAGCTGGACGTAACCGGTGGCGTGGCCCGTATGGCGGCACGAGGCGGTGGTCGCGATCGGCTGGCCATGATTGCCGACTGGCTCGAGGCCGAGTGCACGCGCGCCGGCGTTGCCTTCGAACGCGGCCGCGAGATCACGGCGACCGACGTCTCGGTATTCGACGGGGACGTGGTCCTGTGCACCGGCTCGCGGCCAGGCCGGCGAACCTATGACGTCGTCGGCGACGCCACGGTCCGCACCGCAGTCGCCGTGCTCGCGGGCGCCGCACTGCCAGACGGCGCGGCTGCGGTCTGGGATCCGATCGGCGGGCCCATCGGCATCTCGGTGGCCGAGCTGCTGCGCGCGCAGGGTCGAGACGTCCATCTCGTGACGCCCGATTTGATCGCAGGCAACGAGCTGTCGCGTAGCGGCGACCTGGCGCCCGCCAACGTGCGGTTGCTCAGCGCGGGCGTGGTCGTCGAGAAGCGGTCGTTGTTGCGGCGCGTCACACCCGAAGCGATTCACCTGGAGGACCGCTTCACCGGCGAACCGCGGGTCGTGCCCGTCAGTGCACTCGTCGACGCCGGCTACCGCTTGCCCGACGACCGTCTCTGGCGCGAGACCGGTGAGTCGTTGCCGCGCGCGGGCGACGCAGTCGCGCCGCGATCGATCTACGAAGCGATCCTGGAAGGCCGTCGGCGAGCACTCGAGCTCGAGCGCACGCCGCGTCTCGCCGGCGGCATCCGCGCTGGAGTCGCATGAGCCGGTACCGCTACCTGTTCTCGCCGTTGCGCATCGGTCCGGTCGTGGTTCGCAACCGCATCGTGTTCTCCGCGCACTTGACGAACTATGCGGAGGATGGCTTGCCCACCGAGCAGCACGCTGCGTACTACGCCGCCCGCGCGGCCGGCGGCGCGGGGCTGATCGTCACCGAGGAGCACTCCACCCATCCCACCGACTGGCCGTACGAGAAGCTGATCCACGGCTTCCGTCCCGAGGTCATCGCCGGCTACCGGCGCATGACCGACGCGGTCCACCGTCACGGCACGCCGATCTTCGCCCAGCTCAACCACAACGGCGGACAGGGCTCGGGGATGTACAGCCGCCTGCCCGTGTGGGCGCCGTCTCCGGTGGCCGATCCCCTGTTCCGTGAGGTGCCGAAGGAGATCGACCGGCGCGAGATCTCGGAGATCGTCGCGGGCTACGCGACAGTCGCGTCGCACTGCAAGGACGGCGGCTTCGACGGCATCGAGTTGCAGTGCTCGCACAGTTCGATCGTGCGCGGCTTCCTCTCACCCGCGATGAACATCCGCAACGACGAGTACGGCGGCTCGCTCGAGAACCGTGCCCGTCTGCTGTTGCAGATCGTTGCAGCGGTGCGCGAGGCGATCGGTCGCGACCTCGCGCTCGGTGTGCGTTTGTGCGGCGACGAGCTCATCGAGGGAGGGAC
>DATAES010000147.1:0-8126 GCA_036257895.1 Acidimicrobiales bacterium
CTCCCTCAGCTACCAACTCCTCGAACACCCCATCCGCGTCTCCAGCATCCTCGACCGCCACCGCCGCACCGTCATCGCCGTCGGCCTCGCCACCAGCGTCATCGCCGCCATCATCATCATCCCCGCCATCACCAACCCCGCTACCAGCACCGCCGCCGTCGCCGGCCAAGACCTCACCACCACCGGCTTCACCCCCGTCCCCACCGGCCTCGACTGGGAAGCCATCAAGGCCGACTTTCCGAAGCTCACCAACTGCTACGGCAAGCCGGCCACCGACTGCACCCTCGTCCACGGCACCGGCCCCCACATCCTGCTCATCGGCGACAGCCACGCCGGCATGATGATCCCCGCACTCACCGCCCTCGCCAACACCGAGAACCTCACGTTGTCGGTGTCCACCGACGTGAGCTGCCCCTGGCAGCGCGGGCTCTATGCGACTCCGCACGCTGTCTTCGACAAGACGACGTCGATCGACGAGTGCAAGACGATCAAGAACGACACCTACGACCGGGTCATCCCCGAGCTCCAGCCCGACATCATCGTCACGATGAATTTCCCGTACGAGGTCCGTAGCGAGCTCGTGCCGTACCTCGGACCGGACCTCAAGGTCCCCGCTCCGGGGTCATCGAACGACTTCGGGTGGCAGCAGAAGGCCACGACCGACTCGCTGTCCGAGCTCCGCGCCGGCGGACGCAAAGTGATCCTGATCGAGCCGACGCCCATGAAGCCCAAGTTCGACCCGCTTGCCTGCTTGTCGCGGGCGAAGGTCCTTCAGGAGTGCCGATACGTCGCCGCCACGGAGCCGACGGCGCTCGAAGATCTCTATCGCCAACTCGACAAACAGGACGACGACGTGTGGTCACTCGACCTCGACCACCTCGTGTGTCCCTACTTCCCCATCTGCGACCCGATCGTCGACCACCAGGTCACCAAGCTCGACGTCACGCACTTCACCCGCAGCTTCGTTCGCACCCTCGGGCCATCGATCGACGCCTACTTCAAGCAGAACGGGATCATTTCGACATGACCTGTCTCGGAACGATCGACGCGAGGACATCACGTCGGTGCGTGAGCCGGTGCCTCGCGACACGGCGTACCATCGTGGCTCCACGTTGCCGGCAGAAGTCACCGCGGAAGTCACCTGAGTAAGGAAAGTCGTGCGCTACGTATTGGTCCCAGTCCCGAGCGAGTACGTGCTCGACGTGATGCGGTGGGTGCTGTTCCGTGCGCCCGACGAACAGGCCGGCAACGAGACCGGGCGTGATCTGGCTCGGGTCGAGAGCCTCCTCTCCGAGCTGGACGACTTCATGCGGTCCCTGCTCCTCCTCGTCGCGAAATCTGTCGCCGCGGACGACGCGCTCAAGTTGACCGATGCCGCCAACGAGCTCGACCGAGGGCCCCAGGACGTCAGCGACGCTGTCCGCGCCATCAACCTGAAGGCCGTCTGGGGCAAGGATGTCGTGACCTTGCGGTCCGAGCCCGCAGTCGGGGTCCGCGGCCAGCACGGCAGGGCGTCCGTCCTCACGATGCATCCCGACATCGCCCGCTTGGTGCGGGCCGCCGCGAGGTCGGCGAGTGTGTCGGACGACTGAGTCCGCCGACTCGTCGCTTCCCCGGTACTTCTTCATCCACGTGATGAAGACCGGCGGCACGGCGCTTGCGACGAATGTCTCGACGAATTTTGCCGCTGACGAGGTGTATCCCCACCGCGCCCTCGACCTCAGTGACCACAGTTCGGACAACATCCCCTTGCGAGTCCTCACGATCGACTATCTCCGCTCGTTGCCTGCGGACCGCCGGGCCAGGATCCGCCTGTACGCGACCCACTTTCCTTTCGTCGCCTGCGAGATGCTCGGCGGTGGCTTTCACACGATGACGATGCTGCGCGAGCCAGTCGACCGAACGACCTCGCTCCTGCGCCAGTTCCAGCGGTACGAGACCTCCGCAGATGCCGGCGACGGTCGCACCGACGCGCCTCGGCTCGAGGAGATCTACGAGCGATCGCACGTCTTCGAGCCGCTCGTACACAACCATCAGACGAAGATCTTCTCGATGACGGTCGCCGACGATCCCAAGGGGTACATGCAGACGATCGACGTCGACGAGGCGCGACTTGCCCTGGCAAAACGGAACTTGGCGTCGGTCGACGTCGTCGGGCTGACCGAGCAACACGCTGATTTCGTCAACGAGGTGGCCGAGCGGTTCGGCTGGAGTCTCAAGCGGGAAGTGCGAGCGAACTCGGCTCCCGATGACTCGCCAGAGGTGAGCGGGTCGTTCCGTCGGAGGATCGCGGCCGACAACGCCATCGACATCGAGTTCTACGAGTACGCGACACAGCTCGTCGCCTCGCGGAGGAACTGATCAGATGCGGCGGCTATGGCGGCGTCGGGCATCGAGCGCGGACGCGACACCCTCCACCACAACGGAGGTACCGCAGCCGCGCTACTTCTTCATCCACGTCATGAAGACAGCCGGACGTACGCTGCTACGCCACTTCCGGGGCAACTTCGAGCTCGACGAGATGTACCCCTACGGCAAGCTCGACATTCGCTACGACGGCGATCAGGTCGACATCCATCACCACCTGGACGTTGCTTGCCTGTTGCGCCTGCCTGACGAGCGGGTGCGCCGCATCCGCGTGTACAGCGGCCACTACCCGTACGTGGCCAGCGAGCTGCTCGGCGACGACTTCATCCGGCTGACGCTGCTCCGAGACCCGGTGGATCGGACGATCTCGCTGCTACGGCAGTTCCGCCGCAAGGATCCGTGGGCCGACCCGAATCTCCGGCACAGCGCTCCGATGGAGGGGTTGACGCTCGAGCAGGTGTACGAGAACCCGTTCGTGTACGAGCCCTTGGTGCTCAACCATCAGACGAAGATCTTCTCCATGACGGTCGACGATCCGCTGGAGACGTACATGGACGTGATCGACGTCGACGACAGCCGGCTCGCGCTCGCGAAGGAGAACCTTGCCAAGGTCGACTTCATCGGGCTCACGGAGCAGTACGACGAGTTCCTCGACGAACTGACGGCACACACCGGTTGGGACATCCTGCGCCATCTGCGGAAGAACGAAACGCCGACGGAGGAGATCCGGCCGGTCAGCGAGTCGCTGCGCCGCCGAATCGCCGCCGACAACGCGATCGACGTCGAGTTCTACGACTACGCGAAGGAGCTCGTGGCATCACGACGCGGCCGGGGGGCGGTCACCACCTGAGTCGGCGTCGGTCGCTGCGGCCTCCGCAACGGCGCGTTCGGCTTCAGCGAGCGCCCGGTCGCGTTCGCGCGCCGCGGCGTAGGACGCGCGAAGGCGCGCCTCCGCAGCCTCGGGGTTGATCCGGCGGCGGACGTTCGCGACGGGATAGCGAACCAGTCGCATCCACGCCACCGTGGCGCGCATCCGCCATCGCTCCTGTGGCGAAAGCGGATCTTCATGGATCAGATCCGGTCGTACACACCGATCGAGGGCCGACTGGACGTCGTCGACCGTGGCGCCGGGAACGACCGTCGCCAGCTTTCCGTGCGCATAGGCCGCGTCGGTCGCGAACCGCGGAAACTCCAGTGTGGTGTACGGAACGGCGAAGTCCCTCAAGGCGCCGACGATCTCGTCGCGCATCTTGACGAGCACTTGCTCCTGCTCCGTTGCGTGGAGCGTCCCGGTGAGCGCGCCGCGCCGAAACGGCTGCCGTCCGTAGTCGGCCGCACGAACGCGACTGGCCACCGCGACCTCGAGCCGCCGGGTCGGGATGAGGACGTGTTCAATCGCCACCTCGCCCGATTCGAGGATCCGACGCATGCGAAACCCGAGGGTCATGTCCTTGACGACCGTCGGCGCGTCGGGATCGTCGACGCGACTTTCGAGGCCGGCTCGGACGCCCGGCATGTAAGGCGAGAGCTTGTCGGTGTCGATGCCCGTGTCGAGCCCGAGCGCGTCAAGGATCCGCACGAGCACGGTCGTCCCGGCGCGGCCCGTTCCGGTGATGACGATCTTGGGCTCGGCCATGTACAGCAGATTCCTAAGCCACGGACGCGCGCCGGCGCTCCTCCCAGAGCTGCCGCGCGAAGTCATAGAACTCGCAATCGATCTCGTTGTCCGCCGCGATCCGCTCTCGGAGCGCGTCGCTCACCGGCGCACTCTGAGTCCGGTTCGCGAACCGCGGCTCACCGAGGTCCCATTCGAACTGGCTCGAGAGGTCGGCGCACAAGTCGTCGAAGTGCTCCTGCAGACCGAACAGGTCGATCCGCTCGCACAAGTTACTCTTCGCTCGCTCGAGTCGCTGGGGATCGAACTCGACGGGCATCACCAGTGGAGCGGAAGTCACCTCGTCCACGGTGAGCGAGAGCATCTTCACCATGTGATTGCGGATGATGTCGTGCAGCGAAGGGTCGCTGTAGATGTCCTCGAGGTCCCGGCCGTGGAAGCGTTCCTCGGCGTTCTGGCGGCGGCGCAGCAGCGAGAGCGTCCGCTCCACGGGATCCCGCAACACGGTGAACGTCGCGAACCCACCACCGAGCAGGTCGGTGGTGCACAGCGGAAAGTGCCCGGTCACGACGCGGACCTCGTCGCCGTGCACCCGCAGTCGCTCGACGAGGAAATCGAGGTCGGTCACGGCCCGTACGTCGCCTTTTTCGTCTGGCGTCGGGTACACACCTCGCGCACCGAAATGCTCGCGCAACCGTTGGAACAGCGCGGTGCCACCCGTTTTCTGGAGGTGGACGAACATGAACCGGCGTCGAGTGTCGATCGGAACGGGTTCTCCGTTTCCGCTCGAGCTCTCAGCCGCCACCGCTGCGCCTTTGTTCCACGGCCTCGTCGACGAGAGCCAGGACCTCCTCGACTCGCACGTCCCAGGAGTGCGGCCACAGGGTGTCTCGATCGGGAACTCGTCGACCAGTCGCCAGCGCGCTCTCGATCGCGGCGACGAACTCCGCGGTTCCGTTCGCGAACGTGATGAAGTCGGCCAGCTGTTCGAGGTTGGCGACGGGAGTCGACACGATGGGCACGCCGAGTGAGCAGTAGACGTATGCCTTCAACGGATTCATCGACCGCGACATCTCGTTGTCGAGATGCGGAATCAGGGCAACGTCGAACTGACTGATGATTGCCTGCGCCGCGTCGTAGCGCTTGGTGCCGATCAGCCGGACGTTGACTTCGCGGGCAAGGTCGAGCGCTGATCGATCCATGTGGGTCGACCCGACGAACACGAAGTTCCAGTCACGCCGAGCCCGCGCCAGATCGCGAATCAACGCAATGTCGATACGCCCCGACATGTTGCCGGCGTAACCGATGATGGGGCCGACAAGACCGCGAAGTTCGCGCGGTCGCTCGGTGTGCTGCATCTGACCCGGCAACTCGCACGCGTTCGGCACCACGTGGACGTCGGTAGCGAACTCGCGCATGCTCCGAGCGACAGGATCGCAGTTGGCGAGCACGACGTCGCTCCGCTCGAGCACCTCGGCATAGTTCTGCTGCACCTTGTCGTACATGGGCGTGTCGGGCTCGTACCACGTGCGGTTGTCGTCGACGACGTCCGCCACGACGATGTCGGGAGCGAGCCGGTCGACCAGATTCGGGAGGAAGTTGTTGGTCGGATACACCCAGAACACGACCGGCCGGTCCTGGCCGATTCGCTCGCGTTCGAGCACCGATCGGACGTAGGAGAGGTATTGCGACCGCGGCGGAAGCTTCATCGCCAGCGACGTGCGGCCGCCGGCGAAGAGGAACGTGCGGCTGCGCACCGCGCCGCGGTCCTCCCGGTGGATCTTGCGGCGCAACGTCTGCTGTGCGACGAGGCGGTTCTGGTCCGCGCTGCCCAAGCCGCGCTGCGCGGTGCGGAGCAGACCCTCGACGCTCATCGGGTGATCGAAGTGCACGATCTTGGCGAACCGGCCTGACCGTTCGAGGTACTTCAAGAACATGTCCTGGCGGCGGCCGTAGATGCCGGTGTCGTTCTGCTTCCAGAACACCACGAGGTCGTAGGTCGACCCGGCCGGCATGCGACGACGTGGCACCCGTTCCCGAACGGAGGTTACCGGACGGGGTGCGAACAGATCTCGGGCGACGCCCACGATCGAGGTGAGACCGTGGGTAAGCGGTGGCGGATCATCGAGGTGTCGCTCGATCGCTGATGCCACGACCGGTCGAACAGTGGCGTAGCTGTACGACTCGAGGAACACGTCTCGAGCCCGCTGTGCCCGGTCGGTCGCGCTGTCCGGATTGGCGAAGAAGTCTCGAAGCCGTTCGTCGAGCGGGACGTCGCCGTCGAAGACCTCGACGACGTCCTTGTCGATCAGCGGCTGCAGCGGCGGGACAGGGGTGACCAGGCACGGCACGCCCATCGCCATCGCGTCGGTGACCTTGGCCGGCATCTGGTACCTGGACACGGGGTGATCCGGCGACTGCAGCGCGACGGACAGATCCGCGGCGACCAGCGCTCTCGGAAGCTCGCTGAACGAGTGGAACGGCACTGGCACGATCCAGTGGTCGAGCTTGCCGATCTGGCCTCGGAGGTCCGCGAGCTCCCGGATCTCGAAGACACCGACCCGCACGCGCTCGTCACCCAGTCGGTCGACTGCCTCGAGCACCTGCAGGATGCCTTTGTGCACGCGCGGCGTCCCACCGAAGAGGATCATGCGATCGGTCTCACCCAACCCGAGCCGGTCGCGCACGGCCGCCCGGTCGAACCGCGCCGGATCGAACACTGCCTCATCGCGCGCGTGGGGAACGATCATCCCGCCGTAGCGCTCTTCCAGCTCGACATTCGAGACCGTCAGCTCATCGACGCCGGACAGAACCGATTCACACGCGCAGGTCCACAGCCGGCCGTAGGGCAGCTCGAGATCGGGGTCACCGTCGCGCTCGCGGAGCGCCTGGGGATCGAGACCTTCGACCTCCTGGAAGAACGACGGCTCGAAGTCGTCCACGTCGAGGATCAACGGGCGGTTCCACAGCTCCTTGGCCAGCACGCCGACGCCGAGGCCGGGGAATCGCGGTTTCGAGACGTAGATCGCGTCCGCGTCGATGCGGCCCGCCACGCTCGACATCGACTTGAAGAACTCCGGAAAGTGGGCACCCGGAAACCGACGGATCGGGATGCTCGTGTCACGGAGGGGCAGCCAGATGTCAGAGCCATAGCGCTCGAACTGGGCGCCCCAGAGCTCGACTTCGAACCGATCTCGCAACAGGTCGGCGAGCAGGTGCGCCCGGCCGAACGGGTTGTGCCCGACATCCCAGCAAAGCACGGCGACCTTGGTTCGATCGCCGCGAGCGCGCGCTTCGCGCCGCTGCATCCTGAGGGTCTCGTTCGGTGGTGGAGGTTCGTCGGAACCCGTGTCGAGGGCCAACGTGCGCTCGCGGTCGACAGGGTCTCGGAGCGCGCTGCGGGCCGCTTCGATGTGGTCGGTCAAACCCCGGAACGAGACGTCGATCCCGCGGCCGCGCCGACCGTGGAGTCGATCTCGGATCTTGGCCGCACTGACGCCGATGCGCATCGAGCGGGACCGGCGGAGCACGCGGACGCGCTGAGCCGCGGACGTCAGCGAGTCGGCGGCACGCTGCTGAGCGCGACGACGCTCTGCCACTCGTGCCTGGAGCTGCCTCACGTTGGCTCGAGCGTCGTTGACGTCCTGCTGGATGAGTTCGATCTTGGCTGTGAGGCTCTGTTCGACCCGTCGGTGTCGCGCGTCGAGCTGTTCGTGCACGCGCTGAAGCTCGCGGTAGTCGGTGTCGGCCTGAACAAGCTGGTCCGAGAGATCGGAGATACGGGCCTCGCTCGCTTCGAACGCCCGAAGTACGGCTGTCGCGCCCTCGGACAGCTCGGACAGCTCGGGCAGCTCGGAAGCATTCGGAACGCGGCGCTCGTCCGCCAGGCGCACCCATGCGATCTGCTGCGCGTTGAGGTAAGCGTCGCGCGTGCGGCTCTCGCGCCGCTGGCGATGCAGGTCCTTCTCGACGAACGCAGCGACCTCGCGTTCACTCGGCGTACGAAGTCCTTGGACATCCAGCGCCACCAGTTGCTCGATCAGCTCGGTCGTGGTGCCGACCGGATCGCTCAGAAGTTGGCTGTAGGAGACGACGACGCTGGGTTCAGTGCCGGCCGCGGTGAACGCGCCGACCGTGTATGCCT
>DATAES010000148.1:0-10236 GCA_036257895.1 Acidimicrobiales bacterium
ATCCGCGACGCGATGAACGACCGGCCTCGTCACGTGCTGGTGCGGGCCACTGACAATCGCAGGCTGGCATCCGCACTCGTCGGCCTCGACTCGGTTGCAGGTGTGCGTGTGTCCGGGGACGACGTCGTGATATCGACGAGCCGCGCCACGGAGCTTGCACAGGCGCTCCCGCTCGTGGCCCACGATCTCAGCGTGCGGCTGCGCGAGGTACGTCCCCTCGATGATTCGCTCGAAAGCCTGTTCCGGGAGCTCGTGCGATGAGCGAGGGAACCGAGCTCATGCCGACCGAGCGACCGCCAGGGAGCCGGGCGGCGATGGGGCGCGAGCGCAGCGAGCGGGGGCGCAGCCCCCAGATGCGATGAGCGATACCGAAGTGCGGGCACCGCGCCAGCGACCGCCGCGCGCCCCGTGGCGGTTCGGAGCAATCGTCATGTACACGCTGCGTTCGTGCATCGGACCGAAGCGGTGGCTCGGCTGTCTGCTGCCATGCGCGGGCGCGCTGCTGTTCGGTCTGCTGGCGCGCACCATGGTGGAGTCGCCGACCGAGTCGTTCGCTCGGGTGGCGGCTGACGGCATCTTCGCGCTCGTCATTCCGATCGCCGCGCTCGTCATCGGTGATGCAGTGCTCGGCGCCGAGGTGCGGGCAGGCACGTTCCAGTTCACGTGGCTCACCCCGACGCCCTTGTCGCACATCGTGCTCGGTCGATGGCTCGGGGGCTGCATCGTCACGCTCGTCACCATCGTGCCCGCGTGTGCACTTGCCGCCGTGATCGCCGACGACGCGGCCAGCGCAGGACCGGTGGCAATCGCCGCATTCGGCGGCGCGGTCGCGTACATCGCAGTCTTCGTGGCCATCGGCTGCGTCACTCGGCGCGCCGCCGTATGGTCGCTCGCGTTCGTGTTCTTGTTCGAGCGACTTCTCGGCAGCGCGCTGACAGGTATCGCACAGTGGTCGCCGACATGGGAGTCTCGTGCCGTGTTCGTCGACTTCATCGAGGACGCGCCGAAGAGCCTCGTCCGCGAGGGCATCCCGGTCGGGACGGGCGCGATGGTCCGGCTCGGTGTGATCACCCTGATCGGCCTCGGTGTGGCTCGATGGCGACTGGCCCACATGCGGATGTCCGGCGCGTCGGACTGATATCTGGCGCCCGTGAGCCAGGGAGCCACCCACTGCGCCGGAGGGCCATGATGGGTGGATGGTGACGCCTTACGACAGCGAATCGGTCGACCGGTTGCCTTTCGGGTCCGCTGGCAAGGCGGCTCGCTACGCAACTGAGCGGTACTTGGGGGCCACGGGACTCAACTGGTGGCGGTGCGACCCCACGCTGCAGTTCCTCATGCGCTACCACCTCGCCGCGGAGGACCTGGCGTGGGCGGAGCCGCACCTCGATCGGATGGGCGGCCTGATGGGTGGTGCCGTCTCAGAACGGGCCGAGGTCACGGACAAGAACCCGCCTCGGCTCGAGCGCTATGACCGCTGGGGTCACGACGTGAGCGAAGTCGTGCTTCCGCCTTCGTTCCTCGACTCTCGTCGCGACGTGCTCGCCAACAGCTTCACGGCCCCGGCCGTTCGCGATGAAGCAGCCAGTCGCCGTATCAACACCACGATCCTCAACGCGGCACACAGCTACCTGCTCGACCAAGCCGAAATCGGCATGGCATGCGCGCTCGGAACCGGTGGAGACATGGTCGTCAATCTCGTGCGCCAGTTCGCACCACCGGACATCCGCGAACGGGTGATGGCCAAGTTCGCGTCAGGCGAATGGGCAGGACAGACAATTCAATCGCTCACGGAACGCACCGGCGGCTCCGACTTGGCCGAGCTCGAGACGACTGCAACGGCCGACGGTGACGCGTGGCGGCTGAACGGATTCAAATGGTTCGCGTCGAACGCCAACGGTCAGGCATGGGTCGTGCTGGCGAAGCCCGAAGGCGCGCCCGACAACGCGCGTGGCATCGCGACGTTCCTTGTGCTGCGTGAGCGCCGCGATGGCTCGCGAAATGGCATCCGTATTCGTCGCTTGAAGGACAAGCTCGGCACTCGCGCTGTCGCATCCGCGGAGGTCGAGTTCGTCGACGCGGAGGCGTTCCTGTTGTCAGGCGAGTCGGCCGACGCCGCCGACGGCTCGCGCGAGGCGGGCTCCGCTGACGGCAAGGGACTCGCGCGGATGATGCAGATGACCAACGGTGCCCGGCTCGGCATCGCGATGATGGGTCTCGGGTGCGCACGGAGGGCGCTGGTCGAGGCCCTCTGTTACGCGCGGGCCCGTCAAGCATTCGGGCGGCCGCTGGCCGAGCAGCCGTTGATGCAACGCAAGCTGGCCGAGCTCATCGTCGACGTCGAAGCTGCACAGGCGCTCGTCTTCGACGGGTTCGACCCTGCGCACCGGCTGCGGATCGGCGCGCCCCTCATAAAGCTCCGCGCATCCCGCCTCGGGATCACGGCTGCGAGCGACGCCATCGAAGTGCATGGCGGCAACGGCTACGTCGAGAACTGGCCCATCGCTCGCATCCTCCGCGATGCGCAGGTCAACCCGCTGTGGGAAGGCCCGGACAACATCCTGTGCCTCGACGTCCGCCGCGGCATCGAGCGCGAGCAAGCCGATGTCGCGTTCCTCCACCGGCTCCGCGAGGCACTCGACAGTGCCCCACAGGACGATCCCACGACGTCGCTGGTGGCCGAGCGCGTGGACCAGCTGATGATCGCGATCGAGCGATGGAAGGTGCTCGATCGCACGGTCGCCGAGCTCCGGCTGTTCCCGCTCGCCGAGTTCATGGTCGACGTGTACGCCGGTGCGCTGCTCCTCGAACAAGCCGGTTACGAGCAGCGAACGCTCGGATCCGATCGCAAGACCTTGGTCGCCCGCTTGTACGCACAGCGGCATCTCGCCGACCACGGACCACTTCGTGGGATCGACGAGCCCCGGAGTGAAGTGCTCGACCGCTTCAAGGACTTGTGGGACGGCACACTTGTCGACGACCGCGTTTCCTGACGCTTCGTGTGCTCATGGAGGACGTCGATTCCGTTGTTCGGGCCAATGTTGGTGCGCCGTGGCCCCTATAGGGGCCACGGCGACCCGAAGTTGGCACAAGATCGCGGCTCACTCGGGACTCGATGAGGCGGCGCGCGGGACGAGCCGCGACACGAGCACAGCGACGATCGTGACGAGATAGATCTGACCGAGCAAGGCTTCGAGCACGGCGCACGCTCGACCAACGTTGCCTGCGGCAGTCAAGTCGCCGTACCCGACCGTGAGTTGGGTGATGAAGCTGAAATAGAGATAGTCGGCGCTGGTCGCCGACCCGGTTTGCGCGAAGAACTCGTTCGAAACCCCGCTACCGATCGCGGTGTAGACGAACGCCCACAGCATCCCGAACAAGACGTAGACACACAGGGCTGCGAGGACCGTGCGCACATCGATGACCCGCCGGCGGAAGATGGACCGTGCGATCGCGACCGGCGCGAAGACCACGAGCATGGCGTCAAGGACTCCCTCGACCGCTTGGCCCGACCGTTCGAGCCCGACGAGCGTGAGTGACCCGACGATGGAGATCGCGACCACGATCGCGGCGATGCGTCGGAGGCGTACCGACGCGTCCGCCGCGAACAGGGCGGCAAGAAGTGTCGCTCCGGTGAGCGCGGCGGTGAGTGGTCGCATCCACGTCGATGTGCTGCCCGTCATCAGCACCACGAACGTCAGGAGGAGCAAGAGGAGGACCAGGCCGAAGCGATACTCGGCCCGGCTGCCGTGAGAGTCTGGCGGTTCGGTGCGTTCGTTCACCCGTGCAGGTTGGCGCACCGAGCCCCGCAAGGCGAGCACCCACACCCCGGTGACGCACGGTCGTGGTGCAGCGCAACCTGACGCGGCCTGCCGCTCAAGAAGCGAGCGCCTGCTCCAGGTCGAAGACGAGGTCGGATGCGGTCTCGATGCCGACCGACAGGCGCACGAGCGCGGGGTCGACTTCCAGAGGAGAACCGGCGGCCGATGCGTGGGTCATGCGCGCTGGGTGCTCGATGAGCGACTCGACAGCACCGAGGGACTCGGCGAGGGTGAACACCTTGGTCCGGCGAACGACCGCGAGCGCGGCCGCCTCCCCGCCCTGCATCGTGAACGACACCATGCCGCCGAAGTCGCGCATCTGCCGCTTGGCGACGTCGTGCCCAGGGTGCTCGACCAGACCGGGCCAGAGCACACGCTCGACGTTCGGATGCCCGACGAGCACGTCTGCGATCGCTCGCGCGTTGTCGCAGTGACGGTCCATCCGGACAGCGAGCGTCTTCAAGCCGCGCAACACCAGGTAGCAGTCGAACGGCGACGGCACCGCACCCGCCGCGTTCTGCACGAACCCGACGCCCTCGGAAAGGTCGTCGTCGGACGTTGCGACGAAGCCTCCGAGAACGTCGGAGTGTCCACCGAGGTACTTCGTGGTCGAGTGCACGACTGCGTCCGCGCCAAGCATCAGAGGTAGCTGGAGATATGGCGTCGCAAACGTGTTGTCGACGACGACCCGCGCACCGTGCGCGTGCGCGAGTTCGCTGAGCGATTCGATGTCGACGATGTTCAGTGCCGGATTGGTCGGCGTCTCGATCCAGATGACAGCCGTGCCGTCGGGCCACTCGCGTGCCAAGCCGTCGACGTCCGTCAGGTCCGTGGACGACCACGTCAACCCCGCGAGACGGAACACCTTGTCGATGAGACGGTACGTGCCCCCATAAGCGTCGTTGCCGAGGACGATGTGCGATCCGACCGGCAACTGGCGCAGCAAAGCGTCCTCTGCCGCCATACCACTCGCGAACGCGAAGCCGTGGTGCGCGCCTTCGAGCGACGCGAGGCAGTGCTCCAGAGCGAGCCGCGTCGGATTGCCCGAGCGCGCGTACTCGAACCCGAGGTGCTCGCCGACGTCCGACTGCGCAAAGGTCGTCGCAGTCGTGATCGGTGGCACGATTGCGCCCGTCGCGGTGTCCGGTTCCTGGCCGGCATGGATCGCTCTCGTCTCGAAGCCGTGCTCGCTCATGCGTGTTCGCGCGACAGGTAGCGCAGGACATCCGTACGCGCCAGCACGACATGGGGACGACCACCGGCGAGCACGACGAGCGCGGGCGCGGTGTCGAGCATCTCGACCGCGAGCTCGAGCGGTTGACCGATGCCGATCGTCGGCAAGCGCGGTCCCATGACCTTCTCGACCGGTGAATCGAGAACCGATCCGTCCCGGATGGCGAGATCCATGAGCGCGAGTTCGTCCACCGCGCCGAGCACCTCCGCCGCGGCGAGCGGTTGCTCGCCTTTGGCCACCGGCAGCTGCGAGACACCGTGACCGCGCATGAGGTTCACGGCGCGACGAACGGAGTCGTTCGGGTGCACGTACACCAGTGGCGGGACGTCACCGGCGCGCGCTCGGATCACATCGGCGACCGTGCGGCCGTCGCTGTGGAGGAATCCGTAGCCCGCCATCCAGTCGTCGTCGAACACCCGCGACAGGTAGCCGCGGCCTGAGTCGGGAATCAGCACGACGACGAGGTCGTCCGCCGTCAGGCCTTTGCCGATCTCGAGCGCAGCGGCGACAGCGGTACCACCGGAGCCACCGATGAGGATGCCTTCTTCGGCCGTGACGCGACGAGCCATCAGGAAGCTGTCTTGGTCGCTGATCGGCACCACGTGGTCGACCAGCGTCGGGTCGTATGACGTCGGCCAGAAGTCCTCGCCGATCCCCTCCACGAGGTACGGGCGGCCCGACCCGCCCGAGTAGACCGATCCGGCCGGATCGGCGCCGACGATCTGCACGTCCGGGTTCCTCGACTTCAGGTACCGACCGACGCCGGTGATCGTGCCACCCGTGCCGACGCCCGCGACGAAATGGGTGATGCGACCGGCGGTCTGCCGCCAGATCTCCGGACCAGTCGAATGCTCGTGGGCCCACGGGTTCCACTGGTTCGCATACTGGTTCGGGCGGAACGCGCCCGGGGTGTCGCGCACGAGTCGTTCGGCGACGGAGTAGTACGACTGCGGATCGTCCGGCTCGACCGCCACCGGACACACGACGACTTCTGCGCCGTAGGCGCGCAGCAAAGCGATCTTCTCTGGCGCGACCTTGTCGGTCATCACGAAGATGCACTGGTAACCGCGCTGCGCGGCGACGATAGCCAGCCCGACTCCCGTATTGCCTGAGGTGGGCTCGACGATCGTTCCGCCAGGCCGCAGCAGGCCCTCGCGCTCGGCGGCCTCGATCATCGCGACCGCCGGACGGTCCTTCACACTGCCGCCGGGATTGGTGATCTCCAGCTTTGCAACGATCTGGCACTGCAGGCCGTCGGCCACGCGGCGCAGTCGCACGAGCGGGGTGTTGCCGATCAGGTCGAGGAGCGAGTCGGCGATCTCGGGTTCGTCGGGCAGCTCATCCATGGACAACTGGACCCTCCGTGCGCTTCGAGTGACGGTAGCGGGCAAGCACCGCGTAGCGTTGCTACCCGTCATGCAACGCCGGCATCCTGCAGCGCGCCTCGAAGGGGCGGGTCCGACGATCTTCGCCGAGATGTCGGCGCTGGCAACGGCGACCGGGGCGGTCAATCTGGGACAGGGGTTTCCCGACACCGACGGACCACCGGTCATCGCCGAGGCGGCGATCGACGCCATCAGAGCCGGTCACAACCAGTACCCGCCGGGCATCGGCATCGCCGAGCTGCGCCAGGCGATCGCCGACCATCAGCGTCGCTTCTACGGCATCGAGCTCGATCCCGACAGCGAGGTACTCGTCACTGCGGGCGCGACTGAAGCCCTCGCAGCTGCGTTCCTCGCGCTGTGTGATCCCGGTGACGAAGTCATCACGTTCGAGCCGTGGTACGACGCGTACTCGGCCGATGCGGCGCTAGCTGGCGCGGTCCGTCGAACGGTGACGCTTCGACCGCCTGACTACAGCTTCGACGCCGAGGCGCTGCGCGCCGCAGTGACGTCGCGCACCAGATTCGTCCTGCTCAACTCGCCGCACAACCCGACCGGAAAGGTCTTCACTCGCGATGAGATCGAGACGATCGCCGCTGTGTGCGTCGAGCACGATCTGCTGGCCGTCACCGACGAGGTCTACGAGCACCTCGTGTTCGAGGGCGCACACGTGCCGCTGTGCACGCTTTCCGGCATGTCGGACCGCACGCTCACGATCTCGTCAGCCGGCAAGACGTTCTCGTTCACAGGATGGAAGATCGGTTGGGTCTCGGGGCCGGCCGATCTGGTCGCCGTGGTTCGCGCCGCGAAGCAATGGCTCACCTATGTCAACGGCGCGCCGTTCCAGCACGCAGTTGCGCTCGGCCTCGGGCTCGGCGACGACGTCTATGCCGCGCTGGCCGACGACCTGCGCGAGAAACGTGATCATCTCTGCGAAGGACTCCTCGACGCGGGGTTCGAGATCTTCTTGCCCGCAGGAACGTATTTCGTGACCGCGGATGTGCGATCGCTCGGCGAAGAGGACGGTCTCGCGTTCTGCCGGGCACTCCCCGGACGCTGCGGCGTTGTCGCCGTGCCGAACGTCGTGTTCTACGACGACGTCGAAGCCGGCAAGTCGCTCGTGCGGTTCGCGTTCTGCAAACGGCACGAGGTCCTCGATGAGGCGCTGGTGCGGTTGAAGACCCTGACGGCCTGACGGCTCGAATGTTGGTGCGCCGTGGCCCCCAGAGCGGCCACGGCGACCCGAAGAACGACAGGTGGGGCAGGCCCGGTGAGACGACAGTCACATTGTGAGTGAGCACTCACTCAGGTACCGTCGGATGCCGTGACCCCGACCCGGACGGCCATCGAGGAAGTGCCGCGCACGCAGAAGCGTGCCTCGGCGCTGCCGCCCGGCGAGCGGCGCTCGATGATCGTGCAGGCGACGCTGCCCTTGCTCCTCGAGCACGGCGAGATGGTCACGACGAGGCAGATCGCCGACGCCGCCGGGATCGCCGAGGGAACGATCTTCCGCGTCTTCGCCGACAAGGACGAACTGATCGCCGCCGTGCTCGACGCCGCGCTCGACACGGCGGCCCTCGAGCAGGCGCTCGCCACCGTCGATGCGAGCCTTCCCTTCGAGGACCGGATCACGGCTTCGGTCGAGATCCTGCAGCGACGCACCGTGGACATCTGGCGACTCGTGTCGAGCATCGGCACCAAGTTCCACGACAGCACGCGCCGACCGATCACCGATCTGAACGCGCTCGTGGCCATGTTCGAGCAACACCGCGACCGCCTCGCAGTCGAGCCGTTGGTGGCGGCTCGTCTCCTGCGCGCGTTCACACTCTCGCTGACCCATCCGGCATTGATCGACGAGCCGATGTCGCCGGACGAGATCGTCAGGTTCTTCTTCCGCGGAACCGCCGAGGAACACCGGTGCTGATCCGCCTCCTTCGCGGCCACCTCCGTCCGTACAAGAAGATCCTCCTGTGGGTCCTCGTGCTCCAGACCGTGCAGACCTCCGCGGCGCTGACGCTCCCGACACTCAACGCCAAGATCATCGACAACGGCGTCCTCAAGGGCGACGTCGCATACATCCGCTCCACCGGCGCCTTGATGCTGGCATTCGCCCTGATACAGGTCGTGTTCGCCGTTGCCGCCGTGTACTTCGGTGGCAAGGTCGCAATGAGCTTCGGCCGCGATCTTCGCAAGAATCTCTTCCACCAAGTCACCGACTTCTCGACGCGAGAAGTCGGGGCGTTCGGCGCGCCTTCGCTGATCACTCGCATCACCAACGATGTGCAACAGGTGCAGATGCTCGTCGTCATGGCGTGCACCATGGCGATCGCCGCTCCGATCACGATCGTGGTCGGCGTCGTCATGGCGTTGCGCCAAGACGTCGGCCTCTCGGTCGTCCTCCTGGTGAGCATGCCCGCCGCCGCGGTCATCCTCGGCATCCTGGTCTCGCGGATGGTCCCTGCGTTCCGTCTGATGCAGGATCGCATCGACCAGATCAACCGTGTGCTGCGCGAGCAGATCACCGGCATCCGCGTCGTGCGGGCATTCGTGCGCGAGCCGCAAGAGGTTCGCCGGTTCGACAACGCCAACGAGGCACTGACCACTGTCTCGTTGCGGGCCGGCCGCCTGATGTCCTCGATGTTCCCGACAGTCAACCTGTTGATCAACCTGTCGAGCGTCGCCGTGCTGTGGATCGGAGCGGCCCGCGTGGGTGCGGGCGAAATCGAGGTCGGTTCGCTCGTCGCGTACCTCAGCTATCTCGTACTGATCCTGATGTCAGTCGTCATGGCGACCTTCATGGTGTCGATGATCCCGCGCGCCGCCGTTTCGGCCGACCGCATCCAAGAGGTGCTCGACACCGACCCGACGGTGGTGCCGCCGGCCAAGCCCGTGCGAGCAGTCGAACGGCGAGGCGACCTCGAGTTCCGTAACGTCGGCTTCCACTACCCGTCCGCCGAGCATCCCGTGCTGACCGACATCTCGTTCTCCACGCACGCGGGACAGACCACTGCGATCATTGGCAGCACTGGTGCCGGCAAGACGACGCTCGTCAACCTGATCCCCCGCTTGTTCGACTCGACGTCGGGCAGCGTGCTCGTCGGCGGCGTCGATGTGCGCGACCTCGACCCCGCAGTGTTGTGGAACACGATCGGCTTCGTGCCTCAGCGGCCGTACCTGTTCTCCGGAACGGTGGCGTCCAACCTGCGCTTCGGCAAGCCCGACGCGACCGAGACCGAGATGTGGGAGGCACTCCAGATCGCGCAAGTAGCTGACTTCGTCAGCGAGATGCCGGGCGGACTCGACGCTCGCATCGAACAAGGCGGCACCAACGTGTCGGGCGGGCAACGCCAACGGCTGTCCATCGCCCGCGCGCTGATCCGCCGACCAGAGGTCTACGTCTTCGACGACTCGTTCTCCGCGCTGGACCTCGCGACGGATGCAAGGCTGCGCGCCGCACTCGTCCCGCACACGACGGACGCTGCGGTCATCATCGTCGCCCAGCGGGTGTCGACGATCTCCACCGCCGACCTCATCCTCGTGTTGGAGGACGGACAGATCGTCGGTCGCGGCACCCACGACGAGTTGCTCGCAGAGTCCTCGACCTACGCGGAGATCGTCCAATCCCAGATCGGCGAGAGGGAAGCCGATGAGATGACGGCGGCCGTTCGATGACCGCGATCGACGACCTCCAGGATGAGGAGGAGCCGGACCTCGCTGCACCCGAGACCCGTGCCGCGGGTCGGTGGAACTCCGCGGGCGTTCCCACCGAACGGTCGAAGAACTTCGGGGCGACGATGCG
>DATAES010000149.1:0-20615 GCA_036257895.1 Acidimicrobiales bacterium
AACGACTGCGATCGAAGCTCGAGGCACGCGTTCGGCCCGGTGCCAGTCAGACAGGCGCCGTCTTGCGCGGCAGCGACGTCCCACCCGCAGGACCGAGCTTCCCGTCCGGGCACGTGATCCTGGTCGCCGCCATCAGTTGCGTCGTGGATCCGTTGCTCCCCCCCACCCTCCTGTGGCTGCCATTCCTCCTCACCGCGTTGGTCATGCTCGGTCGGGTCTACGTGGGGGCGCACAATCCGCTCGACGCGACAGCGGGGCTCGGCGCAGGTCTGCTGCTCGGCGGCGTGGTCGCAGCTCTCGTGCACTGACTGGCCTGTCTCGTTCTGGCGTCAACCAGTGCGCATATGCGCACTGGTTGACGCCAGAATCGCGAGACATGACCGAACGAGAGCGCACCTACGTCGTCACCGGCAGCGCATCAGGAATCGGCGCCGCGACCACGCAGCGGCTGCGCGACCGCGGGCAGCGGGTCATCGGTGTCGACCTGCACGATGCCGACGTGACCGCGGACCTCGCCACAGAGGAAGGACGCCAGACGCTCGTCGACGATGTGCGCGCCGCGACCGATGGACGGCTGGATGCTGTCATCGCCGGGGCCGGGATCACCTCCGGCGACCCCATCACGGTGAGCATCAACTACTTCGGCGCGGTCGCCACTCTCGAAGGGCTCCGTCCGTTCCTCCAACAGAGCGAACAGCCGCGCGCGGTGACCATCGCCTCAGTGGCGCTGCTGCAGTCGCTCGACGACGACATCGTCGACGCATGCCTCCGCAACGACGAAGATGCCGCCCGCGCCGCCGCTTCGGCCGAAGGCAAGGGCGTGTTCGTGTACCCGTCGACGAAGCGGGCCCTGGCCCGATGGGTTCGACGCATGGCCCCCACCGCGCCGTGGGCCGGCGCCGGCATCCCCCTCAACGCCGTCGCGCCTGGCGTCGTGACGACACCGATGACCGCGCCGCTGCTCGACGACCCCACATGGCGCGAGATCGTCGACGACGCGGTGCCGATGCCGCTCGGCGGCTACGCCGGACCCGACGAGATCGCCGCCGTCCTCGACTGGCTCACCGGTCCGGACAACACGAAGGTGACCGGTCAGGTGATCTTCGTGGACGGCGGCGCCGACGCCGTCCTCCGACAACACGACATCTGGGCGACGTGAGCGCGCGGGCGACGCACACGCACGGCGTCAGCCAGAGTGGGAGGCGGGCTCCAGAGCCGTGATGAGCCGGCTCACGCGCCGAGCGACGTTCACCGCGTGATCACCGAGCCGCTCGTAGAAGCGGGCGACGAGACCCATCTCGATGGCGACCGGGACGGACGTGCCGCTCGCCGCTAACTCCACGGACAGCTGCACGTGTAGGTCGTCGAGCTCGTCGTCGCGCTGGCGCAGTGCGTCGGCCGCGGTGCCGTCCCGATCCGCATACGCGACGGCGGCAGCGCGCCACATCTCTACTCCGATACGCCCCATCTGACCGATGAGAGCACGGGCCAGGGGTGAGATCTCGGCGGCGAGGCCCTGCTGTGTCCGCAACGCAATGTGCTCGACCAGGTCGCCGCTGCGCTCGAGCTCGGGGACGATCTGCAGCGCGGCGACCAGCGAACGGACTTCCCGATCGCTGTGTGCCAGCGCGCGATCCAACTCCGCGTACAGCAGTTCCTCCGTCACGTCCTGTAGCGAGTCGATGGACTGGTCGCCGGCGATGAGGGTCCGCGCCATCTCCCTGTCCCCGTCGAGGAACGCAGTCGTGGCGGCAGTGAGTCCCTCCGCGACCATGTTGAACAGGCGGAGGACGTGCTCGTCGATGTCTGCCACTGCGAACCGCGTCAAAACGCCCCCTCTGCTGTCCCACCCATGGTCGATGTCCCGATCTCTCGTGACCCTACGAACCTACGCCTGTGCCTAACCAGTGGTGAAACCCTGTGGATATCGGGTGCGCGCCTCATTCGGTTGCCTTCCGAATCGCGGACCACAGATCTGCATAACAGCGCGCAGCGCGGCTCGACGGCGCGAATTCCGCGACCGGCGCGCGGTGCCTTCCCATCTGCTCGACTTCCGTAGCGGACGGAACCGCCGCCTCGAGCACGTCGGGCCGGTCTCCGAGTGCGGCCATCACGTCACGGTGGAGCCGCTTGCGGCGGTCGGCGAGCGAGAAGAACGTGAGCACGGTCGGCGACTTCTTCGACTTCTTGCCGTCGTTGTCGAGGAACTGTCTCAGCTGGTCCAGCGTCCGCACCGACAGGGTGGTGGGGATCGTCGGGACGAGCAGTACGTCCGCCGCGCCGAAGATGCTCTCGGTCACGAGCGACATGCTCGGCGCGCAGTCCAGGAACACGTAGCTGTACTCATCGGCCAACGGTTGGAGGAGGTCGGCGAGTTGTTCGGTCGGCTTCTTCGTACGGTCGAGCGCGAGGTCGAGGTGCCGGTACGAGAGATCGGCCGGCACGAGATCGAAGTTGGCGAAATCGGTCGACTTGATCGACGAGTCGACGGGGCGCTTGCGACGGACGATCGCCCGGGCGCCACCCTTCACCTTGGGCCGTACCCGTAGCAGGTAGGTGGCAGCGCCCTGCGGGTCGAGATCCCACAGCAGCGACGGCTCACCTTCACGAGCAGCGAGGTACGCGAGATTGACCGCCGCGGCCGTCTTCCCCACGCCGCCCTTGATGCTGTACGTCGCGATGACCTTCATGACCGGGCGAACTCCCGCAGCGCCTTGACCAGATCACTGCGCGCCGCCTGCTGCAGGACGACGAGAGCGTCCATCATCTGCTCACCTGCCGCCAAGGCATGGCTCGAGGGCTCACCGATCGACCTGTCCGCGAGGAGGTCGCGGAGGAGCAGGAGCTGCACCTCGGAGTCCTGGAACTGGCCGAGGTCGTCCTGCAACCGCTTCATGTGTGCGACGACGGACTTCACCTTGCTGGCCGGGAGCGCGCCGCCGAGCATCTCCGCTGCGTACCGCAGCCGCTTGGCGCGCTTGCGCGCCGAGTGGATGTCGGCCGCGGGCGCGTCGTCATCGATCTTCTTCGCGGCCTTGATCAGATGCTTGGTTGCAGTCCCGATCGTTTCGCGCGCGAGCTGCTCGGCGGTAGTGCCGTCCGCACCGGCAGCGAGGTCGTCGATGCCGGTGCGCCAGCCTCGCTTCAAGGTCGCGTAGCGGTCGCTGTTGAGTGCCTCGAGCAACCGCGCTTGCTCAGTGGCGCGGCGGGCGCGCACAAGTCGGGCAAGCTCGTGTACTCCCGCGTCAGCGGACGCGGTGATCGTCGAGGGCTCGAGTTGCAACTCGAGGAGCAATACGTCGAGATCGCGTGGTGGGCCCGTGACGCCGGCGAGCCACTTCCACTCGGGCTCCCACTGGCGAGTCATCGCCGGCGGCAGATGACGGCGAGCCAGCCGCTCGATCGACCGCGTGCGGCGTGTGGCCACGCGAAAGTCGTGCAGCACCTCAGGGTCGAGCTGCTGGCGCACGCCGTCCTCGTTGAGCTCCATCGTGATGAGGAGGTGGTCGAACACCTTCGCCAGCGCGATGCGCGCATCTTCACTTGCCTTCAACTTCAGTTCCGGCGGCTCTCGCAACTCGCCCGGCTCGCGTCCGTTGGCGCGCACGGCGGCCACCATCGGGTCGACACCAGTGATGAGATCGGCCTGGCTGTCGAGGAGGTCGACAACGTGATCAGCCGTCTTCTCGTAGCCCCGCACAGGTCGAAGGGCGACGCGGACTGCAGCCGGTGCTCGCTCGACGTCGATGTACGCGACCGTCTTGTCGTCCTCGTCGAGCAACTTGAGCGGCCACACCTCGACGCGCTCGCGTCCGACGTCGAGGAGCGTACGCGGCGCGAGTTTCGGACCCAGTCGTCGCTGCAAACCGATGGGAAGGTCGCTCGGCTGGCGAGACCGGCCCGCGCACGGCACCCGAAGTTCGGCGCGCTCACCGGTGCGGTTCTGCAATACGAGCACGCGCTGTCCGCCTTCGGGTTGCTCTTCTACGAGCGCGTCGCCCCGCCGAAACAGCCGCCAGTCGAACGTGTCGAGGTATGTGCGCTGAATGGTCACCGATCCACTGCCGGAGAGCCCGAGACTCGCCGCGAGGCGGGAAGCCAGGCGCCTTGGACTCGCCTTGGCCGGCGCATGCCACCACTGACGCGCTGCGCTCATCGAGTGATGCTCGCGCGCCAGTCAGTCATCCATCGATTCTGCCCGCAGAACAAGCCGGTTCGCCCGAAAAGTTCGCCGGCGCCCAGCGTCACCGACTGTTCATGATGACTTCGGTTGACAGCTACGAAGCTGCCTTGAAGATCAGATGCGCCTCGGGCCCGTCGAGGCGAACCTCGCTCGGACGGCTCTTCGCCGCGAGGCCGAGCGCGGCTCGATTCTCGGCCAGCACGGTCGCCGTCAGGGTGTCGATCCCGTGGCGGTGGGCGTCGCCGGCGAGCGCACGGATGAGCACCCGGCCGAGGCCTCGGTGCTGCCAACGATCGGCGATGGTGATGGCGATCTCGGCTTCGTCGGGGCAGCACCCGGCGCGATCCCAATGGGCGATGCCCACGACTTCATCACCGTCGAGCACGACGAGCGCCTCGTGATCTCGATGGTCGATCATGTCGAACTGCCGTGCGACGAGCCCGGCAGGGTCGGGCGTGAGCGTGAAGAAGCGGCGATAGATGCTCGCCGGCGACAGTCCCCGATACGCCTCGATCACGGCGTCGAGATCCGAGTTGTCGACCACCCTCAGTGTGAGATCTGGAAACGGCTGGCGCCCGTTCATGAGCTTCCTCCCGTTGAGTTCTGAACATGAACGTAAGACAGTTCGGATTCTGAACGCAATAGGACTAGAGTCACACCTATGCGTTGGAGCGAGATCGGCGAGCAGGACTGCTCGGTCGCTCGCACGTTGTCCGTCATCGGCGATCGCTGGACGATGCTCGTGTTGCGCGAGGCGTTCATGCGGACGCGCCGCTTCGAAGACTTCCAGCGCAACACGGGTGCACCCCGCCCGATCCTCTCGGATCGTCTGCGGGTGCTCGTCGACAATGGCGTCCTGGCGCGCTCCCCGTATGGGAATCATCCCGACCGCTTCGAATACCGCCTGACCGAGAAGGGCCTCGAGCTCTATCCCGTCGTCGTGTCGCTGCTGACGTGGGGTGATCGGTGGATGGCGGACAGTGACGGTCCGCCGGTCGCCTTGCGCCACAAAGCGTGCGACCGAACCATGCATCCCGAACTCGCGTGCCCGGAGTGCGGCGAGTGGGTAGGTGCTCGGGACATCTCCACCGCATCGAGAGGAGCCCAAGATGGCAGACATCCTCGAAGCTGAGGTCACCGTACGAACCGAACCATGGCCGCGCCGTGTGCGCGGCTACGTCGACCAGCAGTTGGTGGTCGACTCCAAGCGCACGCTGATCCTGTTCGAAGACCGCCATCTGCCCGTCTGGTACTTCCCCGCCGACGATGTGCGCGCTGACGTGCTCGAGCCGTCCGACAAGCACACGCAATGCCCTCACAAGGGCACTGCGTCGTACTGGAACGTGCGCATCGGCGACCGCGTCGTGCGCGACGCAGTGTGGAGCTATCCCGAACCGATCCCTGGTCGCGAGGACATCGCCGGCCTTCTCGCCTTCTACTTCCACAAGATCGACACGTGGTACGAGGAGGACGACGAGGTGTTCGTCCATCCGCGCAGCCCGTACCACCGAGTCGACGTCCTCAACAGCTCGCGCCACGTGCGGATCGAGGTCGACGGTGAAACCATCGCTGACACGTCGCGACCGCGACTGTTGTTCGAGACCGGCTTGCCGATGCGTTGCTACATCCCGCGCGCCGACGTGCGCATGGAGTTGCTCGAGCCGTCCGACCGGCAGACGCAGTGCCCTTACAAGGGCGTCGCGTCGTACTTCTCGGTCCGGGTTGGCGATCGACTTCATGAAGACCTCGTGTGGACGTATCCGTTCCCGATCCCCGAGTGCCCGAAGATCGAGGGACTGCTGGCGTTCTGGGACGAACGAGTCGACATGTCCGTCGACGGCGAGCTGCAACCTCGCCCCGATTCGCCGTGGTCGCGCCGCTGACCGAACGTTCTGGCGTCAACCAGTGCGCATATGCGCACTAGGTGACGCCAGAACGAAGAACTGAAGAACTGTGGTCAGGCGCCGCGCATGGACCGAACGGGGCGGGCGAGCCCCTCGAGCAGGGTTCCGATCGACCAACCGGCTCGGTCGGGAGCGTCGAGGACGGTCGGAAGGTTCAGCGCCGCCGTGAGCTCGACCACGGCGACCGGTTCGGCCAGTCCGCGCAGGCGCACCTCCACCGGAGGGGACGTCTCCACCCAGTCGGGTGTCTCGAGCCCTGCGGTCGCGGCCAGCACCTGGCCGTGGCCGGCCGCGTCGCACAGCCGAGCGGCCGTGTTGACCGCACGGCCGATGTAGTCGTCGCCGTCCACCAGTAGGACGAACCCGCTCGCGATGCCCGCCCGCAGCGGCAAGCGGCACGCTCCCGTGGCGCGCTGCTCGATGGCAACGACCGCGCCCACGAGCCGCTCGATCTCGACCCCGACCATCATCACGCCGTCGCCGAGCCACTTCTCCACCCGGACGCCGAACAACGGCGCGACCTCACGAACGACCTGCCGCAGGCAACGAGCCTCTTCGACGGCGGCTTCGTCGCCTTCGGAGTCGGCGAAGTCGGTGAATCCGCAGAGGTCGAGAAAACTGAAGCCGCGCTCGACTCGACTCGAGTACGCAATGGCCTTTAGCTGTCCCGTGTCCACGGTCCTCACCGTCCGATCGACTGGTGACAGTCCTACTCTGATTCGACTCGACCCGAGACCCGGTTTCAGCGTGACGCTCGTCACGGCTGCTCCGTTCCGAGGTCGGTCCCGGCGCACATGGCAGCGGTCGTTGCCACACCGAGGTGGCCGCCGGTGAAGCTCCTGCGAATGGTCATCGTTCCTCTTCCTCAGCCCAACCAGCGCCGTGCCGGCCTGTGTCGGACGAGTACGTCGGCTGTAGCGACCGCGGTTCGCGGATGTGACGAACATCAGACGGCGTGCAGTTGCCCGACGAGAACGGCCTGGCCCGACGAGGCCTGGTTGTCGTCGGCGGCCTCGATCGTCACGCTGATGATCGGGAACTCGTCGGGCGAGGCGCCCGCCCACAGCGTCACGTAGTCCTGGCTCGAACTGAACGTGCCGATGGGCACGCCGATGCCCTGCGCGTTCTTCAGCCACGCCTGGTAGTAGCGGCCTTCCGGCAGTTGAGGAAGCTCGTGCGCGTCGAGAACGACGCGGAACCCGGCGTCGCTCTGCATGACACCCGCCGACGCGTGGGCACTTGGAGCCAGCGCGGTTGCCTGCAACTCCCCGTCATAGACGATGCGCGCCTCCGTATGGCGCACGAACACACCGGCGAACAGCGCGATCAGGATGACGGCGGCCGCCGCGGCACCGCCGATCATGGCGACACGGTGATGCCACCGGCTCGTCGGAACGGGTTGTGGCTCAGGCGCGAGGTGAAGGTACGGGCCGGCGTCCACGACGGCGCGCACGACCGTGTCCTCGAGACCGGCTTGCGGTTCGACCCACGTCGACGGATCAGCGAGCAGTTCGGCCAGGAGCGAGACCTCCGTCGCCTCACTCGGCACAAGCGGACGAGTACGTCCTCCGGTGATCAGCGCCCAACGGTCTGCATTCGATACGCGCTTCGTCATGAGGCCGGCTCCCGCAGGTGACCGAGCAAGGCCGCGAGCTTGGTGTGGGCGCGGTGCGATCTCGACTTGACCGTGCCGACCGCGATGCCGAGCTTGGCGGCGATCTCGGTGTGAGTGATGTCCTCCAGGTGCTGCAGTCGAACGATGGTGGCCTCGTCTGGCGGCAGGCTCTCGATGGCCCGGCGCACTTGCCAGACCGCGTCGAGGGAGTCCGTGTCAGGAGGCAAGGTGACGACCGCGGGATGGTCGGTCGCGACGTCGTCCAACGAGTGCGCCCTGCGACGCGCCTCGCGGCGATGGATGTCGAGCGCCGCGCGCTTGGCGATCGTCGCCAACCACGGACCCGGGTCGCGATTCGGATCGAGACGATCGGCCGCTTGCCAAGCACGAACGAAGGTCTGCTGTGCGGCTTCTTCAGCGAGATCGGGGCGTCCGAGCACGCGGTACGCGACTGCATACACGAGACCCCCGTACGCGCGGTACACCGCTCGGACCGCAGCAGGATCGCGCCGTGAGAAGTCTTCGAGTGCGGACGCGTCCACACCCTCGAGCTGGGCTGGTGCACGTCCCGTCCGACGTCCTTGGCGGACGGGACGTGCCCGCTCTGTGCGTGACTGCGACGAAGTCATTGGCTGCAAGCGACGCCCTCGCGACGACGTGATGGGAACTGCTTCCTCAGAGGGTCGATGACGACCCTCGGTGCAGAAGGACGTGCGCGAGTACGTCGACCATGCGGGAACGGTTCGTGATCGCCGTGTGAAAGTGCGTGTGACGTTCGTCGCTCGTGCTCGTTGCTCGTGGGCTAGCGGGTGCCCCACGCAAGACGGCGGACGATCCGCCGGACCCGGGTCGGCTCCGCCGCCGACTCCGGGCTCGACACCGGGCCGGTCGTGGGAGCGGCCCGCCGGTGGGGGCGAGCCGAACGGACCAGGCGATGACTGTCGGCCTGGCTCAGCAGCGCGTCGCGATGCTGCTGGCGTATCGCTTCGGCGGCGTGGCTGTTGATCATTCGTGCTCCTGGTCCGCTCGGCGATGGGGAGTACGCCGCGTGTGCCGTTCGCGGTTCTCAGGTTCGCGGGCGCCCCATCCGATCGCGGGTTGAACCGGCCTTTCGCGGGTACGTGCGATTGTGAGCCGGTCGGCGTCAGTCATGGGCTGGGGAGGCCCGGGGCAGGCGGCTGTATGCCGAGTTAGTGCGTTGAGGGCGTAGAATGGTTCGCTCCCGCGAAAAACCGGACCATCCAGAACCGAGGAGGATCAGTGGCATCGCGTGGTACGACCTTCGCCAAACAAGAGCGAGACCGGGCCAAGAAGGCCAAGGCTGCGCTCAAGCGCGAGCGCCGCGAAGCGCGTGAGACCGGCGAGTCCCCTCCCACTCCCGTACCCGACACCTCCGGCGAAGGCGACATCGCTCCCGATGAGCTGCTCCGGCTCGTGAAAGAGTTGCACGACGCCTACGCCGACGAGCGCATGTCGCTCGAGGAGTTCGAGGAGCGCAAGCAAGAGCTGATGGCCCGGATCACCGTCTGATCCGTCACATCCGTCTGGTCCGTTTCTTCCTCTGATCCGTTCGGCGGTCCCTGCACGCTCGTAATCGACCCGCGGGTGCGGGAAGAATGTGCCGATCGTCGCGGGCCTCGAACGATCGCAAGCCGCCGCTGCGCTCGGTATCAGCGCAGCGGGTGCTCTCGGACTCTGGCTGATCGTCATCGCGCTGCTCGCGGTCGTCACCCGTACCAAACAACCTGAGCCGCAGCCAGCCGGACTCGAGTTCGGTGGTGATGAGCCGCCGGCCGTGGTCAACATGCTGGCCAGTGGATGGAAGGTTCGGGGCGAGGCGCTGTCGTCCACACTCGTCGACCTCGCGGCACGCCGCATCATCGACTTCGAGCGCGCAACGGACGGACGGTTGCTGGTGCGTCCTCGCCAACACGCGGCCGAGCTGACAGCGTACGAGCGACAAGTGCTCGACCTGGTGGAGCGCGCCGCGAGCAACGGTGTCATTCCTGTCGACGCGCTCACCGCCGGGACGGACGACCAGGCGAAGTCATTCCACAAGTCGTTCGCGAAGGCGGTGACAGCCGACGCGCGTCGACGCGGCCTGTCACGCAACCGCTGGAGCCCGGCGATGACCGCGCTCGTCGGCGTCCTCGCATTGATGCCGGCGCTGCTGGCAGCGGGCGCGCTCGTCGCGCTGCCGGATGCACACAACTCATCGAGTTCGAGCGACGACAACCCCGTCGGTGCGTTCATCGGCATCGCGCTCCTCGGGTGGGGCGCGTTGATGTGGTTGTTCCGATCGTTGCGGGCGGAGCGCGACACGCCCAACGGACTGCGCACCGCGGGCCGGTGGCTCGGGCTGCGCGAAAACCTCGAGGCCGACGGCACGTTCCCTTCGCTGCCGCCGAACGCGGTCGCGATCTGGGACCGCTACCTCTCGTACGCAGTCGCGCTCGGCGTCGCTGCGACGACCGAACGGTCGATCCCGCTCGGTGCGGAGTCCGACACCGAAGCGTGGAGCTCCCTCGGAGGACGATGGCGCATCGTCCGCGTGCGCTATCCCCAGCGCGTTCCGCCGGGATGGGGACGACCACCGTGGAAGAACGCGTTCATCGGGCTGTTCAGTGCAGTCGTCGCGGGCGCAATCGGTTGGTTCCTTGTGCCGGCTGTCTACGACGCGCAAGCTGACTTGCTCGAGGACGCCACCACACAGGATCACCGCATCGCGATGGGGGTCAGCGTCGGTATCGCAGTGATCGCGTTCGTCCTCGCGGTGATCGTGTTGCGAGGGATCTGGATGTTCGTGCTCGGCCTCGCCGATCTCCGGCGCAGTCGCACGATCGAGGGTCGCGTGCTGCGGGTGCGGACCCGCAACGAGCGCACCTATGTCGCGGTGGACGACGGAACGAAGGATCACGTCGCCGCATGGGTCACCACGACCTCGGTCCGCCAGGGCACGGACGTCTGCACCAAGGTCGCAGCGCGCGTCGGCTACGTCCGGCAGATCGATGTGATCGGAGTCGGCACCGCGTCGCCGGCGGACGGAGCACGACCTGTCGCCGCGACCGCTTCGCCGCTCGCCGATCTGTTCAGCGGTGCCGCGGCGGCACGCGCCACGCCGCTCACACTCGACCCGACGTGGGTGTCCTCGCTTGTCGGCGTCGCGGTACAACCCGCGGCAGGCACATTGCTGCAAGGTCCGGATGGCTTGGCGATCGGAGCGGTCGCTCTGCCGAGCGGAGCATCCGCCGCGTTCAGGATCATCAACAAGATGCCGATCGGCGATCACCCGGCCGTTGCGGACATCGGCGACGAAGCAGCCCGCATCCCTCAGATCAACGGCTTGGCCGCTCGGCTGGGTGATCGCGGCGCGCTCGTCTTCGTGCGAGGCGGTGGCCTCGACGACGACCAGCGGTACCGAACGGCGGCCGAGATCGCCCGGTGGGCGCTCAGCGGCTCGGCCGCACCAGCGGAGTCGCCTTAGGTCCTCGCATCTCGGGGGCGGAAATCGGACAGCAGTCGGCTCGTGTCAGTGGCCGAATCTGCCGGGAGCGGGGTTGGCGACTTCGAGCAGGACGTCGGCGTGGCACGGCTCATCGAGCGGGCAATAGCACGCGAGGTCACGGCCGCGAAGCTCTCGCTCGACGTCCTCGACAGAGACCCCCAGCCGACCCGCGAACAGATCCTCCCGGTAGCGACGAACCGCCTCTGGCCGGCCGAGTTCCAACGGGTACGGGTTGCCCCACTTCGTCGGACGCGTCACCACGACGACGGCCGGCGGAAGGCGCGCGCCCTTCCGACGTGATCGTTGGAATCGCTGCGGCATGAGTCGACCTCCAGTGTGACGGGCGCGACTCTCGGGCCAATCTCCACACGCTCTCCAGTTCGTCTCCAAGTGAGAGGGCGGCATTGTCGACATGGTGTCGTCATGGACACGTACGACGTCGCGATCGTCGGAGCCCGATGCGCGGGCGCAGCCACAGCGATGCTGCTCGCTCAGGCGGGCATCGAGGTGCTCGTCCTCGATCGGGCCGAGTTCCCGAGCGACACCCTCTCGACGCATGCCATCGCGCGGGGTGGCGTCGTGCAGTTGGCCCGCTGGGGTCTGCTCGAGCGAGTCGTCGAGAGCGGCGCGCCACCGATTCGCACCGTGTCGTTCCACTTCCCGGAGGGCGAACTCGTCAAGCGCCTGAAGAGCAGCGGGGGCGTCGATCACGTGATCGCACCCCGCCGGCATGTGCTCGACATGATCCTGCTCGACGCAGCTCGAGAGGCCGGGGCCTCGGTACGCACCGGGGTAGCGGTGACGGGCATGCTGACCGACTCGCAAGGTCGCGTGGCCGGTGTGTCGGTTCGCGCTCGCGACGGTTCGACCCACCCAGTCCACGCCGGCCTCGTCGTCGGCGCCGACGGCGTGCGCAGCCGGATCGCGCGATCGGTCAAAGCTGCGACCGTCGACAGCCGGTCCGTGAGTGGAGCGATCCAGTACGCCTATGTCGCCGGACTCGACGCAGAAGGGTTCGAGTTCCACATCGGCGAGCGATCCCTCGCTGGCGTGTTCCCGACGCACGGCGACGAAGCCAACGTCTGGATCTGCACGCCGCATGACCGCGGCGCACCCTTGCTCGATCTACTCGAGCAATGCGCACCCTCGCTCGCCGAGCGTGTGCGGACGGCGCTGGTCGTGTCGCCGGTGCGGAAGGCCGTCGGGCTCCCGAACCAGGTCCTGCAAGCCGCGGGTCCAGGGTGGGCACTCGTCGGTGACGCCGGGTACCACCGCGATCCGATCACCGGCCATGGCATCACCGACGCGTTCCGCGACGCCGAGCTGCTGGCGGAAGCGATCGCCGCGACGGTCCTCGGCGACGTACCCGAGCACGTCGCGATGGCTGCCTACGAGCGAGAACGGAACCGCGCGCTCGCCGAGATCTTCGATGTGACCTGCCGCCTGTCCCAGTTCCCGCCCGTCGACCAATTCGTCGAGCTCCAGAAGAGCCTGAGCTCGCTCGTCGACGCCGAGGCGACCTGGCTCGCTGCTCGTCCACCGCTGCGGAGCGTCTGCACAGCGGCCGCATGACCACAAGCCCTACCCGATATCCGTCAACAACGAAAGGAACAGCACGATGACCATCACCGACGACACCATGCGCAACGGGGTCGACACTGCCACCTTGTTCGCCACACTCGACGCGGTGAGAGCCGCACCCGAGGCTGCGCAGTTCAAGTTCCGGGCGTCGAACCGTTGGGTGTCCGGTACCCACAGCAAGGGCACCATGTACAACTTCTACGGAGTGGGCGAGGAACGCAGCCACGAGCGAGCGTTCACCTGCGACGTCGACCATCCCAAGGTGCTGGTGGGTTCGGACAACGGCCCGACACCCGTCGAGTACGTGCTGCACGCGCTCGCTGCCTGTCTCACGGCCGGTCTGGCGAACATCGCCGCCGCCCGCGGTGTGGAGCTGACCGAGGTCACCTCCACCGTCGAGGGCGACATCGACCTCAACGGCATCTTCGGCCTCGACCCCGCAGTGCGCAATGGCTTCGAGCAGATCAGGGTGTCCTTCGACGTCAAGGGCAATGCGTCTGCTGACAAGCTGCGTGCGCTCGTGGAGCAGTCCCGCTCGCGCTCCGCAGTCTTCGACATCATCACCAACTCGGTTCCCGTCGCGATCGAGGTCAACGCTGGTTGACGGCGACGATCCGGTGGCGGGCTGACCCCCGACCATCGTGCATTGACGTGGTCAGTGGCCATGTCAATGCACGATGGTGGGTCGATTTGGGCCGCACGGGTGTCCGCCGTCGTGCTGGTGGTCTAGGCCAGGAACGCCTCGACCTCGGCGAGGAAGTGGGGCCACGCCGGATCGCGCTCGGGGAGCAGGTGGTTGCAGCTGTCCAGCGGCAACATGCGACTGCCAGGGATCAACGAAGCGAGCCGCCGCGACTCCTCGAACACGTCGCCGGGCTCGCGACGAGCACAAGCGACCAATGTCGGAACCGAGACCCGAGTCGCGATGTCGGTGACGTCGATGTCGGCGAACTCGTTGAGGAATCGCCACGCGTTCCCTGCGGACGTCGAGCGACGTTGGAGCTCGTCGAATTCCTGCCACTCCTCCTGGGTGCCCTCCGGGAGGAACCTCGACATGAACATGTGGCGGAACTGCGGGTCGGGACGGCCCCAGCCGAGTCGGGTCAGCTCGATGTACGCCTCGACCAGCTCCGCGTCCTCCGAGGTCCGTGCCCGCTTCCGGCGTCCCTGCGCGAATGATCCGAGCAACACCAGATGACTCACGCGTTCGGGGTTGCGCACTGCGTAGGAAATGGCGACCGCGCCGCCCTGGGAGATCCCGAGCAGGGCGAACTTGTCGAGTCCGGCCGCGTCGATCACGGTTTCAAGGTCGTGCACCCACGCATCGAGCGAGAAGTCGGGGACGTCCCAGTCCGACAGTCCACAGCCACGCTCGTCGTAGCGGACGAGCCGGTGATGGCGCGAGAGCCCGGCCAGCCAGTGTCGCCACACCACGGTCTCGCGGTCGTAGTCGAGGTGGGTGAGCCAGTTCGCAGCCTTCACAAGTGGTGGACCCTCGCCCATCGTGGCGTAGGCGAGCCGCACACCATCGGCGGTCGTGCAGAAGCGGATCTCTTGCTGGGGTAGAGCGACGGGCTCGGTCGAGCTGCGTCGCCCGTCCGTGCGCTCGCCGGTCTCTGCCACGAACTGGTACCCGCGTCCATGGACCGTGCGCACGATCTGTTGTGTCTTGCCGGTGTCACCGACTGCTCGACGCAACGCCTTGATGCGGCTCGTGAGCGCTGACTCGCTCACGAACCGGTCGCCCCAGACGGTGTCGAGGATCTCCTCCTTGGTGACGACTCGACCGCGCTCGCGGACCAGCAGCGCGAGGACGTCGAACACCTGTGGCTCCACCTTGCAGACCGTGCCGTCGCGCCGGAGCTCGAACCGGTCGACGTCGAGCTCGCACTCGCCGAAGGCGTAGATCACGCGAGAAGCATGCCAGCAGGTGCACGCCTCGGGCTCGAGTGATCGGTTCCGGATTCGAGCTTCATGACTCCAGGTCAACCGTGGCATCGTGACGACCGACGACCGGCCCCGGTAGCTCAGTCGGATAGAGCGACCGCCTCCTAAGCGGTAGGCCACAGGTTCGATTCCTGTCCGGGGCGCTTCATCCTCATCCTCATCCGACCGCGACGACACCCACAGCTGGCCGGCCTGCCGGCTGCGCCCGTGAGGTTGCTGCTGCGCCCGCGGCGGGACCTCGTCTATTCTTCGGCCCTAGGCGAATGAGGGAGTCGGGGCGACCGCTGGGTGGTCGGGCGCCCCCGAAGGGTGAGGAGCGGGGCGGGCATGCGGCGACGCGCGACGAGCAAGACAAGAAGGGTTTCTCGCGGCTTCGTCGCGATCCTGGCCCTGATCGGGCTCACCGGTTCGCTGTTGAGCGCGGCACCGGTGGCCACCGCGGCGCCCGCGCCGGCAGGGCGAGGCGGCTCGCTCGACACCACCTTCGGCTCGGGTGGCATCGCGACCCTCTCGATTCCGGGTATGACGCTGTCTTCGCTGTCGCACGTGCTCGTGCAACCGGACGGCAAACTTGTCGTCGGCGGAATCCAGAACGGCGTCGCAGGCAGCCTCATCGTGGCGCGCCTGAACTCGAACGGCACGCTCGACACGAGCTTCGGCGGCAGTGGTTACGTGAAGCCCGGCCTGGGCTCTGCGTCGGACGAAGTCGCCATTGGATGGGGGGCCACAGGCCTACGACGAGGCGATCTCGCGCTCCAGCCGAACGGCAGGATCGTCGTCACCAGTTCTGACCTCACAGGAACCAAGGTGGCTGTCGCTCGCCTGAAGACCGACGGCAGTCTGGACACGACGTTCGGATCATCCGGCATCGTCATGACCCCGCTGGGCGCCGTCTGCGGTGGCGCTCCGACGCACGGCAGCGGCGTAGTGATCCAGCCCGACAGCAAGATCCTCGTCAGTGCGTGGAACGGGCCGTCCTGCCAGCCAACGGTCTTGCGCTACTCGCCCACCGGCGCGCTCGACAGCACGTTCGGCTCGGGGGGTGTTGCGGGGGTGGCCGTGGCCGGTCGATCGGCCCAGGCGCAGGACCTCGCGCTGACGGCGGACGGCCGCGTCGTCGTCGTCGCGATCAGTAGATCCGACAGCAAGTCCGACACCACGGTCGTCCGGTTCACCGCCTCGGGTCAACCGGATACGACCTTTCCTGCGAGCAGCCCGACCGGCGCCGCCACCTTCGATGCGGGCAACGGGCTGAACGAGACTCCGACTGCGCTCGCGCTCGATTCGACGGGACACATCGTCGTCACCGGCAACGTCTCGACCACCCCGCCAGCGACCTATGTCCTGCGCCTGAGCTCGACCGGCGCGATCGAGCCCACGTTCGGCACCAACGGCGTCCTCATCGGCACCTTCGGCGGCGCGACCGCGACCAGTGCCGGTGTGATTGTCGATTCGAGCGGACGGTTGCTCGTCGCGGGTGGCGACGGGCCGAGCCTCAGCAACGCGCTCGGGATCGAGCGGTTGCAGCCGACCGGAGCGGTGCCGTACGACGCGACGTTCGGACTGAGCGACACGCCTGGCCGCGAAACCATTGCCTGTGGCGGGGGGAACGGAAGAGGAAAAGCGGTCGCACTGCAGGCCAACCAGCAGATCCTGCTGGCCGGTAGCTGCACCGGTGCGCTCAAGATCGCCCGCCTCAACCCGGGCAACATCAGCAACTTGACCATGACTGCGACATCGCCGACGGCGGCCGCGGGCCACCAGGTCGTGCCCTTGTCGAGCATCCCGGCCGGTGTGCTGACCGCCTCCGCCGGCGCCTTCGCGGGCAGCGACCTCCACGACAACGCGCTGTTCGGCGCGCCGTTCCATTCGCCGTTCCACAGCCCGTTCCATTCACCGTTCCACAGTCCGTTCCATTCGCCGTTCCACAGTCCGTTCCACTCCCCCTTCCACAGCCCGTTCCACTCGACTTTCCTGCAGCCGACGACGCTGTCGAGCATCCCGTTGCTGCCGCCGCTCACCTGGCAGCAGGTACTCGCCGGTTCCCCGTGCGCGGACATCCCTGAACAGACGCTCACCGTTCAATACGTATTCGCCAACTGCGCAGCTGCGGTGCAATCGCTCAGGCTCGACGACGTGCGGGTGAACGACACTGCCTTGCGGAACGTGAGCCTCGCGGCCTACGTGCTGGCGTTCACGCCGGCGTCGCGACTTCCATCGCCCTGCAGCTATCTGGCCGGCCAGCCCGCGACCTGCGCCAACAACGACCTGACCCGCACGAGCCTGCTCGACCTCGAGCTACAGGGTGACAACCTCTCCGCCTACTACTCGGCGGTCACCATCAACCTCAACGGGTTGGACCTGTCGAACTCGTTGCTGCCGCCGGTGTGGCTCGCCGACATCGGCCTCAGCGACACATCGCTCGGTGCCATCACCGTCGGGTCGCTCACGCATCCCGGCATGTTCGTGTCGTGCGGCGCTTCGGCCTGTGCGTCCACGCTCACGCTGGCCCAGGCGCAGGCGAACAACCAACTCGTCGTCGCCGACACCGCCACGCTCGGCAGCCTCCTCGCCGACTCGCCCGCCGCCGTCGGCCCGCTTCCACTCGGGGCACTGCTGGTCGGGTTGATCCCGCGAGGCGCGCTGCCGTTCGAGCAGCTGCCGACGAAGTTCATCCTCGCCAGCTCGCCCCTGCCGGCGAGCGGTGCCGGTTACACGATCGGATTCGATCTCGTCTGCACTGCGGCGAAAGGACTGGCGATCCAGCCGGCCCTTCCGGCCGGATTCCGCACGCTGCCCAACACCGTCACCATGAACGTCGGCACTGCAGCCACGCCGGTCAACGTGGCCCCCGACGGCTCGATCCGCCCAAAGTCGGAAATCAAGTGCACCGGCACGCAGCACGTGACCGCGAACCTCCAAGCCGAGCCCACCGCGATCCTCGGCGGCCCGCTCACCGCAGGGGTCACGGTCAAGAACTCCGGCGAGTCGTTGTCGATCGACGGTCAGGCACCGATCACCGTGGTGGACCCGACAGACGCGTCGGCCGCGAGCATCCCGACACCACCCGGTACGGGCGTCGCGAGTGACACCGTGTACACCGACCACATCGGCCGGCCGGGCAATGTCGACTACTTCCAGGTGCCGGCACAGCCCGTCGGGTCCCAGGTGATCGTGACCGCCAGTCATCTCCCCGCGGACTACGACGTCCTGCTCTACGGCAACGCGACCTCGTCGTTGCGGGGCGCGCCGTTCCACTCACCGTTCCACTCGCCGTTCCACAGCGGTACCACGCCCGTGCTGGTCGGCGACTCCTCCCAGTCGCCGGTCAACGACGGATCGATCACTCCTCCGGAGTTGCTGCAGGACGTGCCGCAGCTGCCGAGTGCCACCATCCGCGACGCGTCGGTGCAGCGCGGCACGACGGATGAGGCGGTGTTCACTACGACGACGACCGGCGACACCGGGTTCACCATCCAGGTGAGCGGCTTCAACGGCGCGTCCAGCCCGCAGCCGTATTTCCTCCGGGTCACCGTCATTCAGCCGCCACCGACGCTGCCGTGCTCGGCCCGCAACTTCCCAGGTGGCGGGACCGCAGGATCGCTGCCGGCGACACTCGATCCGGCCACGCGAACGCTGATCCTCGTCAACAAGAAGCGGCTGGGGGACATCTATGGCCCCGCGGCGGCCGACGGCGTCATGGCCAAGCTGCAAACGCTCGCTTCGTACACCGACACTGGCGGCAACCAGGACTTCGACGTCCGCGGCGCGGTCGTGCCGGTGGACGGTGATCCCACTGTCGCCGCCGACTACGCCGCGTGGGACGCCAGTCCGTGCGCTGTTGGTGCCGCCAACACGATCGTCACCGACATCAACAAGGTCGTCGACAGACTCCGTCCGGGCCTTCACGACCTCCGGTATGTCGTGGTCGTCGGTTCCGACGAGGTCATCCCCTTCGGGCGGGTGCCTGATCGTTCGGCCGAGGCGAACGAGATCGAGGCCGGTTCCGACATCGCCATCCGTGGCCAGGCCAATGCCGCGTCGTCGGCCATGGCGAGTGGCTACGTCTTGAGTGACAACCCGTACGGCGATCTCGATCCGACCACCATCGGCGCCGACCCGCTGTACGTACCGCAGCTGGCCGTTGGCCGGCTGGTCGAGACGCCGGACGACATCGAGTCGACGATCGATTCGTACACCGGCACCAACGGAGTTCGCACGCCGAACGCGTCCTTCAACGCGGCATACGACTGGATGCTGTCGACCGGTCAAGCCGTCGACGCCGCGACGAGCCCGCGCGTCCCGGCTGGAAGTGCAACGGCACAACTGAACGACACCTGGACTCGCCAGGACGCGAAGAACGGAATGCAGCTCGCTGCGCATGGCTTCGTGTCGATCAACGCGCACTCCAACACGTCGCAGTCGCTCGCAGCGGCCGATTTCACGAGCGGCACGACCACACCCGACGTGTTGAGCACCGCGGACCTCCCGGCGGACCTGAGCGACGGGGTGATCTTCACGCTCGGGTGTCACACCGCCCTCAACGTCGCCGACACGTACATCGCCAATCCCAATGCGGACGAGCAAGCGGCCCTGCTCGACTGGTCAGAGGCCGTCTTGCGCAACGGCGGCGTGTTCCAGGGACCGACCGGTTACGGCATCGGCGAGAAGTCCTCGTTGGCCTACTCCGGCCGGCTGCTCTCCCTGTATGCCGACCATCTCGACGGCTCATCCTCCGTCGGCCAGGCATTGATGTTCGCCAAGCAGAGCTACGTGCAGGTGGGCGTCGCCAGCGTGTACGACGCCAAGGCCGTCCAAGAGGCCACGTTCTACGGGCTGCCGATGTACCGGCTCGGTGATGCCGGCCACGTCGCTCCTTCGGTGCTGCCGGTCGACCCGTCGCAAGCGCAGCCGGCCACGGCCACGACCTCGGCCTCGTTCAACACGCCGCTGACGGAAGTCACCAAGGCGGACGGTCACTACTTCACCGTCGGCAACGAAGACCCGCAGGTCACCGCGAACCAGCCGATCGAGCCCAGGACCGTCCTCCCGCTCACGGCACCCGGCCCGAACCTCGTCGCCCACGACGCAGTCATCGAGCAACTCAGCTCGAAGGACATACCGAACTTCAACCCTGTCTACGCGGCGGTGACCCCGGCGGATGGCACCACCGTCAACGAGCCGGCCGTCGAAGTCGCCGCTTTCCCTTCTCGGCTTCAACAGGTCGTCACTTCCATCGAGCCTGGGGGTGAAGCGCAGAAGCTCGTGTTCGTTCCCGGTCAGTTCGCGACCGACGCGTCGGGCACCGGCACCGGCGTCCAGCGCAACATCACCAGCGCCCAGTTCACGATGAACTGGTCCAACAGCACCGACTTCGATCCACCAGACATCTCGACCGTGTCGGGCGCGGTCAGCGGCAGCACGGCGAGCTTCCGCGTCACGACACCGTCGACCGACGCCACCCGCGGCGTGCTCATGTTCCTTCCCACCGGCGGGCCCAACCCGCAAGCGTGGACGCACGTCGAGCTTCTCAACACTGCGCCGGGCGAGTGGACCGGCACCGCCCAGGTGGCTGCGGGTGTCACCGAGATCGGCCAGTTCTTCGTCGCCCTGTGCGACGGGGCAGGCAACTGCGGCCACAGCTCCAACAAGGCGCGCAACTACTCGGCCAGCGCCAGCACCACCGGCTACTCGTTCGCCATCGCTCCCGGAGCGGGCCCCAACGGTCTGTTCCCCGAGCCCACCGCCGTGCAGGCCAACGGCCCCGCCGGCGGCAACTTCACCGTCACCGTCAACGACGGCATACCCCAGACGTGCACCACGTCATGCTCGGTGATCGTCACCGGAGACGGCCCGAACGTGGTCAAGATCACCGCACCC
>DATAES010000150.1:0-40381 GCA_036257895.1 Acidimicrobiales bacterium
CAATGAAGAGGGCGACAACATCAGCGCGGGTCAGAAGCAGCTGCTGACAATCGCACGTGCCTTCCTCGCCGATCCCGCCATCCTCATCCTCGACGAAGCCACCAGCTCGGTCGACACTCGCACCGAGGTGCTGATCCAGGAAGCGATGAACGCCTTGCGCGCCCAGCGCACCAGCTTCGTGATCGCACACCGGCTGTCCACCATCCGTGGGGCGGACGTGATCTTGGTGATGGAGCACGGCCGCATCGTCGAGCAGGGCTCACACAACGAGCTGCTCGCGCGTGATGGTGCGTACTACCGCCTCTACAACTCGCAATTCGCCGCGCCGGTCATCGACACCGTCTGACGGCGACGGCCGTGCTGCCTCTACCTCCCTTCCGAGGTGTCAAGAGGCGAGCAGTGCGTCGAGGGCGGCTTCGAGAGCATCGCGTTCGGGCAGGCGGGCCGGGTCGTTGGCCCAGTTGGTGAACTCGTCCGGATCGATGTCGAGGTCGTACGCCTCATAGCGGTCCGGTCCGGTCACCGACGGGTAGCGGTACAGCTTCCGTGTGAGCGTGCTGATGCCGTCGCCGGCCGGCGCTTCTCCGAAGTCCGAGGCGGGACCTTTGGAGTGCAGGATCTGGCGCCCGGTGTACGCCGACGGATTGGCGATCATGTCGCGGAGGTCGATGCCGTCGGTGGGACGCGTCGCGGACGCTCCGGCGAGGGCGAGCACGGTGACGGTGACATCCGCGGCCATCGTGACGGGCTCCTCCGACACGCCCGCGGGAAAGTCGTGCCCGCGGATGACGAGCGGCACCCGCATACCCGGGTCGTACGCGGCGTTCTTGAATATCCCGACGAACGGCAGGCGGTGCTCGCCGTACTCGAGTCCGTTGTCCGATGAGTAGACGACCACCGTGTTGTCGAGCACCGCGGGTGCGAGGCTGCGAACGATGTCGCCGATCGCTCGGTCGAGCGCGGTGCCTTCACGCAGTTGCGCCCTCGCAGTGGCGCGGAAATTGGAGAGCGAGGATGCCGGCAAAGGCGGCTGACTCGAGATCCACGACGGCTTGTCGTCCACGTTGTCCTCGATGACGAGCGGCCATCGCACGTCGGACCAGGCGAACAGGTCCTTCGGATCCGGATCGAACGGAATGTGCGGCGAGCTGGGGGCCAACAACAGGAACCAGGGCTGCGACCCTTCGATGAACGTCATCGCCTGTTCGCGCAGGTAGTCCATCTGGAACTCGTCGGGCGTCGACATCGACACGCCATCGCACACCTGGTAGCCGACGGGGCCATAGCCGGTTGTCTCGTCGATCTGCAGCCACGTGTCCCAGCCGTCGGGCTTCGGTATCAGCGGTGGCGTGCCGTTCAGGTATTTGCCGATCAGTCCCGTCCGGTAGCCCGCCGCCTGCATCCAGGCCCCGAGGAGGTCGTTGTGGTTGTGATCGGGCAACGATTCGAACGACTGGGTCACCACGCCGTGGTGGATCGAGTACTGACCGGTGAGCAGGCTCACACGGGTCGGCTCACATATGGCGACGTTGCAGCGCGTGTGCGTGAAGTCGCGGCCTGGGAACGCGATCAAGTTGCGCGTGTTCGGCATGTACTCGAGGAAGTCGAAACGCTGATCATCCGACAGGATGATGAGCACGTTCGGAGGCGTCATCGAGCCTGCTCGTATCGCAACGCGAAGTAGTCGGCGCGGACGTTGCGTGCCGCCGTCCCCACGCTCTTTCGGATCGTCAAGTTCGGGGTGTAGCGATTCGTCGACGGCAGCGAGGAGGACAGCAGCGCCACCTGCACATCATCGATGTAGAAGCGCGCGACGCCCCCGCCGTCAGACGTGATACGGAATCTGTGGAAGTCGGTGTCGGCAACGACGTTGGTCGTCACGGCGTTCGGGGCGCCTCCGTCCGCGCAAGCTGCGAACCAGCACGGGTCGCCGGGGGTGTATCGGAAGTAGAACCCGCTCGTCGGCTCGATCGCGGATGTGGCGTTGTGCAGGCCGAACCAGCAGGAGTACTTGTCCGACACGCTGTTGATGTTGGTGAGCTTGACTCGCCAGTCGCACATCATCACCGGTGAGCCGATCAGGTTGTTCGAGCCCAGGTTCATGCCGTGCCAGCCAGACGCCGACGTGCCCGTGCCGAGGACGAAGATCCCCGGCTCGCTCGCGCCGGCGGCCGCGGCCGCCGTTCCTGTGGCACCGGCTGGAAGCGCCCAACCGAGTTGCCCGATCGTTCCACTCGTCGCGGTGTTGCCCATGAAGTCGTCGACGAGCGTCATCGCCACTTGGAGGTCGTCCAGGATCTGCACCCTGGACAGGCGGATATCCAGAGCCTCCAAGACCTCTTGCACGTTGAGCTTCGTGATTTCGCCCGTCGGCACCACCGTCACCTGCGAAGCCGGCAATGTCTCCGGCGGGGTCTGCGCGATCGCCAGCTTCGAGGCCGTCAACGCCGGCGCCGCCGTCGCGGCCGGCGAGGCGATGGCGGGCGAGACACCGGAGGCCACGACCCCCGCCGTGGCGGCAGTGGCCGCCGCGCCCATCAACACCGTCCGCCTATCAAGTCCTTCACCTGCAGTCGGCTCGTGCTTGCGCCGTCCGCGCAGCCATGACCATGGCGCCCGAGGTACACCCATTCGATCGTCTCCTCGCTCCCCAAGACTCCCCCGAAGGCTGCATCGTACGACGCTGTCGCACCCCCATCAGATCGACTGCAAAACCCGCGGTTCGTGATGATCGGCCAGCGCTACGGACGCACGTACGCAGTGGGTCGCGGGCCGGCCACCATGTAGCGCCAAAAACGCCGCGGCTCACCGACCTCGAAGTCACCGATCGCGCGGTGTTGCACTGACGCGTTGTCCCACACGAGAACGTCGTGAGGCTTCCACTCGTGGGCGTAGCGGGGCCCACGTTGTTCGGCGTGGTCTTGCAGCCATTGCAACAGCTCGCGTCCCTCGTCGACGGGCATTCCCTCGACGTGTGTGGCGCGGTCGAGATCGAAATACAGCGCCGGCCTGCCGGTCACGGGATGCGCACGCACCACGGGATGCGAGACCGAGATCAGCCGTTCGAGCTCTCCGCTTGCCGCTGGTCGCGGTGCGAACGCATCGTGATTGTTGTACGCATGCTCGGCCTTTTGCCCGATGAGCCTTGCCTGAGACACCTCATCGAGAAGGTCGTACGCGACGCGCATGTCGATGAACCAAGTGGCGCCCCCGCCGCTATTCGGCAGTACTCGCGCGTGGAGCACGGTCACGTGTGCCGGACACTCGACGTACGAGTCATCGGTGTGGAAGTACTGGAACAACCCAGGCCGTACGTCGTCCCCACCCACGGTCACGTCGCCGAGGGCTTCGCGCAACTCGTCCGTCAGCACGAACCCGGCGTCGATGATCTGGCGCTCCTCGGAGTACCGAACCGGATTGCCGTCTCCGTCCCGGCCTACCGGATCCTTGATCGGGCCGAACATCTGGACCAGCGCTCGCATCTCGCTGTCGTCGAGCTTCGCCTGCTGCCGGATGCAGATCACGCCGTGCTGCCACAGCAGCTCGCGCAGCCAAGCGGCAACCGCAGCATCGCTCGCATGAGCCGCCGGCTCGAGACCGAGCACTTCGACCGTCGGTAGGTCGCCTTCGATCGCCAGCGCCGTGATGCCGGGCGGTTGCACGGCCTCCATCTTGGCAAACGGCCTGTTCGGGGTCCGATGCACCGGCAGTGGTGATCCGGATACGGTCCGAGTCGTGAGACGGCTCGACCTGTGCGACGCGATCGGCAGCGACCGTTGATGAACGTCACGAGCCGGCATTGGATGACCGGAAGCTGATGGATGCCTACGAGCTGCACCCGATCGGTTGGGTCGAGTCGGCACTCGTCGACCGCGCGAGCGCGCCGCGCCAAGGCGACGAGGGTGCGCCCGATGCCTGGCTCGTCTTCGACCAGGCGTTCGCGCGCGGCTTGCGGGATCTGGCCGTCGGGCAGAGGGTCATCTTGTTGACCTGGCTCGATCGCGGCCGTCGAGACGAACTGGTCACACATCCGCGCGGGAACCTCGGCCGACCTGAGCTCGGCGTGTTCAGCACCCGATCACCGGACCGGCCGAATCCCATCGGCCTGCACGACGTCGAGATCGTCGAGATCGACGGCACGCGGATGCGCGTCCGTAATCTCGAAGCGCTCGACCGCACGCCGGTCCTCGACATCAAACCCATGCTCGAGCAGCAATCCGACCGCTGAACGACGATGGTGGACCCACGACAGTCGAACGTCGCGGTCCCATCCGGTCGTCCCCGTCAGTCGATGATCTCGCTCGTCTGGAGAACGGGAGCGATCGTCGTGTAGTTGGCGACGTCCGCGAGCACGTCGCCGGTGCCTTCGGACGCCATCGCCGTCTGGAGCGCGTCTGGCGACGAGAATTTGAAGTGCACGGCTGCGACGTATGGACCGTCGACGCCCTTGTCGATCTCGGCACCGTCGAGTCCCCAGGTCTTCACGCACAGGGGCACGTGCTTCTCGCGGTAGTAGTCGTGGTCGAAGGTCGCACCCTCACTCGAAGGGTAGAAGACGCTCAGACGGATCATCGGTGGGTCATCCTCTCGTCGCCGGCGCCGTGCCGGGCCGACACCAATCTAGGAAACGTTTCAACGCACGCTTACAAAGAGTGGCGAGTCAGTCGGGCTGCGCCAGGTTCAGCATCTCGTAGATCGGCGCGTCGGAGAAGACGAACACGTCGAGGTCCGACCGGCCGCGGACGCGAAACTCGCACCAGGACGGCACCGCGACGACGTCACCGGCTCCGACGTCGACTTCTTGGCCGCCCAGCTCGAACGTTCCTTCGCCATCGAACACCTGCCACACCGACGAACCCACGGATCGCGTCGTCGCCGACGCCGCGCCCGCTTGCAGGCGATGGAGCTCCGTTCGCATCGTCACCAGTGCATCGCCGCCGGTCGCGGGATTGGTGAAAAGGACCGCGGCGTGCCCCGGACCGACGGCGCCGGCATTGCCCGACTCGTCGAGCTCGAGTTGCGCACTGAGCGCAGCGTCGGTGTGCTCCCAGCGGTAGGCCATCAACGGTGACGTCCTCGACACCTGCACGCCGATCGGGCGGAGGCCGGGGTGCCCCCACAGCCGTTCGTTACGCGAGATCTGTGGCGTAGAGCGGTCGGTGATCTCGTCGGGTCCGAACTCGAAGAACCCGGCGTCGAGCGCGGCGACGAGCGGTATGTCGAGACCGTCGAGCCAGAGCATGGGCACGTCCGCGGTGTTGTGGTGCTCGTGCCAGCGCCATCCTGCGGTCAACAGGAGATCGCCGCGGCGCATCGCAACCGGATCGCCGTCGACGACGGTCCACACACCTTCGCCCTCGAGCACGAAGCGAAACGCGCTCTGGGAATGGCGGTGCGCGGGCGCGACCTCGTTCGGCCCGAGGTACTGCACGGCAGCCCACAACGTCGGCGTCGCATACGGCTCACCCTCGAGACCCGGATTGGCATATGCGATGGCGCGGCGCTCGCCTCCCCGGCCGACGGGCACCAAGTCGCCGGCGCGTGCGGCCAGCGGGCGAACATCCCTCCATCGCCACACGTGCGGTCGAGCGCTCGGCTCCGGCGCCATCGCCATGCGGTTGCGGCGTACCGTCCACAACGGCATGAGGCCGTTTGCCTCGAAGTCGGCGTACAGCTCGGCCAGCGCGACGTCGTGATGTGTCGTCGTCACCTCGCCGAGTATGACACCTGCTGCGGTCGGTAGCCCGACCGTCAGGAGAGGTGCCGAACGATGGCCTCCGTCACCTCGTCCGGCCAGTCGATGTGGGCGCTGTGTCCGCTTCCGGGGAGGACGAGCCGCGTAACTGGCCCGGAGACGCCGCGCTCGATGACGTCGAGCTGCGCGAGCGTTCCGTACGCATCGCGCTCCTCTTGGATCATCAGCACCGGACAGGTGATCGACACGAGTGACGAGGTGATGTCCCAGTCGCGAAACGCACTCGACCGCCACACATCGTTCCATCCTCGGAAGGCGACATCGACATCTGCGTGGTGCCGCCGCAATCGCTCGCGCAAGTCACCGCTCTCGAACGCGACGGCAGCGGTCTCGATGCCGGCGATCGAACGATCCTCCACGATCACATGGGGGGAGATCAGCACGAGCGATTCGACGGGGAATCCGGCGCCCGCACTGATGATCGCGATCGACGCGCCGTCGCTGTGGCCGATCAGCACAGGACGATCGATTCCAGCGTCGTGCAGCAAGACGGGCAGGACTTCTAGTGCCTCCTCGTGCATGTATGTGATCGGACGCGGCAACGACACTGGAGACGAGTAGCCGTAACCCGCGCGCGAATAGACGAAAGTCGTCGGGCCCCCGAGCGCGTTGGCAACACGCCTCGGGAAGTCGCGCCAGAGCCCGAGCGAGCCGAGCCCTTCGTGCAGGAAGACGAGCGGCGGCAGGTCGGGATGGCCCGGCACGAGCTCGCGCTCGATGGTCACCGGTCAGCGGGAGGTGAGTCCGTCATTCGTCGACCACCATCCTGGCGCGGCGGCAGTCGAGGCGCCGCTGCGAGATTTTGAGAAGATCGCTTGCGTGACGAACCCTGAACGTCCGGTCGTGGTCATCGGTGCCGGACCAGTAGGGCTCACGGCTGCGCTCGCGCTTCGCGCGCACGGACACTCTCCTTTGGTGCTCGAAGCCGAGGGCGAACACCGGGAGCGTCCGGGCAGCCGCGCGATCTTCCTGCACCGCGAGTCGCTCGAACACTTGGAGGCCGTCAGCCAGGGTCTCGGATGGGAGCTCGCCCGCGCCGGGCTGGTCTGGACGACGAAGAAGACCTACGTCGGCGAGGACCTCGTGTACGAGCGCACGTATCCACCGCCCGATCCCACGCGACTGCCGCACTCGACGAACCTGTCGCAAGTCGCCATCGAGGCACTCCTGTTCGACGCGTGCAAGCGAGCCGACGTCGAGTTCGCGTGGGGGCAGGACATCACTCGGTGCGAGTCCTCCCCTGACCGAGTCGTGCTCCACACGGCTGAGGGACAAGAGTGGCCCGCGACGTACGTGATCGCAGCAGATGGGGGCCGATCCGCAGTGCGCGCCGCGCTGGGAATCGAACTCGAGGGCCCGCGCACCGAGGATGCGTTCGTGATCGTCGACGTCACGGAGGATCCGAGTCAGCCGAGGCTCGCGGAGCGCGTCTACTACTACGACCACCCCGCGGTCGACGGTCGCAACGTGCTGCTCGTGCCGTTCGCCGGTGGCATTCGGGCTGATCTCCAGCTTCGCACCGACGACGATCCTGACCAGTTCGACGACGAACGCGGCGTGCGCGCGTGGATCGCACAGGTCCTTTCCCAAAAGTATGCCGAGAGGATCGCGTGGGTGTCGACGTACCGCTTCCGCCAAGCGGTCGCGGCGCGGTTCACGGATGAGCACCACCGCGTGTGCCTCGTCGGCGAGGCCGCCCACTTGTTCGCGCCCTTCGGCGCCCGCGGCCTGAACTCCGGCATCCCTGACGCGCTCGTCGCCGCACGCGCCGTCAGCGACGCGTTGGACGGCGACCGCGCCGCCATCGAACGATTCGCCCTGACCCGCCGCGAAGCTGCGCTCTACAACCGCGACGCGTCGACCGCCGCGCTCGAGCACATGCGAGCGAACGGCTGGCAGGTTCGCTTGAAGCGGCGTGTCGCCGCTGGGCTCGCCAAGCGCGGTATCACCGCCGGCGCCTGGCTGGACGCTGCACCCTTCGGCCCGCGCGCCGCCGAATACAAGAGCGAGACCGGCTCGTACTGACCGGATCTCGCCCGGGTAACGGTCAGTCGATCGGCAACCGTTGGAACGCGGGCGGTCGCTTCTCGAGGAACGACTTGACTCCTTCGCCGAAGTCGGGCCGTCCGAAGCTCTCGAGCATGAGCGCTTGCGCCTCGCGTTCGGCCGGGCCGAGGCCGGCATGCAGTTGCTGGTACACCTGACGCTTCATCACTGCGAGCGAAGACGGCGAGCAGTGCGCTGCGAGGTCGACGATGTAATCATGCGCGACTTCCACGACGCTCCCGTCGACGGCGCGATTCACGAGGCCGATGCGCTCGCACTCCGCGCCGTCGACCTTGCGGGACGAGAACAACAGGTCCAGCGCGGCCCCCGATCCGACGAGGCGCGGAAGTAGCCAGCCCACTCCCCACTCAGCAATCAGGCCTCGCTGCGAGAACGCGACCGTAAGCACTGCATCACGCGCCATGAAGCGCAGATCACAAGCGAGCGCGATCGGAACGGCCATGCCCGCAATCGGACCGTTGATCGCGGCAATGACCGGCTTCGGCACCGACATCAGATACATGTACGTGCCGCGCAGGTCGTCGCCCCAACTCGCGTCGCCCACCTCCTCCGCAGCCCTCGAGTTCCGGGTCACGCGGTTCGCGTCGTCGCCCTCATCGTCGCCGCGCGAGATCCCGGACAACGTGTTCATGTCAGCGCCGGCGCAGAAACCTCTTCCCGCGCCGGTCAGGACGATGCCCACCACCCGGGGATCGCGCTCGGCTTCGCCGACGGCTTGGCGCAACTCGTCGCCCATGCGGGTCGTGAACGCGTTGAGGACCTCGGGACGGTTCAGTGTGATCGTGGCGACCGGATCGTCCACCTCGTACAGGATCTCGCCGTAGGTCATGTCTCTCAGCCTCGCAGGTTGCGAGACCTCAGTCTCGGGACGAAGCGCTATCCACGGCCGGACGACGGCCGCGTGTCGCTCCGCAGCATGCCGATGTGCAGATGCGACTCGACGTCTCGCACTCCCGACACGTGCCGGACCGCCTTCGTGATCGTGGCTGCTTCATGTGGCCACTCGACGTCTCCGTGCAGTAGCACGGTGTGGTTCTCGACCATCACGTGCACGCGCGGGACGTCGAGCCGCTTCTCGAGGGGGCCGAGCATTGATCGCACCCGATCCGCGAGCGTGTGGTCGTCGACGTTCGGGTCCGGACGACGACCAGTGACTCGGTACAGCAGACCCCGCCACCGCCCTCGGGCTCGAACAATCTGTCGCACACCGAACGCGACCAGCGCGCCGACGAGCACGCTGATCGCGACGAGTGCGAAGGATCGCACGCCCGCGCGCCGGGTCGCGGTTGCCTCGCTCATCGTGACCGCCGCCGATGCTCCGGTGTCGCGGCGTGGTCCAGATGTCTTGCGAACCACTCGCAGGCCAGCTCCGCAGCGGCTTGGAGAGTCCCTGGTTCTTCGAAGAGATGCGTGGCGCCGGGTACGACTGCGACGCGACACTGCGCGCGCACCCGTCGGGCCGCGCGCCAGTTCAGCGTGAGCACGTTCGAGTCGCGTCCGCCGACGATGAGCAACGTCGGTGCGACCACATGGGACAACCGATCCTCGGCGAGGTCCGGCCGTCCGCCACGAGCGACGATGGCCCGCACGTCCAGATCGGACTCCGTCGCGGCCCAGAGCGCGGCGGCTGCGCCGGTGCTCGCTCCGAAATAGCCGATGGGCAAGCCGCTGACGGCAGCTTGATCCGCGATCCAGCGCGTCGCGTCAGCCAGGCGTCCGCCGAGTAGGTCGATGTCGAAGACGTTCGCCCGCGCCGCCTGCTCGGCGGGCGTCAAGAGATCGAACAGCAACGACGCGAGGCGCGCGTCGTTCAGGTAGCCAGCGACCAGCTGGTTCCGAGGACTGGCGCGGCTGCTGCCACTTCCATGAGCGAACACGACGAGACCCGATGCTTCGGCGGGAGTGCTGAGAGTTCCCGACAACCGAACCGCGCCGGCGAACACGTCGATGTCTTGTCGCCGTGCATGCCGGCGATCCGAGCACAGCATGATGCATCACCTCCGTCCCTCACTGGGACGTTCCGCTGAGTTTCCCGCGAATCGCCCGCAGCAGCTCGCGCCGGTCGCGCAACATGGTCCGATACCTCGCGTTGTCGGTGTCGGCGATCTCGGGACTCAGATCAGCGATGGCGGCGTCGAGCAGTGCGATCAGCTCGACGAGCTCTTCCTCCTCGAGGTGCAGGTCTGCGCCGCTCGTTTCCGCGATACGACCTTGCTCTGTCTCACCTCTCATGGACTGAGCGTCCGCCATTCGGACCGTGAAGGCAAGACCCCAGGGTCACGCTGCGTTCGAGCTCGACAGCTTCGACCGCGGAACCCAAGAGGGATGGACCGTGCTCGTCTCCGGACATCTCGAAGCCCTCAGCTGCTACAACAGCAAGGACATGGAGCGGGTGCAGTCGCTGCAGGTCCAGCCGTGGGCAAAGGGTGAGCGCAACCTCTGGCTCCGGCTCCGGCCCGACTTCATCACGGGCCGTGTCATACGCCACGAGTCACCCGCTGATGAGTGAAGTCGTCGCGGGTACACACGGACCACACCACGCGCCCTCAGCCACGGCGTTCGACGCACTGCTGGCCGACGGTCGCGTGGTGCAGGTCCGACCGATCGAGCCCACGGACGCGAATCGTCTCCTGCGGTTCCACGAGTCGCTGTCCCCGGAGACGATCAGGCTCCGATTCTTCGCCGTGCACCCGCGTCTGAGCGACGCGGAACTGACGCACTTCACCACCGTCGACCACCACGACCGAGAGGCGCTGCTGGCGCTGGTCGACGACGAGTTGATCGGCGTGGCGCGCTACGACCGAGCGCCAGGTAGCCAAGAGGCCGAGGTCGCGTTCGTCGTCGCGGACGCGTGGCAAGGCAGTGGGGTCGGATCGCTGCTCCTCGAGCATCTCGCCGCACGGGCTCGAACCGAAGACGTGACGCGGTTCGTGGCGGACACGCTCGCGGAGAACCGCAGGATGCAGCGCGTGTTCACCAACTCAGGGCTCGCACCGGTACGCACGTGGGATCGCGGCGTCGAACACCTCGTGATGCCACTCGACGCGTCCGAGGAGTTCGACGACCGCATCTGGAGTCGCGAGCACGTGTCCGAGGCCCGGTCGATCGAACATCTGCTGCGTCCCGGATCGATCGCGGTGATCGGTGCCAGCAGCCGGAGCGGAACCGTCGGTCACGAGATCGTGCGGAGCCTCCTCGATGCCGGCTTCAACGGGCCGATCCATCCGGTGAACGCCAACGGCGACCCCGTCGAGGGCTTGACCGGCTACCCCTCCGTGAGCGCACTTCCCGGATCGATCGATCTGGCCATCGTCGCCATCGCGGCAGACAAGATCTCCACACTCGTCGCCGACTGCGCCGCCAAGGGAGCGCGCGGGCTCGTCGTGATCAGCGGGGGCTTCGCCGAAGTCGGCGCCGAGGGCGCACAACGACAGCGCGACCTCACCAGTGCGGCCCGCCGGCACGGCATGCGCGTCATCGGACCGAACTGCGTCGGCGTGGTCAACACCGATCCCTCGATTCGCCTCGATGCGACCTTCGGCGCGGCAACCGCGCTGGCCGGCCCGGTAGCGCTCGCGTCGCAATCTGGCGCCGTCGGCATCGCAGTTCTCAACGCGGCCACGCAAGCGGGCATGGGCATCTCGAGCTTCGTGTCACTTGGGAACAAGGCCGACGTGAGCAGCAACGATCTCCTGCAGTTCTGGGAGGACGACGAGCGCACCACTGTGGTGCTCCTCTATCTCGAGTCGTTCGGCAACCCCACGAAGTTCGCGCGGTTGACGCGGCGCATCGGACGGATCAAGCCGATCATTGCGGTCAAGAGCGGCCGGACCGCTGCCGGCCGGAAAGCGGCCAGCTCACACACCGCCGCGATGGCGGCCGACGACAACGCGGTCGAGGCCTTGCTCCGTGACTGCGGTGTCGTTCGTGTCGACACGATCGACCAACTGTTGGAGACGGCGCTCGTGCTGGCGCATCAACCGCTGCCCGCCGGTCCTCGAGTAGCCATCGTCGGCAATTCCGGTGGTCCGGGGATCATGGGCGCCGACGCCTGCGTGAGCGCGAACCTGACGCTCGCTCAGATCTCCGACGACAACCAGCGCCGTCTCCGGTCGCAACTGCCGGCAGCGGCCTCGACCTCGAACCCCGTTGATCTCCTGGGTGACGCGTCACCGTCGACGTATGAAACCGCCATCGCGACCGTGGCCGCGGATCCCGGTGTCGACGCACTCGTGGCGATCCATGCGCCGACACTGGTCGCGGACCCCGACGCAGTCGCCGCCGCGATCGCGTCGGCCGACACCAGTGGCAAGCCGCTCCTCGCTGTCATCATCGGCCGTGACCGCAGTCTGCTCTCCGACGCCAGCGACACACTCGTGCCCGTGTTCGGGTCCGTCGAGCCGGCGATCGCGGCGCTCGGTCACTCGGTGAGCTACGCGTCCTGGCACGCTCGCCCTGAGGAGCCCGAGGCGAGCCGCGAGGACATCGACCTCGATGCGGCGAGGGCACTCGTCGACCGCGTTCTCGCCGCTGACCCCTCGGGCCGATGGCTGACACCGGACGAGATCAGCGAGCTGCTCTCGACACATCACATTCCCCACTTGGCCGGAAGCATCGTCCATGACGTCGACGCGGCCTGCGCCGCCGCACAGCGCGCCGGCTATCCGATTGCGCTCAAGGCGATCGCAGAAGACCTCGTGCACAAGTCGGATGTCGGCGGTGTGGCGCTCGACCTGCGGTCCGCCGACGCGGTCAAGACCGCCTGGAACGCGATGACTGATGCGATTGGTCCGAAGATGACCGGCGCGCTCGTGCAGCCAATGGCCGAGCCCGGCGTCGAGCTCATCGCCGGCCTCGTTCGAGACGATGCGTTCGGGCCCCTCGTGCTGTTCGGGATGGGAGGGATCACCGCCGAGCTGGTCGGCGATCGCGGCGTTCGTGTTGCTCCGCTCTCGGAGCTCGAGGCCGACGAGCTCGTCCACTCGCTGCGATGCGCACCGTTGCTCACCGGCTATCGCGGGACGGATCCCGTCGACGTGGCCGCCGTCGACGATCTCCTGGTGCGGCTCGGGTTACTCGCGCGCGACGTCCCGCAGATCCGTGAGCTCGACTTGAACCCAGTCATCGCGAGTGAACGCGGCGTCGTCGCCGTCGACGCCCGCGTGCGCGTCGCTCCGGTGACGGCGGGGCCGTTCGGCGAAGACAACATCCGACTGCTGGCCCCTCCGCGACCGGCGTGACCGTGATGCAACGAGCGCGACCCGAGCCTCGAGCCGCGCCAGGGCGGCACCGACGCAGAAATGAGTTGGACTCGGGTCCAGAAGCTTTTCGAGCTCAGGTCAAGTAATAGCCGGACGCAAACAGCGCGGTTCCGACGACGAGCGTGGCGGCGCCGAGCACCGGGATGAAGCGTGCAGCCACGCGGCGTCCTTCCAGCGAGGCGCCCACGAGCGCGAACACCGGGAAGGCGGGCAGCAGGTAGCGGCCGACGCCCATGAAGTCCGACGTGCTGATCGCGGGTATGACGGCCGTGGCCACCACATAGATCCCGTAGCCGCGTCCGAAGCGACGAGACACTGCCGGAGCGGCGGCGACGAACGCGAGGCACATGGCCGCCTGCACGACAAGGGGTAGCCAGTGTGATGGCGACGAGCGGCGGATGTGGTCGATGAAGGCCAACTTGAACCACGTGTGCGGACCCGGCGCCTGGCTCCAGCCCTTCGCCCCTTCCGTTTCGATGAACGCGAACGCGTTGCCGAACCGCACCGCCAGCCACATGCACCAAAGTGCAATGCCGGAGATGGACAACAGCACGGCGCTGTCGGCCCGACGTAGGCGCGATCGAACGGGCCGTCCCCCGAGGAGCCCTCGTCGATCCAGTGCCACCGCGACGAGGCCGACGACGAGGACGATGCCGGTGGGCCGCGTCGCGGTCGCGAGCGCGCCGAACAGCCCTGCCACGACCGGACGATCGGCCTCGAGCGCCAAGAACGCAGCCAGGACAAGCACGCAGAAGAGCGCGTCGGAGTACGCAGTGCCGTACAGGAACCAGGCATACGGGTAAAACGCCAGTGCGACGACCGCGAGAAGGGCGGCACGCCGGCTGAGCCGCGACGCACACCAGCGATGGAACAGCAGCAGTGTCACGAGCCCGCACACTGTGCTCAACAGCAGGGCACTGACCGGAACGCCGCCGGGCACGGTCGTAGCAAGGGCGCGCACGACGAGCGGATAGACCGGGAAGAAGGCCACCGCGGACATGTGCTGTGGCCGATACGTGTAGCCGTGCTCGGCAATGGCGACATACCACCAGGCGTCCCACTGCAACCAATTGCCGAACAGACCATCCAGCGCCATTCGCGGCCGCGGCGGCGCATGCGCGGACGGCACGAACGACGGCGCGGACGCGACGATCATCGTGAGCACGGCAAGCGTGAACGCGTACAGCCGCACGATGTTGCGAACGCCCTCAGGACCCGCGTCGGTGGTGTGGGCGACGTCTGAGATGCCGACGGTGTCAAGGGCGACCGTGAGTTCCGACGTTACGTCTACGTTGCCCATGTCGGGATTGCCTCCGCCGACATCTCCCAGCGCGTAGTGATTGCGCCGGAGATTAGGTCGACCACGGCTGCACTTCCAACCACCCCGGCCGAGCGAATGTTGGTGCGCCGTGGCCCCTATCGGGGCCACGGCGACCCGGAGTTCGCAGAGGGGGCGGAGATCCAGCGCGGCGCGTAACGGATCCGGCCCGTCGACGGACTACACGACATGCAGAAGACGAGTGATCCGCCGCGTTCGCTCGTCCGGCGGGCTCGATCGCGCCTCCGCTGGTATGAGTTCGCGCCGGAGGTAGTGCTGGCGGTCGGGCTCGGGCTCTTCGCGGTCACCGAACCTCATGCCGCCGGTGCGGCGTTCAAGAGCACCAAAGCCGTCGGCATCATGGTCATCGTCGGGCTCGGTTGGGTGCTGCTGCGGGCGGCGACTCTCCTGTTCGTGCGTCTGCCCGCGATCCGTCTCGCGGTGTTCGCGGCTGCCGCGCTCGCAGTTCTCAAGGTCGTCGTCCTGCCCGCTTACAACGACCACACCGTCATCGAGGCGTTACCGGTCCGATCCGCCGATCCCGCTGTCGTCTCCTCGGGAGGCCCGGTCGCGACCATGGATCCCGTCAAGATCGGCGCCGGCATGTTGCGCGGCATCGACCATCGCGCATCAGGGGTCGTGCATCTGTATCGACAGGTCGACGGACACGTGGTGATCGGACTCGAGGACTTCGACATCCAGCCCGGACCGGCGTACGTGCTGTATCTCGTCGCTGGCAACGACCGCCGCGATCACGACGGCGGGACCCGCATCGAACGACTGCGTGGCAATCGAGGCACACAGTTCTACGCGGCACCCGAGGAACTCGATGTCTCCGGCGACGGGTGGACGGTGCTGGTGTGGTGCGAGACCTTCGACGTTCCGGTGGCCAACTCAACCCCCATGTCCATCTGATTCGTGTCGAGTTCGCCCGCCTGCACGAGCACGGATGCTCTCAGCCAACCGAACACTTTCCTCGCCGGCTGCGATGTCGAACGAAGCGCGCCGGACATCGTCGGGCCAGTCCTCCACCAGCGCAGTGGCCCACTCCACCCAGCGCGCCACCATGACGTAGAAGTCGGTCAGGAACCGCCCACCGAGTTGATTCAGCGCGGCACGCTCCGGAAACAGACCGCGGCCCTCCAGGTAGGCGCGACCGGCGGCGACGTTCTCCTCGTTCTGTTCGGCTACCCACGCCCGGGTCGCGTCGAGGTTCGCAAGGATGTCGGCCTTCGACCCGCTGTCGGCGAAGCTGATCTTCAGCAGTTGCTCGAACTCGAGGACCGGACCTTCGCCCGGTTGCTCGAGCCACGCCGCCAGCGCCCGCCGACCTTTCGCAGTGATCGTGTAGCGCGTGCGCCGGCGACGGCCAACGGAGTCGTCTGTTGCGCGCGCGAACCCGTGGGCGACGAGCTTCTTCGGCTCCTCGTAGAGCTTGCTCTGGGCACGGGGCCAGAGCCGGCGCATGCTCCGGTCCACTTGCTGCACGAGTTCGTGCGTCGTCCACGGCTTGATCGCAAGGAGTCCGAGGATCGCATACGACGTTGTCGTCATGGCGGGCGCGCTTGACATCATTCTCCCTTTGGGACAAAGTTGATCTCCCAAAGGGAGATTAACCGAGGAGGCGACCGTGGCAGCTGCCGGGGCAGTACACGTCGACTCGTCGAACGACGAGCAGCTGCAAGCATGGGACGGCGACGAAGGCGCGTACTGGGCTGATCACGCCGACTACTTCGACCGGTCGGCGATCCCGATCCACAAGTGCCTCATGGCGACCGCCGCGGTCACAGTGTCCGATCGGGTACTCGACTTCGGATGCGGCACCGGCCAGACCACCCGCGACGCGGCCTGCGCGGCGACGGCGGGGTTCGCGCTCGGCGTGGACTTGTCGTCACGGATGATCGAGTACGCACGGTGCCGCGCGGTCGACGAGGGCATCGAGAATGTTTCGTTCGAGCAGGCGGACGCACAGATCCATCCGTTCGCGCCTCAGGCTTTCGATGTGGCCATCAGCCGGTCGAGCGCGATGTTCTTCGGTGATCTCGTGGCCGCCTTCACGAACATCGGGAGGGCCTTGCAACCAGGCGGCCGTCTGGTGATGACGACGTGGCAGCCGCTGGCGGAGAACGAATGGATCCGGGAGATCACCGGTGCCCTCGCTGCAGGACGAGTGCTGCCGGCTCCGCCCCCGAATGCCCGAGGTCCCTTCGCTCTGTCCGATCCGGATCGAGTGCGCGCCGTGCTGACGAGCGCCGGTTTCACGGACGTCGAGCTCGACGGAGTGCGACCGGGCCTGTGGTTCGGGACGGACGGCAACGACGCCTACGAGTTCGTGCTGGGACTCATGGGATGGATGCTGGAGGGTCTCGACGACAGCGGCCGGCGCCGAGCCCTCGAAGGCTTGCGTGCCACGACGACCGCGCACGAGACGTCCGACGGCGTGATCTTCCAGTCGGCGGCTTGGACGGTCCGGGCGAGGCGCCGCTGACGACGGCCATGCCGTAACGGCCGACGGCCGTGGCGAGACTGTGCTGAGAATTGAGGAGAGTATGAATGGCGGCAACCACGAACGACGCCCGAGCTGCTCAACGCGATCACAACGACGCTGCAACCGACCAACCCTGGCCGGAGTTCTACGCGCGGCGCCTGCGCCAGCAGTTCGGCACCGTCTAGGCAACCTCCGTGACCACAGCTGTCGTCCTAGCGTCGCGTGGCGTGGACGATGACGGTGAGCTGGTCGAGCGCCTCCGGGTAGGCGACGAGTCGGCCTACGTCACGCTGATCGGTCGCTACCAGCCGCGCATGTTGCGCCTGGCGGAGGTCACCGTTGGGAGTCGCGCCGTGGCCGAGGAGGTCACCCAAGACACCTGGGTCGCTGTGCTACGCGGGGTCGAACGGTTCGAAGGACGATCCTCGTTCAAGACCTGGCTGTTCCACATCCTCCTCAACCGGGCTCACTCGGCGGCCTACCGCGAACAACGAGCGGGACGCCCCGACGACGGCCTCGTGGAAGACCGCTTCGACAAGTCGGGCGCGTGGGTGACGCCGCCGGAGCCTTGGGCCGACCGCGTCGACGACCGTCTCGTTGCCGAACATCTCGCCACGCGCGTACAACAGCTCCTACCCGAGCTTCCCGACACACAACGCCAGGTGGTCGTGCTCCGCGATCTCGAAGGACTCTCCCCCGACGACGTCTCGGACCTCGTCGGAGTGAGCGACGGAAATCAACGCGTGCTCCTTCACCGCGGACGCGCCCGTCTTCGCCAGTTGCTGGCAGCCGACATGAGCAAGGGCTCAGCATGAGGTTCTGGCGCCGCCGTCGAGCGCTTGTATGCCGCGAAGCCGTCGCGCTGATGGCCGATTACCTCGACGGACGACTGGCGCCGCACGATCTCGAGCGACTCGAAGGGCACCTGGCCGCGTGCCCACACTGTTCGGAATACCTTGCGCAGCTTCGAGTGACCATCGACGCGCTGGGGTATGCGGAGCCGGAGTCGCTCACCGACGACGCCCTCGATGAGTTCGTCGGGCTCTATCGCCGCTGGCGCGCTGACGGGTAGGCACGGGCCATCGCGCGACCGGCGACGACGATCTCGTGGCTCTCATTCGGGAGGTTCCGCATCGTCGACGATGCTGCGGCACGGACCGAGCTCGTGCAATGTCAGCTATTCCTTGCGGCGACGATCTCGACTCGAACCTTCACCTCGGGCTCGACTCGCAGCATGAGGATGCGGGGCGGCTCCATGCCGTAGTCGCGAATGTCGAACGTCGACTCGCCCGTCATCGCGATCGTGTCGTCGTCGACGAATGAGAAATGCATGTCGTCCTCGTGCTGTTGCGTCACTCCTCTGAACGTGACCTCGCCCCTGACGCGGTACAGACCGTCGTCGCCCACGGCCTTCATCTCACTCAGCTCGCCGTCGATCGTGGTGTAGCGCCGCGCGTTGATGCGCCGCTTGAGCTCGCGGTCTTCGAGGACATTGCCGGATCGCAACCGGTCAACCGGAAGCGACAGCCGCGCTCTCGGCGTCACACCGAGATCGATTCGGCCGTCACCTCGCGCCTCGATGTCGAGGTAGCCCTCGAGGCCCTCCGTGCGAGTGTGGATCGGATGGATGCTCGACGTTGCCTCGATCCAGACACACGATCGATCGGAGACGACCGAGAAACGGGCCAATGCACCTGTCCTACATCTCGCGGATCTTCAGGTACCGCTGGATGTCCGGAGCGACGCTTCGGACGACGGCGCCGAGCGCACCGAGCGCGAGATCCTCCGCCCACGGAGCGGGTTCCGCGGCCATGTGAACCGGAGCGTATGCCACCGAAGCGCCGACGGTGCGCGCCGGTATGCTCCCCGCCGACAGGACGAGCGCTCGTGGGAATCCCGCTGGCCTTCGGTCTCGGTTGGGTCGTCGGCTCCCACGTTCCCAACTCCGGGTCACCGTGGCCCCTATAGGGGCCACGGTGCACCAACATTCGTGCTCGAGGTCACCCATACCTGCGCGTGGTGATCGTCCAGAATGGACGACGACCGACCCAGGGAGGATCCAATGGTCTTCGACCCGTATCTGTTCTTCGGCGGCAACTGCGGCGAGGCGTTCACCCGCTATCAGGAGATCTTCGGCGGCGAGTTGTTCATGATGAAGATGTCGGACGCACCTGCGGATGCCGCGCCTCCTGGGGTGGACGGCGATCTCGTGATGCATGCGGCATTGAAGCTCGGCGACGGACTGCTGATGGCGTCAGATGACCCAACCGGCAAGCCGGGACGGGTCGAGGGGGTCTCCATCAACTACGGGTCCGCCGATGCCGCGGAGGTCCGGCGAGCGTTCGACGCGCTCGCAGAGGGCGGCGAGGTCACGCAGCCGCTGATCGAGACGTTCTTCTCGCCCGCGTTCGGCACATGTGTCGATCGCTTCGGCGTCTCATGGATGCTGACCGTCGACCCGCCCCAGGGGTGATTGCCCGCTGATCAGCCTGGCGGCGGCTCGGCGAAGAAGCGGAAGTCGTCGACCAGCACGCCATGACGTTCCTCGATCAATCCGAGCGAGTACGGGTGCGTGAGGATGTGGGCGCGGTTGGCTTCGATCCCACGAACGACGACGGGCCCGACCGCCTCGGGTGGCAGCATGCCCAGCAGTTGTGTTTGCTCGCGGTCGCTCGCGGCTGGCATCGCCGGCGTAAAGGGACCGCCGTGTCGCTCCGGACGATGGCGGGCAGAGGTCGCCACGAGGTTCGACTGCACCATCCCGGGACACAACACCGAAACACCGATGGACTCGGGCTCGAGCTCGTTCCTCAGCGTCTCGCCGTAGCCGAGCACAGCATGTTTGGTCGCGGTGTAGACGCCGAGATGGGTCTCGGCGATGGTCGGCGGCACGTAGACAGCGGCCAGCGAGGCCGTCAGCACGATGTGCGCGGGCGGGCCACCGGCCCGCAGGTGGGGCAGGAACACGTCGACGGCGCGAACGTGCGACAACACGTTGAGCTCGAGCGACCAGGACCAATCGCGCTCCGACGCGCGGTCGAGAGGCGTGCTGGTCAGGACGCCGACGTTGCTCGCCAGGATCTGTACGCCACCGTGTTCTGCTTCCGCCACCGACGCGAGCGAGTCGAGCGAATCGCGTTCGGTGCTGTCGACGCGAGCGGAGACCGCAAGTCCTCCAGCGGACTCGATCTCGTTGCGCACCTCGTCCGCGCTCGACGGGTCGATGTCGCCGACCACGACTCTTGCTCCCGCCGCGGCCAACCCCAGCGCGATCCCCCGGCCGACGCCGCTCCCTCCCCCGATCACCACAGCACTCGTCCCCGAGACCTTCATGCCGTCCTCTGTTCTAGACCAGCACGGTCAATCCCCGTCACGGGAGTGAGCGAGGACGGCGCCGGCGCGGAACACCGAGACCGGGCCGTCGTCGCTGACCGCGATCACCGTGGCGCGTGGGTCATCGTGGCTGTACCGGCGGGCGGAGGTGTGTCGGGTGCCTCCGACCGGCTCGATGGTCTCTTCGGCCGCGTTGCTCGGCACCAGCCGTACCCCGAGCTGACGGAGCACGCCCTCGGCATCGAACACGGCCGCGCCGTCGATCTGGCCGAGCGCGTGGCGAAGGGGCGCGAGGTGCGCGGCGGCTTGGATGCGCAGGGGTGGCGGCCGCGGAAGCAGCGATTCGACCGGGGGTCCCGGTTCGGCATCCGGTCGGTAGATGAGGAGCGCCCCGACCCTGAGGGAACCCAGATCGTGAATGGCGAACATCATCATTGCTTCGAGCACCGTCGGGTCGCCGTGCGTCCCACAGGCGGTGACGGCATCGATCCAGCTGCTCACGGGTGGCTCGTGATGCCAGGTCAAGCCGTCCCAGCGAAGGACACCGAAGTCTCCGACCACTCGCACCGAGCCGGACGGATGGCGTTGCACGATCGTGGCGTCGAAGACACGCGCCAGCACGACGAGATCCCGCTCCGAACTGGCGGACCGGTTGAAGACCATCCACTCGCGCGTGCCGTCGGCGCGGCGGACGAGCCAGCTCGACAGGCCGTCCGCGAATCGGCGCGCGTCGGTCAGCGGCAGACGGTCCGCAGGTCCCCGTGATATCTCGAGCTGGGTGCCCGACTCCCACGAACCAGGGTCCGAACGAGGCTCGATGATCGTCCCGTGGCTGGCAACCCGCCGCTCGTGGACCACGGGGCGCAGGGCATGATCGATCTCCTCGAGCAGCACGGCTCGGAAGGCTTCGGTCCCGTCGGCGCGTAGCCCGCTCTCCTCGAGCTCCTCCGCCAGTCGACGGTGCCTCGCGAGTGCGGAGTCGGGCATCGGGCGGACGCTACCGCCGTGTAGGCGACCCGCGTACGCAGGCACGACAAGACGCTAGGAAGCGGACGCGCGGCCGAAGTGCACCCGTTCGTGTAGCCAGGTCGCGACTTGCACCTCGTCGACCTCTCGCGCAGCGATCGCGAGCATCTCGCGTTCGGCCTCGTCGACGTCGGGCGGATCTGGATCCCACACGCCACCGTTCAGGTCGATGAACATCACCAACGAAGCCCACGCAGCTCGCTTGTTGCCATCCAGGAGCGGATGGTTCCACGCCAACCGACATACGAGCACCGCGGCCTTGTCATAGAGATCGGGATAGAACTCGACATCACCGAAGCCGGCTGCGGGCGCGTGCAGCGCCGAGTCTGCGAGTTCGACGCGACTGGCCTTGGCGACAACCGCCGCATCGACACCCGTAACTTGCTCCGCGAGCCACAGGTATTCAGCCAGATCTGCGTAGCGGGTCACTTGGCTAGACGGTCGAGCAGTTCCTTGTCGCGTGCCAGCAACTGCTTGGCTCGCTCGGTGAACTCGCGATCGGCGCGCACGCGCCCGATCTCAGCGGCGAGCGAGTCGATGACCAGTTGGTTCACGCTCGTGCCCTTCACGCGCGCGACCGCCTCCGCCTCATCTGCCAGATCCTGGGGAAGACGCACAGTCGTCTGCTTCGCCATGCACTCACGATATCGCGACATCATGCGCACCGGTCGTATGTATTGGTCCTGCTCACGAGGCAAGTCTCTGACCCACGCCAGCGGGGATGGAGCAGGCGTGTCTCTCAGGCGCTGTACCCCGGCCGTTCAGAACGAGTGCCCACAGCAGGCAGCCGAACGCCGCGCTGGTGAGAACGGCGCGCACGGCATTCCATGCCACCCAACGAGTCTCGTGAACGGCCGATCGCACGGCGGACACGTCTCCGATCTGGCTCGGTATGCCTGCAGCCTTGATGCCGTCGTTCAACGGCACGTGCACGGCGACCGTGATCACGAACACGCACATGTAGAGAACGAACGCGGTTGCTGCCCAAGGGACAACCGCCTTCGCATCACCGTTGCGATGCGACAACGCCGCCACAGCACTGAGGACCAACGCTCCGAGGAACGTCAGCATGAACAGTGGGTTGATGATCGCTTGATCGATCGACTGGAACGCACCCACGAACGTCCGATCGTCGGTGCGCCCGAGGCCACGCATGATCGCGTTGGCGTAGATGCCGAAGACACCTGCCATCAAGCCCATCGTGACGGTTGCTCCGAGGAGCGTCGTCAACTGCACCGCCCTGAGGCTCACGTTCGGCTCCCATCGGCACCGAGTCCCGCCGCGGTCCGAACGTCCCACACGCCGGTGGCGGCGGCGTCGCGGGCGTAGTCGGCGAAGTCCTTCGGCGCACGACCGAGCGCGCGCTGCACGCCGTCGGCGAGATGCGCGTTGCGGCCGTCGAGCACCTCGCTGAACAAGTACGCGAGCAACTCGACAACTCGAGGCGGGACACCTTGGGCCGTGGCGGCGCTCGTGTACTCCTCGATCGACACAGGGACGTAACGGATGTCTCGCCCAGTCGCGGAAGCGATCTCCGCGACGGCTTCAGCGAAGGTCAACAGTCGCGGTCCGGTCAGCTCGTAGAGCTCGCCCACGTGCCGATCATCGATGAGCGCAGCAACTGCGACGTCCGCGATGTCGTCCGCGTCGACGAACGGGTCGGGTGTGTCACCGGCCGGAAGGAAGACCTCGCCGCGCAGCACGTCGCCGAGCATGTAGTCCTCACTGAAGTTCTGCGCGAACCACGTCGATCGCACGACGGTGAGCGCTGCACCTGAATCGCGCACTGCCTGTTCGGCCAGCTCCGCTTCGGCTTCACCACGGCCGGCGAGGAGCACGAGGCGCGGAACGTCCATGCTGACCGCCACCCGCGCGAACGCGTCAACCGTCTCGACCGCGCCCGGAGCGGCGAGGTCTGGGAAGTACGACACATACGCCGCGCCGGCACCATCGAGCACCGGCGGCCAGGTTGATGGGTCCTCCCAGTCGAAGGGTGGTTGGCCGAATCGCGAGCCGATCCGAGTGGGATGGCTCAGCGCGGTGAGGCGCTGCACCACCCGGCGACCGGTCTTGCCGTTGCCGCCGAGCACGAGTGTGGGTTGCTTCGTTGTGGTCATGGCTTGCAGTGAATGCCAAGGCTCGAAGACGGTCCATCGCCGAGAAGCTCCAATTGATACGCGCCCGTCTACCCTGAGCGGATGGACGCCTTCGGAGGTCTGCTGGAGGGTCCTCGGGCACGGGGCGCTTTCGCGCTCCGCACGATCATGAACCCACCGTGGTCCGTCAGGATCGAAGACCGCGCGCCGCTCTCGCTCGTTGCTGTCGTACGGAGCGACGCTTGGTTCGTTCCCGACGAGGGTGAGCCCACGTGTCTGCGTCCGGGCGATGTCGCGATCATGCGAGGCCCGGATCCCTACACGTTCGCCGACGACCCGGCTACCGAACCTCAAGTCGTCATCCTCGAAGGTCAGCGCTGTACGACCCCCGACGGCGAGGAGGTGCCGCAGGCGATGGATCTCGGAGTCCGCACCTGGGGCAACGACCTCGACGGTTCCTCCGTCATGCTCGTAGGTACCTACGAGACGCACACCGAAGTGGGTCAGCGCCTGCTCGCGGCATTGCCGGCTGCCGCCTTCCTTCGAGCGCCTGCGTGGGACACACCGCTGATCTCGGTGCTCGCCATGGAGATCACGAAGGACGACCCTGGCCAGGACGTCGTGCTCGACCGGCTGTTGGACCTCCTGCTCGTGGCTGCGCTGCGGGCGTGGTTCTCGCGGCCGGAAGCGGAAGCGCCTGCGTGGTACCGCGCTCAGGCCGACCCTTTGGTGGGCAGGGCGATGGCCATGCTCCACCACAATCCCGAGCAGCCGTGGACAGTGGCATCGCTCGCCGCGCAGCTGGGTGTATCTCGCGCCCTTCTCGCCCGGCGGTTCACCGAGCTCGTGGGTGAGCCTCCCATCAGCTTTCTCACGGGTTGGCGGCTGGCACTGGCGGCCGACCTGCTCCGCGAACCCAGCTCGACCGTGGGCGCGGTCGCGCGCCAAGTCGGCTACAGCACGCCCTACGCATTGAGCACCGCGTTCAAACGCGCCTACGGAGTCAGCCCCAAGCAGCACCGCCTCATGGCGCAAGCGAGTTGAAGGCTCGGTTCGAGAGCAATCGGCTCGCGCGGGCGTCGAGGTAGCGCTTCTCTTGGACACTCGTCGTGCGTCGGGCTGCGTCCTTGTAGGCAGTGACTGCGTCGGCGTCGTGGCCGGCCATCTCCAGCAAGTGCGCGCGAACGGCGAACAGTCGGTGGTGCGTGCGCATGCGGGGGTCGTCATCGAGCGGTCGGAGCAGGACGAGACCCGCGTCGGGACCGTTCACCATCGCGACGGCAACCGCATGGTTGAGAGTGACCATCGGGTTGGGCGCCATGAGCTCGAGCAACTGGTAGAGCCCGACGATCTCGTGCCAGTCGGTGTCATCTGCCGTCGCTGCTTCGTCGTGGACCGCGGCGATCGCAGCCTGCAGTTGGTACGGACCGAGCGCGGTGTGTTGCAACGCGTCGCTGACGAGGGCAACGCCTTCGCCGATCCGACCGCGATTCCACCGCGAACGGTCTTGCTCCGCGAGCGGGATCAGCTCTCCGCCCGATCCCGTGCGCGCCGCACGGCGCGCGTCGGTCAGCAACATCAGGGCGAGCAGACCGGCGACCTCGCCATCGTCGGGCAGCAACGCCCGTACGAGGCGCGCGAGGCGTATCGCCTCGTCGGCCAACTCGACTCGCTGCAACGACTCGCCCGAACTCGCGATGTAGCCCTCGTTGAAGATCAGGTAGAGCACATGCAACACCGCGCCAAGCCGGTTGGATCGCTCGATGTCGGGTGGCCTGTCGAACGATGCGCCTGACACCTTGATCGTCTGCTTCGCTCGACTGATCCGCTGCGCCATCGTCGCCTCCGGGACGAAGAACGCCCGCGCGATCTCCGCCGTGGTGAGACCGCCGACCGCCCGCAACGTCAGCGCGATCTGCGACGGGAGCGACAGCGATGGATGGGTGCAGAGAAACAGCAACGTCAAGGTGTCCTCGTGATCCGGAACCTCCGGCGCGGTGGCGGTCGCGAACGCGTCCTCCCGGCGGCGCCGGGCCTCGTCGCGGCGCAGCTCGTCGGTCAGCCGCCGCGAGGCGACCGTGACCAGCCACGCCTTCGGTCGATCCGGCAGCGCTGTCGACGTCCACTGAGACGCCGCCGCCAGCAATGCTTCCTGTACGGCGTCTTCACACGCGTCGAAGTGCCCGTACCGGCGGACCAACGCGCCGAGGACCCGGGGCGCGAGCTCGCGCAGCAGATCCTCGACGCGCTCGGGCCCTGCCGCCGTCACATGTCGTCTCCCGCCTCGGCCATCAACGGCCGCACCTCGACCTCGCCATACTTCGCCCACGGCACCCGAGCGGCGATCTCGAGTGCACGCTCCAGGCTGTCGACGTCGATGATGTCGAAGCTGCCGAGATACTCCTTCGCCTCGATGTACGGGCCATCGGTGACGACGGTGTCACCGCCCTTCACGGTGACCGTCTTGGCCATCACCTGATCGGCCACGCCGTAGGCAGCGAGCCACTCGCCCGACTCTCGGAGCTCCGCTTGCAGTGCGTTCGTGTCACGCACAAGCGCCTCGAACACCTCGGGGGCGAACGAACTGAACACCTCGTCGTTGCCGTAGATCATCAGCAGGTATTTCACGACGGGCCTCCCTCGATGACCGGGCGGTAGGTGATGATCACGTTGCCACTCGCGAACGTGCGGGTGTCAACGTGCTGGACCGCGACCCGCTCGCCATCGAGCGCGTCGTACAACGACCGGCCAGCACCGAGCAAGATCGGCATCACCATCACGCGCAGTTCGTCGACCAGCCCCGCCCTCATCAGACTGACCGCGAGGTTGGGGCTCCCGAAGATGCCCATCGTCTTGCCGGACTGCTGCTTGCGCTGTTCCACATCGGTGGCGGCGTCGTCCTGAACGAGTGTGGTGTTGCTCCAGTCGGCTTTGTCGAGCGTCTTCGAGTAGACGACCTTGGCGACACCGTTCATCAAGCCGGCGACGTCGGGATCGTCGCGCTGCGCCTGGTCGGTCGGCCAGTACGACGCCATACCCTCGTACCCGACGCGCCCGAACAGCAGCGTGTCGATGTCGGCGAGTTGCTTGATGGCGAAGTCATTGAACTCGTCGTCGACGTTCGGCCAGTCGAACTCCCCGTTGGGACCCTCGACGTAGCCGTCGAGCGTGGTCACCATGAACGAGATCACGTTCCGCATGACATCCTCCTCTGCTGGGTTGTGCGAAAACGTCGGAGCGGACTTTCGGTTCTCGACATCGGCAGCAGAATTTCTCACCGCTCGGTCGCACCCGCCGCGGCGACGATGAGCTTCTGATCCGGCGCTCGTCGTCACCGGTCCCGACCACGCCACCCGACGACATGTGCAAGTCGATCCGTGTCGCCGAGTGCGTCGATGGCGATGATGCGACCGTCCCTGACCGTGAACGCCATGACGGACACGAGCCGGTCGTCGACCACGACCACGGCGCCCGGCTCACCGCTCACGACGGCAGGCGTCAGCGTCCGTGTTGGGTCGGCGAACATGATGGCGCGACCCGCGACCGACTGCGCTCCGCGTACGACCGCAGACATCGGCGACGGTCCGAAGTCAGCACGCAGCACGACCTCCGGGTCGAGCACCGCGATCAGCGCATCGAAATCACCGGATCTCGCTGCGGCGAAGAAGGCGTCGACCACGCGGCGCTGCGTGTGGATGTCCGCGTCCGGTTCCGGAACCGCTCCCTGAACTCGACGGCGGGCACGGCTCGCCAGTTGCCGCGCTGCCGCAGGCGTTCGATCGACGATCGGTGCGATCTCGTCGAATGACACGCCGAACAAGTCATGCAGCACGAACGCCAGTCGCTCGGCTGGGGCCAACGTCTCCAGAACGACGAGGAGCGCGAGACCGATCGAGTCCGCGAGGATCGCTTGCTCCTCTGGGCCTCCGTCGTCGATACGCACGACCGGGTCGGGCACATGCGCGTCGAGCGAATCCTCGCGTCGTGTCGAGCGCGACCGCAGCATGTTGAGGCACACGCGGCTCACGACCGTGGTCAGCCACCCGCCGAAATTGTCGATGCCGGCGGCGCCGGCTCGGCTGACCCGGATCCATGCCTCTTGCACGGCGTCGTCGGCCGCAGCAAACGACCCGAGCATCCGGTACGCGACCGCACGCAGGTGGGCACGGTGTTCCTCGAACTGCTCGGTCAGCCATTCGTCGTCGCTCATCGGTCACATTCCTTCGCTGCGGCGTGTCAACAACTTGACCGACCGAATCCAACGGATGTGACAGGAGGACACGAGATGAGCATCTCGCAGCTGGATACCCCGACGACTGGTGACTGCTCACCCGACGGTAGTTGCGCGGTGGTCGATCGCGAAGGGGCCCGCATCGGTCAACCAGCGATGGTGGTGCCCGGCGCGATGGACGCGCTCCAGGCACTTGCTGCAGCGATCGCGGCCAGCGGGCTCTCACCGACGACCATCGAACTGGTGAACCTGCGCGTGAGCCAGATCAACGGCTGCGGCGTCTGTCTGCTGGGCCACGTGCATGCCGCCAAGAAGCGCGGCGAAACCGACGACCGTCTCGCTGTCGTCGCCGGCTGGCGCGACGCGCCGTTCTTCTCCGATGCCGAGCGCGCCGCCCTCGACCTTGCCGAATCAGTCACCCGCCTGAGCGACAAGGGCAACGCCGTCCCTGACGCGGTGTGGGACCAGGTCGCCACCCACTACGACGAGCAGCAGGCGGCTGCGCTGGTTCTTGCGATCGCCAGCATCAACGTGTGGAACCGGCTCAACGTCGCGACCCGTCAGGTCGCCGGCGCCTACGAGTGGTGAGCCGCCTCCACCTCTGGGACAACGCCGAACACCGCTCCGGCACCGCCTGCCCCAATGGTGAAATCGCGAATGTTCGGTGGTGGGTCGACGGCGTCGAGCAACACGGCGACCCGACCAACCTGGTGCCGCGGAACGGACAGGTCATCGTGCTGAGCTTCGACAGCAACCCCGGCCCACCGGGCGACCCACCCCAACTGGGCGCCCTCCAGCTCCCAGCACTGAGTGCGGCGACCTGACCGGCGACCCGTCAGCGCGTCTCCGCGCATGGCATCTCCATCTGCATCGCACTGTCCCAGCACAGCGACCCGGGTTGCTTGGTCGGCGCGGCCTTCTTACCGGGCTGCACGACCAACAGCAGGACGACCGACAGAACCAGGATGACGCAAACCGCCATCGCCAGCACGAACCCGATGATGCTTCCTCGCGCCACCGGCTCCCGTAGATCCGAGTCATCGGAGGACGGCGCATCACCAAGTTCAGTCACGACGCATTATCGGTTGCTCGCGGTCTCGCTGCATGACAGCGGGGTTGCGGCGCCCGTCGATTCGAGAAAGGCACGTTCTCATGATCCGGACGACGACCGATCGATGATGCTCAGTCATCAGACAGCTTGATGCTATGATGCAACCTGTGCGGACGACCGTGACCCTCGATCCGGATACCGAGCAGATCGTGCGCCGGCGCATGGCGGAAAGAGGGCTGTCCTTCAAAGAAGCCCTGAACGACGCCATCCGCAGCGGCGTGCGGGCGACCGGAACGGCCCCTCGGTTCCGCACTGCGACGGCTGCGATGGGCGAGTCCCGAGTGAACCTCGATCGAGCGCTCCAGATCGCCGCGGATCTCGAAGACGACGAGCTCGTGCGCAAGCTTCGCACTGGCTCGTGAAGCTGGTCGACGCCAACGTTCTCCTCTACGCCGTCAACACCGACGCTGCGCACCACAAGCGCTCCGTGGGCTGGATCGACAGCGCATTGTCGGGAGCGGACACGGTCGCGTTCGCGTGGGTGGCGATGCTCGCCTTCGTGCGGCTTTCCACCAAGGTCGGGCTGTTTCCCGCGCCGCTCAGCGTGGAGGAGGCGATGGACCGAGTCGACGCCTGGCTCGCGGCGCCGTCCGCAGTTGTCCTCGAGCCGACCGTCGATCATCCGCGTATCGTCCGTGGGCTCCTCGGTCCACTGGGGTCAGGCGGCAATCTCGTCAACGATGCCCACCTCGCCGCGCTGGCGATCGAGCACCGATGCGGAATCGTGTCGTTCGACAACGACTTCGGACGCTTCGCGGGCGTGAACTGGCAACCCCCACCAACCTGACCGCCCGTATGCGCGGGGATCGACGACGGCTGCTTTTATCTCAGCGTTGGGTGGCCACGGCTCGGCGCCCAACCGTCGTTGCGCGTCAACGTTGTTCTTGAATTCGACACCGTCGCGAAGGCGACTCACTCGGTTCTGGCGTGCGCGTCGTACAGCTCGCGTGGCCAGTAACGGACCGCGTTGATTGCGTCGGGCTCGATGAGATCAGCCCTGATCCTGTCGTAGTCGTAGCAATTGAGCTCATACAGATTGCCCCACGGATCCGTCAGGTCGAACGCCCAGCACATGTCGAAGTCGATCACGTCGTTGGGCAGGAGCGGTCGTCCCGAGGGGCCGCTGATCTCACCTGGCAGCGAACGCGTGAACGAGATGAAGGTCTCGGCATCGACGCTGAACGCAACTCCCGTCGTCTGAGCGACCATGGGGTGTCCGTCACCGGCTTGGAACAGCGCCAGCATCGTCTTGCCGCCGTCGGCGGAGATCTGAAGCGGGCCACCGTCGAAACCAGTTGCCCAAAAGGCAAACCGTTCGACCGGTTCGAACCCGAGATGCTTCGCGTACCACGCGGCGGCCTCGGCTCTGTCGGGCACTCGGATGTGCACGTGATCGAGTCTGCCCATCCGGAACGAGCGCGCTTCAGCCATGTCGCTCATCGTAAGTGCCCTCTCCCAGGTCCACATTTCTGTCTGCGATCTCGCCAAGCTTGCGGATCACTGCGGCAGCTCGAGCCGGCACCGGAACCGCTCGACGCCCGGGTACCGCTCACCGATGCGCTCCACCGCGAAGCCGGTCGCGCGAAAGAAGCCGACAGCATCGTCATCGGTCTCGCCCTCGACGGCTCGCAGGCCCAACTGCTCGCACGCGCCGAAGATCAGGGCTCTGGCGTAGCCCAGACGGCGCCAGTCGGGCAGGACGGCAAGCGAAGTGATCTGAGCCTCGTCTCGGTCGTCCCCGCGTTCCAGGCCTATGCACGCGATCGGCGTGCCAGGGGCCATGGCCTGCGCTTCCCATGACTTCTCGACCACCAAACCGAGCAGCCGCGCATCGGCATCGCGGTAGCGGTCCGCGATGCGGTCCACCTCGCCGTCGTCGCCTCGCCACGTGAGCACTTGGAGCACTGCTCGGACAGCCGGCTCGTCGAGCCGGGGTCGGAGATCCACCGGGCGTGCGGCGGTCGCCAGCAACCAGCGCGGCCGGTGGCGCGTCTCGAGTGAGGGATGCGGGCCCGGTAGTAGCCGGCGCACCACGTCGCGGTACACGAGGGCACCCCGATCACTGTTGGTCAGCACGACGACACCGTGTCCGTCGGCCGGCCGACCGATGACGAAGTTCTTGTACCCGGGGTTGTTGCCCCACTGCCAGATGGACCGACCGCCGCCGCCTATCTCGATGCCCCACCCGAGCCCCCATGCCAGTTCGTCGTCGATACGGACCTGCGGCTCGAACATGCCGTGATCGTGCGCGAGCGAGTGGACGAGGAAGCGCAGATAGTCGGGTCCGGTCGTGTAGAGGCCGCCGGCCGCCGCCTTTGCCTGACTCGCGCAGGTCCTGGGTAGCGGCTCCCCGTCGCGGTCGTGGCCAACCGCGACGCGCGCTTGGTCCTCATCCCGCCACACAAAACTCGAGTCGTGCATACCGAGCGGTCCGAGCACGGCATCGGCCATGTACCGATCGAGGCTGACTCCGGCCAGTTGCTCGACGACTTGTTGGAGGTACGCATATCCCTCACCCGAGTACCCCCAGCGCGTCCCCGGCGACCATCGCAGGAAGAGCGGCCCGTCTTCTCGCCAGTTCGGAAAGCCTGTGGTGTGGCTGAGAACCATGCGAGCGGTGATCGACGCGGCCCGATCGTCGTCGGCCAGATACGGCTCTGCGACATAGTCGGTCAACGGCCGGTCCAGCTCGAGCGCTCCCGCGTCCACCAACGACATCACGCCCGATGCGAAGACCGGCTTGCTCAAGGAGGCCGCCGCGAACACCGTGTCCTCGTCGACCGACCCGCGACCGTCGCCGCGGGATCCGCCGGTCACGACGCGGGCCGCACCAGCGCGATCGACGACCCCGACCACGGCGCCCGGGACGCCGTGTGCATCCAGGAGTTCAGCAACCATCGCCCCGAGATCCACGCTCCATCTTCCACCTGTCGTGTGAGTGCCGCCGCGGGGTAAGCCGGGAACCCGACGGGGTGCCCGCCGGGTTCCGCGTGGCGCTCGCGGTCACACCAGGATGACGGCCACGGGAATCGACGAGTTCGTTGTGGTCCCGTTCCCCAACTGCCCAGAGCCGTTGCTGCCCCAGCACTTGACGACACCGCCAGTCACGATCGCACACGTGTCGCCGTGGCCGGCGGTGATCGACGTGGCCCCGGTGAGGCCGGTGACCGCCACCGGCGTCAACGAGCCGATCGTGGTCCCGATCCCCAACTGCCCAGAGCCGTTCCCGCCCCAGCACTTCACCGCACCGCCGGCCACGATCGCACACGTGTGAGTTTCCCCGGCGGTGATCGACGCGGCCCCGGCGAGGCCAGTGACCACCACCGGAACCGACGAGTCGAACGTGGTCCCGTCCCCCAACTGCCCAGACAAGTTCCAACCCCAGCACTTCACCGCACCGCCGGCCACGATCGCACACGTGTGAGTTTCCCCGGCGGTGATCGACGCGGCCCCGGTGAGGCCGGTGACCGCCACCGGAATCGACGAGTCGGAGAAAGTCCCGTTCCCCAACTGCCCAGACAAGTTCCAACCCACGCACTTCACCGCACCGCCGGCCACGATCGCACACGTGTGGAAGTAGCCGGCGGCGATCGACGTGGCCCCGGTGAGACCAGTGGCCGCCACCGGAATTGACGAGGGGAACGTGGTCCCATTCCCCAACTGCCCGAAGTCGTTCCTTCCCCAGCACTTGACGGCACCTCCGCCCACAACCGAACACGTGTGGGCATAGCCGGCAACGATGGACGTGGCCCCGGAGAGACCGGTGACCGCCACCGGAATCGACGAGTTCGTCGTGGTCCCATTCCCCAACTGTCCGAAGTCGTTCCTTCCCCAGCACTTGACGACACCGCCAGTCACGATCGCACACACATGGCTTTCGCCGGCAACGATGGACGTGGCCCCGGTGAGGCCAGTGACCGCCACCGGAATCGACGAGTTCGTCGTGATCCCGTTCCCCAACTGCCCGAAGGCGTTGCTGCCCCAGCACTTCACCGCCCCACCGCCCACAACCGAACACGTGTGGGCATAGCCGGCAGCAACCGCCGCCCCGGTGGTCACGGGGCCTGGGGTGACCGGATTGGAGGGGTCCGACGACGCGCTGTCGTTGCCGAGCGCGTTGACGGCCACCACGGTGAACGTGTACGTGGTTCCGTTGACCAGCCCCGTCACCGTCTGCGTGGTGGCAGTCGAGTTGAACCGGATGGGGGTCTGCGCCACCCGTCCGATCCACGGTGTCACCACATACGCCGAGATGGGGATCGGCGCGGCGAGCGGCGACTGCCACGACACCGTTGCCTGGCCATCACCCCCGATCGCCGCGCCCATCAACGGTGGCGGATCCGCAACACAGCCGCTCACCGCCAACAATGCGACTGACACCAGCGCCACCACGCCCAGGCGCCGCAGCCGCGGCCTCCGACCAGAGCCGACGAACGGCTTTCTCATCCCCAGTCCCTTCTCGTTGTCGTGATCACCTCCGTCTGGCTCGGGACACCTCAGCGGCGTTGCGCACCGGGCGTCAGCCCTGACATCGCGTCGCTGGAAGCACGCCTCGCGGCGGCGGATCACTGCATCGTCGAGAGTGTGCGCAGATCACCGGCCGCGGTACGTAGGTAGTCGGTACCTGTTTTTCGCCGGCGCTGACAGCACGGCGTGACGCGAGACTTCAACGGTGGCGGTGTCGTTACCGGGTGAAGTCGTCGAACTGCTACCGCCAGGGTCGCGCGCCGTGCCGCTCGCTCGCGGCAAAGGCGTCTGGCGGCTCGACAACGCCGCGGCGCAACCGGTGGTCCTCCGGCGGCGGCACGTCGCCATACGGATCGCGCCAGCGGCATTCGCGGCACACGTCGCATGGGTCCACGACTTCTTGACGCTGCTCCGATCGGACCGAGTTGCGACGCCTCAGCCAGTCCCGTTGCTGCACGGCTCGTCGGTCGCGGTCGCCGCTGATGCCGTGTGGGAAATCGTCTCGTACGTAGCTGGACAACCGGTCGGATGGAGCCGACAACCGGCCATGGTCACCCTCGGTGCATTCCTGGGCGACTTCCACCACGCAAGTACGCAAGTCGCGATCGCCGGTCGGGTCGGCAACACCGTCGAGGTCGCCGCGCTTGCCGACGCGTCGACATGGATAGACCTCGACGTCGGTGGATCTGCCGGCGAGATCATTCACCACGCAATCGATGACGTTCGAGCCGGTCTCGATCGCATCGACCATCTCGCCGCAGAGCGATCCGTCATCCACGGCGACTTCACCAACCACAACGTTCTCGCTGTGGGAGCGCCTGCCGTACCCACCGGCGTGATCGACTTCTCGAACGCGTACAGCGACGCAACGTTGGCCGACGTCGGGTTCGCGCTGTGGCGCAGCGGCCGTCCGTCGCAGCGCGCGCTGTGCTTCGACCCCCGTCGCATCGCCGCGTACGTCAGTGGTTACCACTCCGTCCGGCCGCTGCAGGACGAAGATGCCGAGACGGTCATCGTTTACCTCCAAGCACGAGGTCTACAGATCGCCGCCAAACAAACCAGTCGCGGCGAAACGGTCGACGAGCCGCTCATCGCCAGGCTTGCCTGGCTCCACGACAACCTCGACGACCTCACCAGCAGCGTCGCCCAACGACTACGCCGTCACGACAGCCGGTAGAGCACGAACTGCGGATGTTCGACGTCCAGCACCTCGACATGGCGAACCCAGCATCGCGGGCGTAGCGGCGCAACGTGTTTGCCGCGGATGACAGTGCCCGTGCCGGCACCGCCGTCCTTCAGGCTCACTGCCAGGCAGTGCAGCGTGCTGAACGAGTAGAAGAAGCGCTCCATCTCGTTGGTCGGCACGGTGAAGGTGTCCTCCGTACGCTCATCGGCCACCAGGACCGCGAACGAACCGACTGCCGTCAACGCGATGCACGCCGTCGCCCGACGCGTCAGCAGCGCCCGCCCTCGTGCCCAATGCATCCGCTAGCGACAAGGAGCGTCGATCGGGATCAGCTCCACCAGCGGGATCGTCCTATCTCGTGCCGCGGCAACGCGCCGATAGCGCGCAAACGCTGGGAACACGTTGTCCGCTAGCGCCCACAGCCGATCGCGCTGGGCGTCATCCACGACCCTCGCTCGCATGGGCACGCCCCCGAACGCCACCTCGGGATTGGCCACGAGATTGTGGTACCAGTTCGGATGCACCGGCGCGCCGCCGTTGGATGCCGAAATGATCACTCGCCCGACGCCATCGTCGGTGTCGTGGAAGTAGATAACTGCGTTGCGCCGAACCAATCCCGTTCGAGCGCCGCGCGTCTCGAGCACCCCCGTTGGGAACACAAGAGTGGATGCCAGCCGGCCCCGCGTGCGTCGCAGGAGCCACGGGTCGACGTACCAGTTCAGATGTCGCGAGATGAACAACGCGGGCCGTGGCGCCGCCAGCATGGCGTAGAACCTGCGGAACCAGCCTGGCGGGTGCGTCGGATCAACAGCACGAATTACTGCGTGCACGAGTCCTCCTAGCGGTAACCAGTGGCAGAAGAAACCCGACGCGTGTCTCGAGGTCGGCAGCGGTTTGTTGGAATGCCGGGTAGCTGGAGTCGTCATCGGCTCCAGCTGCCGCCGGGTCAGGGATGCTCCAGTGGATGGTTTCGGGGTCGCCGGGAAACTCGGGGCACACCTCGCGGACCCGGTCGCAGAGGCTGATCACCCAGTCGAAGTGTTGGTCGGTGAACACGCTCAGATGCTTCGACTCGTGGCCGGACAGGTCGACGCCGTGCTCGTCTCGCATCACCCGGACCGCGTTGGGGTGCAACGGCTTGGGGTGACTGCCGGCGCTGTAGGCCTGAACGACTCCTCCCGAACGATCCCGGGCCAGCGCCTCCGCCATCTGCGACCGGGCGCTGTTGCCGGTGCACAAGAACAGCACCGTCGCCGCGCCCCGATCCTCGTTGCCATCGGATGGGGGACTGACGCGAAGGCCAGGGTGAAGGGCTCCCGCCGTCGCCGACAGAAGCTCACCGATGCGAGTCAGATCGACGGTGTAGTAGGCGTCGCGGCCATCGGCCGAGCTGCGTCGCGTCGAAACCAGGCTTGCATGGCGGAGCTTGCCCAGGTGGTACGAGACGAGGTTCTGCGCCTCGCCGACCAGACCCGTCAGCTCCTGCACCGTTCGGTCGCTTCTCGCCAGCTCGCCCAGGAGCTGCCATCGCAGCGGATGGCCCGCCAGCGGAAGGAAATCGGGCGGGTTCACGCCGACGACGGTGCGGTGCGCTGTCACGCCCTGGCTCCGCCCGTCAGGTCCGGATGCGTCAGTTCGAAGAGGTGGTCCGGCTGGGGCAGGTCCTTCAGCCAGTGGACGCCGAGGTCGACCAGGCAGGCACCGTCGGGAAGGGCACACGCGGTCTCGGACGCGGTGGCGTCGGAGACGACTACCTGACCGCCTAGGGCCGCGGAGCAGATCCGGGCCACGCGGTGGACATCGAGGCCGATGTAGGTGCCACCGCGGGCGACGGCCTCACCCGTGTGAATCCCCATTCGCACCCGAACTTCATGGCCATCCCACGGATGCGATCGCAACGCGCGTTGGGCCTCGAGTCCGCCCGCGACGGCGCCAGCCGGATCGACGAACGCTGCGAAGACGGCGTCGCCCCGCGACCCGAATATCACGCCGCCAGCTCCGGCAAAGGCTGCAGCGATCAACTCGTAGTGGGTCTCGAGCACGTCGGCGTACCTATCACCGAGCTGCTGGAGGAGACGGGTTGATCCCTCGATGTCCGTGAACACGAAGGTCACCGTTCTCGCCGGCCACAGATCGACGGTGGTAGTAGCCGTCGCGGCCGTCGGCTGAACTCCTTCGTGGTGCACCAGGCTGGCGTCGCAGAGCTTGCCCAGGTTCTGGTGCACGGTCATCCTCGCGAGATTACATCAACTGAGTTCGATACATCAAGCCGATTTAGTGGATCTCGGCCGGCTCTCGGATCGTGGTCGTTCGCCGCAACCATCAATGACGTGGCCGTGGGCCGCGTGACTCGTGGTTCGCCTAGGTAGTGAGCAACGCGGTGCGCAGCTCGGTCCAGCTCACGGTGGCAATGCCCGTCGATGTGTCGGCGATGCCGTAGGGAATGACCAGCGTGTCGCCGTGCAGGAGTCCACCGCAGGAGTAGACGACGTTGGGGACGTAGCCGTCGTGTTCGTCGGACTCTGGAGTGAGTAGTGGCTCGGGCAGTTGACCGATGATCATCGAGGGGTCGTGGAGGTCGAGGAGGAGCGCACCGATGCTGTATGTGCGCATGGGCCCGACACCGTGGGTCAGCACCAACCAGCCGTCGGGCGTCTCGATCGGTGGTCCGCAGTTGCCGAGCTGGATGACTTCCCATGACTGCTGCGGGACCTGGAGTGTTGTCGCGTGCTCCCAGATATGTAGATCGTCGGAGAATGCGATGGAGTTCGTCTCGCGATCAAACCGCGACAGGGCAGCGAACCGCCCGTTGATCCGGCGCGGGAACAGAGCGAGGCCCTTGTTGGTCGCGACTCGACCGGCCAGTGAGGAGACGTCGAAGGACACGAAGTCCTGGGTGGTCACGAGTTGCTGACGAATGGCGTTGCCGTCGTAGGCGGTGTACGTCGCGTAATAGGTGATGTCGCCGCCGGAGTCGACGAATCGCACGAATCGCGCGTCTTCCATGCCGTGGGACTCCGCTGCCATGGCCGGCCACAGGACACGCCGGGACAGTTCGACGTCCTGTGCGAAGTCGACGCGGTAGCTGCGGTCAGCGATAGAGCGCAGCCGATCGACGGTGGCGGTGACGTCGCGACGTGTGTCGCGCTGGGTCCCGAGCGCGGCGAGTCGTTCGTCAAGGGCTCCAGCGGTGAATGTTTCGGGCAAGTGGTCGAGCACGAACGCCGCGCTCTCGCTCTCTTTGTCTGCGGCGCGCAGGTCTCGGTGGAACACGGCGCGCTCGAACACGGCCGGATGCACGGTGCCGATGACGGGATACAGCGCTGCGTCGTCGATCGCGACTCGACCGTTCGTGTCGACCGTCCCGCTGCGGAAGCCGATCGACGAGCGATGGCCCTCGCCGATCGTGCGCACGCTGATGATGACACGAGCGGTTCCCGCCGGCGACGAACACTGATCAGGGTGCAGCACCATTGACGGGTTGCAGGCCGCCACGGACTCGACGGAGTACTCGTGGGTGAAGGTGGCGCCCAACAACAGCCAACGATCGTCAGAGAGCTTCGCTGTCGCCATCGACGTCGCTCGCCGCGTCGGGATGCCCCTACTGATCGCCGGCATCGTGCAAGACCAGCAGTACTTCGATGAATCAGTCGCTCCCCGAGTCGATGATGACCACGTCCGCTATCTGGGCCCGATCACCGCTGATCGACGGCCACGGCTTCTCGGACAGGCACACGCACTGCTCCATCTGGTCGACTTCGACGAACCCTTCGGCCTCAGCGTCGTTGAAGCGATGGCGTGCGGGACACCAGTGATCGCGTTCGGCCGAGGATCGATGCCGGAGCTCATCGACGACGGCGTCACGGGCATGATCGTCGAAGACCTCGACGCGGCAGCCGCTGCCGTGCCCCTCGTCGGCCGGCTCGACCGGGCCACCATCCGCGAGACAGCCGTCCGGCGGTTTGGTCGGGACCGCATGGTCGACGCGTACGTGACTGTCTACGAACAGACCATCAAGGCCCGGGACCGACGCGGCCTCAACCCCGGGCCGTAGTCGGCTTTCGCCTCGGGCGAGGCATCGGCTTGACGAGCAAGCTCAGCACCTCTCCAACGGTCCGCTCACGCGTGATTGCATCACGCAACGGCAGATGCCCCTGAACCTCGTACCGGTTGCGGCGTCCGTCCTTCTGTTTCAACACATAGCCAGCGTCGGTCAGGTCGGTGACGATGCCGTATGCCGTGCGCTCGGTGATCGCGAGTTCGGCCGCGATGTCACGCAGCCGCGCGGCCGGGTCGTGGGCGATGCAAACCAGGACTCGCCCATGATTCGTGAGAAACCCCCAGTCGCGAGACATGACAGTAGTAGAACATTTATGGAAACCGATTGCTAGTATTCGTTCGCCAGCGTATGCTCCGACCAGCAGCTGGAGCAGATTCCCGCCGGGAGTTTCGCCCAGCGCAGAAACGGAGCTTCCGATGCTCATCGTCGGAATCGCAGTCGTCGCTGTTCTCGTGTTCGGGTTCTTCTGGCGTCGAAACAAGACCGCTCACTGAGCCACCGAAGAGGTTCGTCAAGTGCGTGGCGAGTCACCGATTCGCACGCACACGTCCGAGAAAGAGCGTCATGTCGGCCCACTCGCCGCTTCATTCGATTAGCGCCGCGTCCCAGCCCAGCGGTGTCGCACTCGTATCGGCCACCGAGGACGATGGCCGTCTCCCCCACCGTCAATGTGGTCGCTGCCGGCTCATGTTCCCCGGCGATCCCGATCTCTTCCCCGGCACGATCCCCGACTGGTGGCTCTGCCCCCCGTGTCGATCAGCGCTCCTCGGCGACGCACACACAGCCGGTCCGGACCAACGATGAATCGGCAGCGCAGTCGCCGACAACCCACTTGGTCGGTCATCCACGGATCGTCCGACCTGCGACCCGGACAGGTCACCGTCACCGACGCCAGTTGTGCGAACTGCGGACACCCAACCAACGACGCGATCCTCGGCACGTCGATGTCGGTGACTCAGCGCGACGGCGGACGACGGTTCGCCCCACCGATGCCGCTCTGTGCGATCTGCAGACGTGATGTGTTGCACAAGCACGGGTGGCTCCCGACTTGGTGCGCGGACTGCCAGCAGTGGCGACCTTTCGGCCACGAGCACCGCGATGTTCTCGCGGACGGACGGCCGTGAGACGTCACCGCGCGCCGCGCCACGGCGACGGCACCGCATGGCTCGTAGCCAACCGAGCGCGCGGCGACTTCAGCTGTTGCTGGTTTGTCGGCCCCGGTGGCGATCGTGTCGCCGACCGGGCTCGGGCCGTCACCGCTGCGGAGGCCGTGGCGTGGGGGCGTGTCCGCTCGTCTCGAGTGCGGATCCGGACTGGCGATGGGTGCTCGTATTGGGCCGGCACAGCACCACGACCGGACGGGTTCACCGAAACCTGGTTCGACGAGTCGGCGACCGAGGTGCACAGTCGCGGTCCTGTCGTCGCTGTGGAGGACAGCACTCGTCTTGGCAGCGGTCAAGTAACACACGGCGTGCCGCGGTCCCAGCAGCCTCGACATCTGGCCGGAGCACCGTGACCGCGTGGGAGTACCTCATTGTCGCGTTGCCTGCGTTCAAGACAGCGACCGTCGCGCCAGGTCAGTCCGATTCGGTCACCATGCTCAATCGCGAAGGCGGCGAAGGATGGGAAGGGGTCGGCATGACACTGTTGGAAGATGGGCATGTGGCTGTGTTGATGAAGCGACAGTTAGACAGGGAGCCTTCTTCCCGACGCGAGTGATCGCAGTGGGATGTTGGCGAGGCGATGCCGCGAGGGCGGTTCTCAGGGTGGGTCTGTGGTGGGTAGCGGGGCGAGCGCGGATGCGGTGACCGTGCCGCTGATGACGTCGCGGGCGACGTCGGCTAGTCGCAGGTTGTGATTGCGGGCGTAGCGGCGCAGCGTGGCGAATGCTTGTTCCATGTCGAGTCTTTCGCGTTCGGCGACCATGCCCTTGGCCTGCTCGATGACCACTCGGCTGTTGAGTGCGTGGTTGAGCTGGTCAT